>JBLIMM010000019.1:0-24921 GCA_047638635.1 Pseudohongiellaceae bacterium | reverse complement strand
AGTTGAGCCAGTCCGCCAGTGCGGATGCTTCCCGTGAAGGCCAAGGGCGCTAGAGCGGGCAACCATGAGCGCGGCTCACCGCCGTGGCGCTGGTCGAGGGTCCGCCCGAGCTTGGCCACGCTACGCTTGAGCCGGGTGCGCACCGTCTCGACGGGCAGCTCCAGTCGTTTGGCGATGGTGCGCGGGGGCAGGTTCTCGTAGTAGCGCAGCAGGATCACGGCCCGAGAGGACTCGTCCAGCTCGAGCGCGGCGTCGACCACCAGTCGACGGACAGCTTCCCGCTCTACGATCTCCGCCGTGCTGGGCATCGCCTCTCGCTGCGCCGCGTGCTGCTCCCAGGACCTTGACGCGCCCCGCTCGCCGACCCCGTTCCCAGGCCAGCCGACGGGCCACGGTAGCCATCCAGCCGCGCAGATTGCCCTGCTCTCGTGGGGGCGAACGGAGGGCGGTCAGGTAAGTCTGCTGGACGACGTCGTCCGCCTGAGCGTCGTCGCTCAGCAGGCTACGGGCCAGGGCCCGCAGGAACGGGCCGTGGATGAGCAGGGCGTCGGCATCGAGTGGTGTGGCCATGGTTGGATTCTCTCGGTCGTTGTCGCCCAGCGGTGCGTGGGCTGTCGAGAGGTAGATGGAGCCATCGTCATTTTCGGTTCACCAGCCTGGGGAGATGATCGCCCAATCGGCGGCGAACGGCTCCGCCACGGGCCGAGAATCTGCGTGGCAAGCCGTTCGATGAGCCGTTCGATGAGCCGTTTCTGGGCGGTTCCTGGGCAAGGTTGGCCGGTGGGGTGCTTGAGAAGCCCAGGCTGGGTCAGTGAGCAGCTCATCAACTCAGCTGGTCGTGCCCTGGAGACCGTCGCTGGCGGCAAGGCCACCGGCGGCTGTGGGGTCGACGATCCAGGCTTGGAGCCAGAACGATGCGCCGGCGCCGATGCCCGGCGGCCATTGGGACGACAGCGACCAGGATCCGCCCGCGTCGAGGGTCAGGCCGTCGAGCAACAAGTCAGGCGCCGGCACTAGCACGCCGCCCTTGAACGGCACTGAGATCTGCGACAGTCCCAGCACCAGGGTCAGCAGCGCGTCGGGGGCACCGCCGGTCACAGCCAGAGAGTAGTCCTCGCTGGTCTCCAGCAGGCCTGTGCCCTGGAGGTTCGGCGTGCCGGCCTGTCCGGCGATGCCGGTGCCGGGCGCGTCGCTCCAGGAGTCACCGAGCAGCACCGGCACATCGACGCGAAACCAGCCGCGACGTCCGTCGCCGAGTGTTCCCTGGAAAGCCAACCAACGGCCGTTCTTGCTGCGGGCGCTGATCGAGCTGCCCAGCACGTTCGTGAAGAGCACGCCTTCGAAGCTCGTCGCGTACTCTCGCACAAGCGTCTCCTGGTCGCGGAAGTGGGCGTTGACGAAGTTGGTGCCGCTGGGACCCACGGCGGCGGCGTAGATCGCCCGCCCCTCCTCGTCCAGGCCAAGGCCCCAGGGTTGAACGCTCTGTACGGTTCCTGGGTGGCCGGGCATCACATCACCAGTCCCGATCACGTAGTGGTCGTCCACGAAGATCCCGGTTTTGTAGTTCGCGCCGGACTGGGTGATGCCCGCACGGAGGGCCACTTGGCCAGCGTCATTGGCGGCAAGCTGGAAATTCGTCGGACTGAGGGACGCCCACTCGTAACCGGCGAGTGGCGAGGGTCCGCCGAGCTGGGCGACAACCGTGTTGTTCTTCACGACCCACCAGGTCAGGTCTGAAGTCCGTGCGTTGAACACCCAGTCCCCCGAGTCGGTCAAGGCCGTGCTCTCGGGTATGGAGTTGATCTGGTTAGTCAAAAGCAGCCCCGCGGAGAGCCAGGCGGCGGGGCTGCCCTCCGCCACGAGGTTCACCTCGTTGATCAGCATTCCCAGTGAGTTGAACGAAACCAGGTTGATGTTGTCCTGCGGAACCCTGCTGTAGATCATGGCTTGCCCATTGTCCGCAGCCGCGACGACCCGCGGCTGGTAGTAATAGCTACCAAGCTGGGAGGGCCCCCCTTCCTGAATCAGCATGACGTCATCGATGAAGACGTGATGCTGAAATGTGCTGTTGGGAGGCAGGATCGTGTTCACGGAGCGAACTCGATGACCGTCGTTCGTGAGCAAGAGGGTCTCGAACGCCAGCGGGTTCGCCAGCGGTAGCAGCGGATCACCTTCGACACTTGCCAACGCGCCGTCGATCATCGTGAAATCGATCCCCGCGACGGTGCCGTTGAGCGCCCAGCTTCCCGAGTCGTCCAGGCTCGTCACTTTTGTAAAGCTCAAGAGACCAGGCAGCCCTGGGACAACGTCGTCATCCCAGAGCAGGCATTCGATGGCATCGGCCGGCGACGGCGCTGGGCCTCCCGCCAGGTTCGAATCGCCCGTTCCGGCCTGGGCGGCCAGGCTCAGCATGCAGGTGACAAGCAGTCCTCGGAGTGATGGGTTGGGCATCGCAGGGTTCCTTGGGTTCGCACGGAAGGCGTCGCCCGGTAGGCCGCCACTCTCTAGGGCGACCGTGGCCAGCACGTTGCGACGACCTTTTCCGAGAATCTGAACTCCAAGGAGCACTCCATGGAGCGAGGAGTCCCCGGGCGAGTTCTCCCGTCAAACCGCGCGCCTGCCCGGCCTGGGTGCCCCAGTCAGCTACGAGGACAGCGGCAGAGTCAGAAGCCATGGCGAGCCCGCCCAGAGCCCCAGGTGTCGGGTCGGTGTGGGAGTCGCAGGGAGCGGCTCAGGGTGATCCGGACGGGCTGCCATGACAGACCTAACCTATACCTAACATTCGCATTCCGTCAAGAGCTTCTTGAAGCAGGAGCCAAAGGGACGCGAAGGGGAGCTCAGCGGGGCAATTCGTCGGTCAGTCTGAGCCCTTTTGCAATTCGGCCAGGGCGCCCTCGGTCGTGACCGCGCCGGCAGCCAAGCCTTCTTGGAGCGCGGCCACCCGACGGGTGGCCTTGAGGTTGTTGCGGCAGATCACCCACCACGTCGTCAAGAACGCTATGACCATCACAACAGCGAGCCAGCGCACCCCCTCATCCCCGCTGAGAGCTCCGAACAACTTCACGATGAAAACAGGTGTGAACAGGACACAAAGAAAGACAATGCCGAGCCACGAGCGCCGCAATCGGCGGCGCACGTCGGTGAGCACCGAGTCGATCTCACCCCGAGCGAGCCGCTGCCGCTCTCCGTAAAATAAGCCGTGGTCGAACACCCGACGGTAAAGAGACTCGGTCTCGCCAGAGGAGCCGATCGGTGATGGCTGACCCATGTGCTGCTCTCCCACTAAGTTCTGCGTTTCCGTGATTCCTCAGTCGCTCAGGCCAAAGCGCAAAACCTCGCGCAGCCTCAATGACCCAGGGTACGCCCGCTCACGAAAAGCGGTACGTGCAGCGGCGGTCCCCGTTCAAGATGTGCTCTTCCCGTTCGATCTTCACGTCGGGGCCCAGCGCTTCTCGAAACAGATCGAGTTCGGCACCGCAGAGCCCTGCGCAGACTGTGGCCGCCGCGCAGATGGGGCAGTGGTTTTCGATCAAGAGCACCGAGCCGTCCCGGGCTTTGGCGGACTCGGCCATGTAGCCTTCGTCTCTGCGTAACCTAGCCAGGGCTGCGACTCTCTTGGCCAGGCCTTGGTCGGGAGCAGGCAACGTGGCTCGGTAACGTTCGGCCTGAGCTTGGCTACGCACTTTGAGTAGTTGGGTGAGACCGTCTTCGCCGAAGGTCTCGCGCATGGCACCCAGCATGTCCAAGGCCAAGTCGGCGTAGCCCTCTGGAAACTGCTCGGCCGCTGCGTCGGTCAGGCTCCAGATGCGCGCAGGACGGCCCACCGAACCACGCTCATCTTCAAAGCCCACCAGGCCCCCATCCGAGAGCCGCTGCAAGTGCTGCCGCACGGCCATGCTGGTGATGCCCAGATGCCGCCCCAAGCGAGCCGCCGTGGTGGCTCCCTTGGTCTTCAGCAAGAACAGGATGCGCTCGCGACTGCCAGTCTCAGGGTCGGATTTCATGGGGGTCAGCGTAACCCATGGCCGACATTGAGCAACTTGGGGCTTTCTATATGGACGACAGCGAAACACACGACTTAAGCCAGGAGCCCATTCTTGCCGAAGACAATGTAGGCCCGGTCTTGCTCCGGCGCCCCGCGCACAGACAGGACAAAGAGCCCCCATGCCCACCACGCCACAGCAACCGGCCCGCTTTGGGCCCCGTAAGTCACTGCTCTCCATCGCCTTGCTTGGCGCCATGGCGGGGATGGTCTTTCCCGGCGCGAACGCCTACGTCTCCCACAGCCGCAACGAGCTGGCCACCCAAGAAATGCTCAGCATTTCAGAGACGTTTCAGCAGCTGCGTAAGGACACCAAAACTTGGCCCGGCACTCGCGGATCTGCGTCCGTGGCGACGCAAAAGAGCGAGCTGAGCGCCTACCCCAGCTTGGCTGCCAACGAGATCGGCGCCCCACCCATCGACCCTTGGGGCAACCCCTACATCGTCTGCTCCTTCGCCCGAGGATATGACGACACCCGAGGGGGCCTGATGATGCTCAGTAGTGGCCCCGATGGCTTAGTGCAAAGCGACGACAAGCAGATCTTCAACACCCGCCCCAGCGGCGACGACCTCACCCAGCTGATCACTTTTAACCTGCGCTGAGCAGCCTCCCGCCCGCCGTTACTGCAACGTCAGCAACGAGACTTCGGGTGGACAGAAGAAGCGGATCTGCGGCGCTTGCTGGCGCTCGATTCCTAGGCCGCGACTCACGTAGACACCGTTGCCGCGATAGTCGTGCAAGCCACCCGCGGCGATAGAGCGAGGCAATGGCGACAGAACGATGGGCGGACCGATCAACGGCAGCACCACTTGGCCGCCGTGAGTGTGCCCCGCCACCACTAAGTCGACACGACTGTCGCGGCGCAGGTCCATGACGGCCCGGGGCATGTGACAAAGCACCAAACGAATATCGTCGTCCCCCGGTCTGTCTTCGAAGTCGAGCAGAGCACGGGAGGACTCCTCTGATTCGCCCAGCCCGAGCAGAGTCAGCTGTCGGTCGCCGAGTTGAATCGTGACCGTTTCATCTTCGAGCAAGCGCACGTGGGTGCCGCGCACCACTTCTCGCAACAACTCCGCCTCGGCGGGTTCACCGGGGACAACCCACACGCCCCCTGGCGCCCACAGTCGGTCGAACAGATCACGCATCTCAGCGATGGGCGCTGTGCCTTGCTTCGCCCCCGACTGAAACACGTCCCCCGCTACTAAGATCAGATCGGGATGTTCAGCCATCACCTTGGTGACCGCAGAACGTTCGTGATCGCCCACGGCCACCGCTTCGAGGTCAGCCAGCACGCCGACCCGGATCGACTCCTGGCCTGCAGCGGTGGAAGGCAGCTCCACGGCCACCCGCTCAACACGCAAGTCGTACGGCTCTATCCAGCGGGCGTGAATGGCGATGGGCAACATGGCCAGAGACAGCAGAGCCACGGAGCGTGCGGCCATGGTGGCTCGCAATTCTCGGCCGTGGGTCAGCAGCAGCATCAGCCCGCAGGCGGGCACCACCACGGACACGTCGATCCACAGAAGCTGCAGCACGCCGAAGGCATCCAGGAACCACAGCGAGAGCACCCCTGCTTCAATCGCCGTGGCCAGCAACACCACCCCAGCCGTGCTCAGCAGTCGCCCCAGACCCAAGCCGGGCAGCACCCGCTGGTTCGCGGACGCCCCGAACAGCAGCACGCCCAAGGCGAGCACCGTGTTCAGAAAGCCCATCAAACAAAAGCACAAGATCTGCAACATCGACACTCTCCAAGGCATGGACGCTTCATCTAGCAGTCCGGCGGGCGCTGCAAACCAGCGCGGCGCTTCACAGTTGCGATCAGCTAGTAACGAATCCGCAGGCGCAGCATATCGACCAACGGCCTGAGGCTTCCTGAGCCGAAGGGTAGCTGAGCTGGCGCATGATTCAGGTCAAAGCGCACCGAAAATCGAACCAGAGGCATGCCAGTCAGGTCGGTCAGGTCGGCTGTCCAGGGGCTCATGGTCTCGGGGTCGGGCAGCTGTGAACCCGCCCGCAAACCGTAGGCCCCTTGAAACAAAACCTCCACGGAGGCGTTGTCCGTCAGCACATTCGGTAGGGGCACTGACAGGTCCGGTGCGTCCACCTTGATGTCGTTGAAAGGTGGGTTTGGCGGAGTTCCCACGCCCACAGGCTGCCCCGGAAAGAGGCCGGGGTCGTCGTAGCCCCCGTTGACCACAAAGTGCCCGGGGTCGTTCCCCGGAACCGGCGCACCCACCCGCACGGTCCCTTCGCTCCCGGGCGGAATCGGCTCGACGAAAGCTCCTCCCTCAGCATTGAAGGTTCCGTGAAAAGCCTCGAAAAATGGCGGCGGACGCCCCGAACCCTCTCGAGGACGCAACGACATCCCCTGAAAGTTGAGCCACCTCGACGTGCCAACGCTCTTGCTGCCGATAGTCGGAGGAGTGAGTGACGGGTGCACCAAGGGCAAGCGGTCGATGGTATGCGCCGGGTCAAAGACCTGCTGCCCACCGATGTCGAGCAAGAAGGGCGTGCCATCCGGCTCTGCCACCGCGATTGCCAGGGGGATCACATCAGCGGCGTCGTAAACCTCGCCAGGAGCAGGGCCCTGCTGGTGAAACGGCTCCAAGAACGTGATCGGGTCCCAGCCCAAATACGACTTCATCAAGAACTCGGGCTGGGGCTCACGGACCACAGGTTGGTTGTTCGAGTAGGCGCTGACGGTCATGGCAGTGTCCGCCCAAAACTGCCCAGAACCCTCGGGCCATTCGTGGCTCAGCCCGCTGCCATTGTCGCCATCGACACTGGGGATGATCGGCGGGTAGCTGCCGTTCAAGGTGTAACTGTTGAAGCGCAAGCCCCCCGAGCCTTCCACCTCGAACTGACGCCAATGGAGCATGTCAATGTAGCGCAGCGAGTCGGGAGGCGGGTCGCCGGTGCCCAGAGCCGACCAAGCGTCGTTCTCCTCTTGCTTCACGGACTTCCCCGTCCAAGCCCCCTCTTTCAGCATGGTGCGTTTACGGGCGAAGAGGTAGGCGCCTTCGTCGATCTGCGCCACTCCCGAGCCGTCCCCCACCTGCAGCTGGATCAGGCCGAAGCCCCCTTGCCCGCCGTCGCTCCGTGAAGCCTCGTAGCCGAAACCAGAGAAGCCTCCCACCGCACTAGACGACGCCCGAGTGTCCCGGCCCATTCCGCCGGACACATTCACCGCCGCACCTTGTTCCCCGTCTTGATCGGTGAAGCCCGCTGCCCGATGTCCAGGGTCGGCGAGAAACCTGATGCTCCCCGCAGCTTCGAGCAACACCGCGCCGCCACTGCCACCGCCGCCGCCGCCAACGAAGGTGCTATTGCCCACGAGCTCGCCGCCACCACCGTCACCGCCAGACGCGTCGATGTAGCCCAATCGTCCCACGGTGATATCGCCAAAGCTGCGAATGTGCAGAGAGCCGGCGCCGCCACCTCCACCACCACCCTTCGCGTCGAAGACCGTGGGCGAGACGAAGATGCCCTGGACCAGCTTGGGGTAGTACGGCGGGGCTGGCGGGCTGGGCATCGGCGAACCCTTGTTGTTCATGGACCAGATCTTGTGGCGCATGGAGTCGACCCGGCTGCCTCCGCCCCCACCACCCTGACCGCCAATCAGTACGGAAACTTCGCCCCCCGGCCCAATGAAGTTGTTACTTGGATCCGCATCGCCAAAGACCTCGTCGCCGGGAGCAGCGCCAGGCTTGAATCGCTCCGGGTCGCCAGGTGTGCCCACCAGGTACACGCACTGCAGGGGCGTGCTCGGCGAGGCGCCGGCCCAAAAGTTCTCATCGTTGCCGTAGAGCGCATCGTGAACCTTGTCGTTCGTAGGGCACATGGTGAACGGAAACCAGGAGCTGCTGCTCTGCACCAGGTAGACGCCCGCACCCTCGTGGGAGCGGTCACCTCGGGCGAAGAAACTGCCGCCCCCTCCACCGGGCGGGCGTTGATGTTCGTCATTCGCAGCGTCGCTGAGCTTGGGTTGCCCCTGTAGATTGGGGTTGTAGCCAAGGGTCGAAAGTCCCCCGTAACCACCCACCTCCTGAAACTGAATGGTTCCCGAGGCCGAGGGCACCGGGCCCTGCCCCCGCTGCCCTGTCTCTGGAGTCACATACTGATTGATCGCTCCGGATCCCAGGGGGGCGAACAGAGTGGGATGGCCGTCGCCCCCGCGGCCACCTCCCGGACCACCTGCCCCGCCGGGCACCGGGATGAAACCAGAGTTGAACGAGTCATCGGTGAAACCGGGGCTGCCACTCACATCGAGTAACCCGTCGATCTGCACCCGCCCCGTAGCCACGATGCGCAAGGGCCGCGAGCCCCTCACGACCACATGCACCCCCGCAGGAATGATGAAGTCATGGAAGGCGAACTGCCCCCCCAGGACTGTCTGCACCTGTGTGGCTCCCGGAGTAGAGCCGTCGGGCAGAGGAAACGTCTGTGAGTCCGTGTCCAGCAGCACCGTCTTGAAGACCAACACGTTGGTGTTGAGAGCCTGGTCGCCCAGAGCTGAAGACGTCGGCTGATAGCGCAGTAGGCTTTCGTCGAAGCCCGCCAAGGCCAACGGTAAGAAGTCGCCCAAGTTCCCGACGGCGCTCACGCCCACGGAAGCTCGCAGCCCTGCGTTGCTCACGCCTGCCCCAGAGAAGCTGCCCCAGTGCGCCGAAGGACTCAGGCCATTGGGCGAGCTGTCTTCGAACTCTGCGCTGCTAAACTGCTCCAAGAACAGATCATCAATGAGCGCGTTCAGGCCCTCTTGGGGAGTCGCCGTGGTGACAGTGATCAGAGCGAGCGCCCCGCTAGGAACCTGGGGCTGAGCGAGGTCCGCGTTCACGGCGCTGGTGCCAAACAACGAGGCAAAAGTATTGCGCTGCATCAGCGTCACCTCGGCACCCACTGGCAAAAGTCCCGCGGGCTGCACATGGAGGACGGCGCCTTCAGGCCCGTTCGACTGCAGCGCGATCTCCACGTCCAAGTCGAGAAAGCCGCAAGCCAACGCGGTGGCCGGGCTTTGCTGACCGGGGAGCGATGAGAGAGGGAAGCCGAACGCTGCCAAGGCTGGCACGGCGAGCGTGGCCAGCCCGGAGTTCAGCTCGAGGCGATCGATTTGATCGCGCCCACGGTCGAGGGCCAGCAGCTCGGTTTCGCTCAAGAAGACCACGTCATCGTAGTCCCCGGGCAACGAGAGAGCCGGCGCATCGTCGTTGGGCAGACCATCGAGGGCCTCGAAGAAGCCGTTGCCATCCAGGTCGACAGAGTGCAGCGGCTGCAACCGGGTGAAGCTCGCACCGCTATCGCGCATCAAGGCGTAGAGCTCCCCTGAGGGAGCCTGGGCAATGTCGAGCACCGTTGAGCCCGTGAGCGGAAAGGGCTGGCTAGCGAAGGCACCATTGCCACCGAGGAGGCCGTCCCCCACGGTGAGCGTAAGCAGTTGGGGCGGGCCTGGATTGGGGTTGCCGAAAGAAGGGCGGCTGCGTACCAGCGAGGGCCGTAGCTCCACGAGTCGACGGGTGCTGCGGTCGAAAACCACCAGGCGTCCGTCTACTAACGTGTGCAAGCCCGTGGCATCGTCGAGCCCCGTGTCGAGGCCCCCCGGAGCATTGCCCGACAACGCGGCAAAGGACGGGTCGCCGCTCAAGTGATCGAACACAGTGAGCCGGTCATTGCCCCCCGGGACGGGCAGAATCGCGAAGAGTAAAGCGGGGTCCTCACCCACGGCGAGGCTCGTGGGCGTGGTGCTGAAGGCCGCCGTGGCACCTGGCACCGAGCCACCGTGAACGATGAGCGCCGAACCATCCACAGGCGGGGCGCTGCCCTCTGTGAGGGCCGAGAGTGCAGCGAAAGAACCATGACTCCCCAAGGCATTGGCGGGCACGGTGTGGGACACCAGCAGCGGCGTCCCCCGGGTGCGCAAGAAGAACGTGGGCTCGTCGAGACCGTCACCGGTGATGTCCTGGCCGAGCAGGTTCGCAGTGGTGGGCACCACGGGCCGATCGAACGTCACCAAGATGTCTGCCGGGCCCTCGGGAAATGTCATCGCCGTGGCGCCGAGCGCTAGGTTCGAGAACAAGCCTGGGTAGAAGCCAGCGGTCCCGTCCGGGGGAGACAGGGCCACAACTGCGGGGGGATCGTCGTCTGCGACATCCGCTGGGAAGTACGCGGCGGGGTTCGATGTGGTGCCAAACTGCAGCTCTCCCCCAGGCCCCGATAAGTTCGTGATCATCGACGTGAGCTGCGTGGACACCCGTGCCGTGTAGACCGACCCGGGAAGCAACCCCGGCACCGCGGCCTGACCGCTCGCACCGCTGGCGTCTAACGGCGACGTGGGTACGAAGGGCGTGAACTCAACGGCAAAGAGCCCGGCCCCTTGATCGACCAGGAGAGCGTAGCTGCCCTTGGCCAACAGCAGGCTCGCTCCCCCCGGCACACTCAACTCCGAGGAGATGTCCGCGGGTGTCGTGAACACGGGTAGCGAAGTGGCGCTGAACGGCCCGGCAGGCACTCCGTCGAAGAGAAAACGAACCACAGTGTTGAGTGAAGCACCCAGGGTTGGGGGCACGGCCAACGTGTCCTCGAAGGGAGGCTCAGACGTGAGTTGCCCTACCGCCGAGTGAAAAGCGAACCCCACGAACTGCACCGTGTCGTCCGGCTCTGGCGCAGTGCCGCTACCCGGGCCTGGGGCTCCGCCTCCGCCGCCCCCGCCGCAACCGGCCAGTGACACCAACCACAGTAGCCAGCAGCAACAGCTCGCCAGTGCCGCCGCACTCCCATTACGGGGGCCGACACCACGGCGTTCGAGTCCATAGCCTCCTGCGGCATTCCTCAATGGAGCACACTTTGCCTCGCTGGATACACGCACCACTTGGGCCTTGCGATTTGAGCATCTCACAGCGTTTCGGGGTGTTACCGCTGCGAGAAATAAACCCAAGGGGCACGGGGATCATAGCAGGCACTGAGACATACGACAGCGAGGCGCCCCCGTCGTCGAGGGCGCCTCGCTGGCTCATTCAGAGGAGATTCCGAGGCAATGGCAACGAATGCCTGCGTCTGCCGTGGGGCAAACGGTCAGTGCCTCAACGGCTCAGCGGTAGCCGGCCAGAATCTCGTCGAACTGTTCTCGCGACGGACGCAACTCAGCTTCGCCCATCTGGCACAAGGCCACGTCCGGCAACTCAAGAGTGACGTCCAGAGGACGGCTCTGAGGATTGAGGTAGATCAGACCCGTGTAAACGTGGCCTTCGTCCACCCGATCGAGCTCCAGCTGCTTTCTGGCCGCGGAGATATCAGAGGGGTCATAGATACTCGTGTCATCAGAGACCGCCGAGAGCTTGATCACACTGCCATCAGGAAGGTCGACGACGACCGACTCTCCCGGGGCCTGCTCGACCTGCTCGGCTTCGTACTCGGGCACAAAGCCCAGCTCGTGGAGCTTGACGTTGTTCTCCCGCAACCAATCGAAGCCCTTGGTCGAGTCGGGCAAGTTGTTGAAGGTCACGCAGGGGCTGATGCAGTCGATCAACGCCAACCCATTGTGGTTGATAGCCGCCTGAATCAGCGTGGTCATCTGCTTCTGGTCACCACTGAAGCTACGGGCCACGAAGCCACAACCGAGGTCGACTGCAAGCTTGCACAGGTCGATGTCACTGTAGTCGTTGGTAGCGCCACCCTTCTTGCGGCTGCCCTTCTCGGACGTCGCGGAGAACTGTCCCTTGGTCAGCCCGTACACACCGTTATTTTCGACGATGTACACCATGTTGGTGTTGCGCCGCACAGCGTGCATGAACTGGCCGATACCGATCGAAGCCGTGTCTCCGTCGCCGGACACACCGATCGTGATCAGGTTCTTATTGGCCAGGTTGGCACCAGCCGCAACGGACG
Source organism: Pseudohongiellaceae bacterium (assembly GCA_047638635.1). Lineage (GTDB taxonomy): Bacteria > Planctomycetota > B15-G4 > B15-G4 > B15-G4 > CAZIAK01. The sequence goes on along the minus strand of JBLIMM010000019.1, from coordinate 12,998 downwards.
GCATGCGCCCGTGCACCGAGTTGATGCCGAAGCCGTTGCCCACGAAGTAGGCCGGCGTCTTGCTGCTGCACCCGATGCCCGACGTCTTGACCACGTTGAACGGGTCGACGCCAGCCAGGAACACAGCCTGGATGATCTCGCGGGTAATCTGGTCGTGGCCACAGCCGACGCACAAGGTGCTCTTGCTCGCGCCAGCGTAGTCCGCCTTGGTGAGGCCGATGATGTTGGTATCAGACATTTGCAAGCTCCGGCGCGCCGGCGCGCACCGCTTCGATGATGGGTTGGGCTGCCATGGGCAAGCCCGCGTAATAAACCAGCTTCTCGATCTTGGTGGCCAACTGCGGCGCCTTGATGCGAATGATGTCAGCCATCTGACCATCGCGGTTCTGCTCGGCCACATACACCACGTCGCACTCTTCGATGAACTTCATCACTGAGTCGTGCAGAGGCAGGGAACGAATGCGCAGCTCGCGAGTCGCGAGGCCTTCAGCTGCCAGAGCATCCCGGGCCTCTTCCACGGCATAAGCCGTGCTGCCGTAGTGGATGATGCCGACAGATGCATTCTCATCGCCGCCTAAGACCGGCGCCGGCGTGTGGGACACCGAGTTGTCGATCTTATGCTTGATGCGCTCGATGACCGCCACGTACTCGTCAGGATCTTCGGTGTAGCCCGCGTCAACAGTGTGCCCTGAGCCGCGAGTGAAGTACGGCGCCTTGGGGTGACGCGTGCCAGGAAGGGTGCGGTAAGGCACGCCGTCGTCTTCGCCTTCGACCTGCTTGTAGCGAGAGAACTCTTCGACCTTCTTGAGGGCTTCCTTGTCGAGGACCTTGCCCCGATCGAAAGAGCCTTCAGCGTAAGGAAGCGTTTCGGAGATCCAGTAGTTCATGCCCATGTCTAGGTCGCTGAGCAAGAACACCGGCGTCTGGAAGCGCTCGGCCAAGTCGAAGGCCTGCTGAGCCTGCTCGTAGAGTTCGACCGGTCCAGTGGGGAGCAAGACAATGTGCTCGGTGTCGCCGTGTGACAGGAAGCGACACAGACTCAGGTCGCCCTGCTGCGTCCGCGTGGGCATGCCGGTGGACGGCCCCACACGCTGCACGTCGACCACCACTGCGGGGATCTCGGCGTAATAACCGAAGCCGGCAAACTCAGCCATGAGCGAGATACCCGGACCAGCGGTCGCGGTCATGGAACGAGCCCCGGCCCAACCGGCGCCCAAAACCAAGCCCAGCGAAGCCAGCTCGTCTTCGGCCTGCACCGCAGCGAACTTCATCTTGCCGTCCGCGTCGCGACGGGTCTTGCCCGCCACGCTGATCACTTCTTCGCAAACGCTCGAACTCGGCGTGATCGGGTACCAGCCCACGAAGGTGCAACCGCCCATGACGCAACCCAAGCCCGTGGCCGTGTTGCCCTCGATGAGCAACTTGCCCTCGTTCATCTCCCGAGTTTCGATGCGGTACTGACAAGTGTCCGCATCGAAGTTCTCTTGGGCGTAAGCCAAGCCCGCCTGGACCACGTCCAGGTTCAGGTTGACCAACTTGGGCTTGCTCGCGAACTGGTCGGCCACCACGGCCTTGACCACGTCCATGTCCATCTTGAGCAAGTGGGCTGCCACACCCACGTAGACCATGTTCGCCAGGAGCTTGCGCAGTCGCGGGTCGGGGCCGAACTCTTTCGCCAGCTTGGCGAAGGGCACCACGAACACCGTGATGTCGTCGCGCATGGACGCTTGGCCAGCGGCCAGCTTCTCATCGATCAGCAACACGCCACCCGTATCAACGTCGGCGATGTCCTTCGCCACAGTCTTAGCATTCAGTGCAATGACGAACTCATTGCGACCGCTGCGGGCGCTGTAACCCTTCTCGGAGACACGAATCAGGAACCACGTAGGCAGCCCCGCGATGTTGCTCGGAAAGAGGTTCTTAGGCGCAACGTGCACGCCCATGCGGAAGATCGACTTGACCAAGATCAGGTTCGAGGATGCTGATCCCGAACCGTTGACGGTGGCCACGTTGATCGTGAAGTCGTTAGTTGCGCTGTGGATCACGCCGTTGTCGCTCAAGGGCGAGGACATGTTAGACACCGAAGTGGGCTGGCCAGCCGGTCACAAGAGGCCTTACGAATGGCATTTCCGGCCGGAAAATAGCGGCACAGAGTAGCAGGAGATGGCCGCTCCGGAAATGGATCTGGGGGCACGAATTTAGGGTTTTCTGCTGGGGCCTCCGCAGCCCCTCAACCCTCCCGACAACTCAGGAGATGCTCAGCCCTCCGGCAGCTCGTCGAGTAGCTCCCGGATCTCGTCGAAGGGCTCGTCATGGTTCTGCTCCTCAGCCAGGCGCTGGCCCATTTCGATGGACTCCCGGGCCTCTTCCCAGCGCTCCAACGCCACCAAGCAGGCACCACGGCGAATAGCAGCCATCATCCACTGGGGGTCGAGCTCGAGGCAGCGCCCGTAAGCCGCAGCCCCGTCTTCGTGATCCCCAGCCGCCAGCAGCATTTGAGCCAGGGCGTAGTTGTGCAGGGGGTTGTCAGGCTCTGCAGCCACCAATGCGCGAAAACGATCAATCTTGCTGGTGCTCAAGAGAGCCTCCGTAAGCTGGGGGATAGTGACAGCTGCGGAAGGCCTCCCGGACAAGCCAGGCAGTGACCATCTCGCGCCATCGCTAGGTTCGCCCTTGAGACCGGGCCAACCGCCGCCCATGGTGTCGCCATGCCTGAGACTTTCCAAGATGTCATCACCAGCCTGCTGCTTGAGCACCTCCCGAGGATGCCTGGGCTCAGCGATCGCCCGGACGCCCCCAGCCCCGGCATGCCCAGCATTGAAGACCTCGCCAGGGACCTGACCCGGTTCTGCGTGGCCCTAGCCGCTGCGAACGAGCACATCAATCTGACGGGGATCGTTGACCCCGAAGGCATGGCCGTGCGCCACGTCCTCGATGCGCTCACTGCCCTGCCGGCCCTCTCCGAAGAGGGCATGCTCGTCGATCTAGGCTCTGGCTGCGGTGTTCCCGGCATCCCCCTGGCCATGGCCCTGCCCCACCGGCAGGTGGTCCTGGTCGAGTCTCGGGAGCGCAAGGCCGCTGCCCTGAGCGCCCTGGTCGAAGAACTCGAGCTCTCCCCCAGGGTCACGGCGGTGCGCGCTCGTGGAGAGCATTGGCTCGCAAAGAACCCCGCCGACGAGGTAGTCACCCGGGCCGTGGGCTCCTGCGCCGACCAGCTGAAGTTCCTGCGCAAGGCCCGTCACAACTTCAAGAACCTGGTCATGCTCAAAGGCCCTGCCGGGGACAACGAGCTGGCCGAGGCCTTCGACCGCCTACCCGCCTTGGGCTTCGACCCTCCCAAGCGCTACTCCGCAGAGCTGCCCGCAGGAGCTGGCACGCGGGTGCTGCTGGCGTTTCGGCCCGCAGGCTAGCCCGGTCTAAGAAAAGTCGATCGGACAGACGAAGTCGTTGGGCTTGACCGCCAAGACCGACGACTTGGCCGCGGCAATCGTGCGCTCTGCAGTGCTGCCAATAAGCACGCCTGCTAGTCCACCCTTAGCCACAGTGCCCAAGACGATCAAGGCAGCATTCAGCTGCTCCTCCGCCTGAACAATCTGGTCGGACGGGCGCCCTTCGGACATCCACATCTTGGGCTTCACGCCCGCCTGCTCGGCCAGCTCATCCGTGAGTGCGTGAAGCTCGGCCCAGGCCTTCTCACGGCACTCATTCTCGTAGGTCTGAACCTCATCAGCGTCCACGTTTCGTAGGCGCATCCCTCCTTCGAGGGGATACTCGGGCACGTGCAGGATGTTCCACTCGCGCTTGGTCAGGGCCGCCACTGACGCCGCCAGCTGTAGGACGTCGCTCGAGGGTCCGTGATTCAAGGCCACCGCCGACAAGACAGAACCCTCACCGGGGATCATCTTGCGCCTAGGGGCCACCCAAACCGGGCAAGGGCACTTGCGAATGAGCTGGGTCGCCATATGGCTGACGATCTTGTCGCCAGCCTGGTCAGACTGTCGAGCAGCCACGACCACAAGATCGTGCCCGCCGCTCACCACCTCGTGAATGACCTCAACGAAGGGCACGCCGGTCTTGACCAGGACCTCGACATCGTCACTGCTGGCGAGTTGGGGCACGAAGCGCTCAACCAGGCTCTTGCGGGCGGCTTCAAGCACCTCGCCAGCCTGGTCGTGCCCTTCGGGGATCACCGTGATGACGGTGACGTGAGCGGGAGTCTGCTGCACGGCGCGGAGATTGCTGACCACGTCGGCAAGAGCCAGGGCCTCTGGGCCTGGGCCTCCTGGCGCCCCAAAAGAGGCGGCTGTCACGTCAACCGTGACAAGGATCTTCGAAAACCGATTCATGAAGACGCCCTCTAGACTGCTTCGGGTCAATCGGGCGACCCCACACCAAGAGTGGAGCCGGGGATCGGATTCGAACCGACGACCTCAGCTTTACGAAAGCCGTGCTCTACCACTGAGCTACCCCGGCGCCCGTGTATTCGCGCCGCGAAGGGCGGAACCCTACCAAACGGCTCATTGGTCGGCTACAGGGCCTGCGGAGTGAGGGGCTCCCATGGCTATCATCGGCCCCGTGAACTATCTCATCGATGGCTACAACCTGGCCTTTTGGCTGGCCGGCGACGACGACCTCGAGCCCCTGGAGATGCGTGAGCTGCTCCTGGGACGGCTGCGCTCCGCCTGCCCCAAGGACGCCAGCTCGCTGCATATCTACTGGGACGTCCGGCGGCCAAACCCGTCCATCCCTGCTCACACCTATCTCGACTGGTGCACCATGCACAACGTGCCCGACGCGGATGCGGCCATCATCGACGCGGTCTACGACGCAGACTCGCCCCGACATTGCTTAGTGGTCAGCCGCGACCGGGAAGTCACCGGGCGCTCAAAGCAGCTGGGCGCCAAGGTCATGTCCCCTGATGAGTTTTTTGGAGGAGGCCAAGGCCACAAGGCGAGCAAGGGCAACCGAGGCAACAAGAGGCGCAAGCGACGCTAAACGCAAAGAAGCGCGCTGCTGGAGTGAGCTTCACTCGCAACATCGCGCTTCTTTGATGGGACCATCGCTGCCACAGCCATCGCGGTACCGGCCAGAAAACTCAGGCCCAGTCCCGCAACGATCGGTGGCTAGCCGACCAGACTTCGATCAGCCGTTGGCCATGGCCATTTCGTTGGACGTACCAGCGCCCAGGTGACCTTGGGCCCGAGCGGCAGCCAAGCCAAGAGCGCCCTCGCCACCGTCTTCGAGAGCTGCCGAGACAACGCCGCGAAGAGCGTCGACGGCACCAGAGGCACCACCGTGGGCGGCCCAAAGATGAGCAGCAGCGTTCAAAGCCGCGATGCGCAACTCGTCAGAGCCACCAGCAAGCACCATTTTCTCGACCTGAGAGAGAGCCACCTTCGCCCGGCCAGCCAGGCCCAGGATGGCGATCTTCACGTCGTCGCTACCAGCGCGCTCCAGGCCCTCTGCCACATCACCGGCCGTTGCGCTCGTGGCCGTGCTGGGCAGATTGCTCAAAACGTTGGCGGCGGCAATGGCCCGTGCAGCAGCGTCCTGAGCGAGCATGTCTGCCTCGCCGGCCACAGCCTGCAGGTCAGCCAAAGTCACCGTGGACAGCACAGCAGCCACCTGATCACCGTAACGAGCTTCGACTAGGTCGGCCTCGTCCGTGACAATCACCACAGGCACGTCGGCACTGCGGGGATCGTTCAGCAATCCAAAGACGATCGTATCGAGGGTCACACCCTCGATGCCGTCGCGCACGACGATGACGTCCTTCGGCGGGAACTGCTTGGCCTTCAGCAAGCCCGTGACAGCCATGGGGCTGCCCAGCTGCTGCCAACCCGCAGCGTTGCCGCTGAGGCCCGTGTCGCCAATGGAGAAGACCAAACGATCGGGGATCGACTTGAGCGCTTTGCCCAACACCGAAACTACCGCAGCGTCAGCCTGCCCCTGAGCGCCGAGCGCCAGAGCAGCAGCCACAGACACAGTCTGGTAGTCGCTGTCGAGAGCGCCACGGAGGGCAGCCACTTCGTCGCGACTCGTCCCCATGGAGCCGATCAGCGCGGCCGCAGCGGCCGGTTGATCGAAGGACAGCAAGGATCCCAGAGCCGCGCCACGAGCGTCGCCCGCCAAGGCCAGCTTGAGTTCTAGAGCGGGAAGCGACTCGTTGGCCATGGCCAGCAAGTCGCTGTCCTCGAGACCAGCGATGTCACCAGCAGAGACGATCTCGGCCTTCATCGAGGCGTGCACAGCGGCGAGGCCAGCACGGATCTCTTTGCCACCGCCCAGGGACATGGCTTGGTCGAGGGTGCTCTCAGCGAGGTAGAGCTGGTAGAGGCCGCCCAAGATGGGCTCGCCCACCAGACCGCCGTCTTGCCAGTCCCAGGCCACCTGACCGCCTGCGTAAGGCTTGACGATGTCTCCGTCACCCTTGACCCACTTGGACGCCAGGCGCAAGGCCAGGGTAGCGGGGTCACGGGTGCGCAGGCCCATCTTGTCGAGGTCGGGGCCCAAACGGTTGAGCGCCTCAGAGGCCACGTCGCGCACCACCGCGTCGCTGTCGCCAGCACCCAGCCAGGCCAGAGCCGCCGAGGAGCGCACGTCACCGATGGTGCCGAGCACCGCAGCGGCGTTGGCCCGGGTGGTCACGTCGTCAGAGCGCAAAACCTGCATGAGCGGCGGCACCGCACGGTCACCGAGGCGAATCAGCGCCTTGATGGCCAGAACCCGGCGGTTCGTATCAGAACGATCGCCCATGGGACCCAGCAGAGCAGGCACTGCCCACTCGCCGTAGGTGGCGTTGAGCTCACTCAAGGCCACTTCAGAGGCAAGGGACCCTGATGTCATGTAGGTCTCAACCAAATCACGAGCCCCACCGGGATCGCTGAGCACTTCGGCACGGCCGACCTTGGCGATGCCGAGGAAGCGCTTGGCTAAGGCTCCCACCTCACCGCCTTCCATGAGCATGCCGAGAATGGCGTCCTGCTCTAGCTGCTGCCAGAAGCGGAAGGCATCTTCATGCCCCGGGTTTTGGGCCAAGGCATCTTTGAATGCGTCAATGGCGCCATCGGTATCTCCGGACTCATAGGCGGCGACGCCTGTCTCGAAGAGGCTTTCGGCATCCTGGGCGGAAACGTTAGGCAGCGCAAAAAGCAGCGCTGCAGACGGAACCACTAAGCGACACAGCACGGAACGGAGCATGATCGAGCTCGCTGTTAAGGGTATGGGTCGGGGCCCCACGATTACGGCCGGACAGGAACGGACCGCAGAGCGAGGCACAAATCTTAGGCAGGGACCTCGATTTATCAAGGCCGCCCGGCAACGTCACGCGATGGAATGGACGGAAGAGCGAGTAAGAGAGCCAGTCCACCCAGCCCAACCGCGGCCCAAGCAGCCGCCGGCGCGTCGCCCTCGAAGATCAGTTCACCGGGCAGAAGTACGCATCCCAGGACAAAAACGGTCGCGCCGAGCCAAGCCACCACCAGTCGAGGGATGACCCAAGGGGAGCCCTCGTCGGCTCCGCGAAGGGGTCCCCAAAAACCCACGGGGCGGACCAAATCGTAGAACTTCCGGAGCTGCCCGGCCTCTACGGCGGGCGTTAGCAGGGTGACCGGAAGCACCACCAGGGTCGAAATGCCCACCACAACCAGCAGCTTCCCGGCGAAAACTGGCTCGCCTCCCTCGACCAACTGGGCCGGAAGAAGGCCTGCGCCCCACTGGGGCCAGCTCTCCAGGGCGAAGGTGACCAACCCGGAGGTCATCAGCGCTGAGATCTCGGACCAAGCATTCACGCGCCACCACAACCAGCGCGCCAAATAGACCACGCCAACACCGGAGAACAAGGCGGTGAAGATGTCGAACATCCCTCGGACACTGTCGGAAGTTGCGGCGAAGATGACTGCCAACAAGAGCACCGGCGGGCCGGTAAATCGCCCCGCCCGGACGTAATGCGCAGGAGCCTCGTTCGGGCGCAGGAAGCGGCGGTAGAGGTCGTTGACTAGGTACGACGAGGCCAAGTTCACGTGGGTATCGATGGTCGACATGAAGGCAGCCAAGAACGAGGCGGCCAAGAGGCCCAGCAATCCCGATGGCAGAAACCGCAGCATCATCTCGGGATAGGCGGCCTCATCGTCAGTGCTGGCCAGCACTTGGCCCTCGCGCACAGAATCGCCCACGGAGACCAGTGGCAGGGCCTCCCAGTGGGCGACGCCGGTGTCTGGCACAGCGACAGAGTGGGATCCTCCCGCCCCGTCTGAGACCACGAAGGCCAACTCAGAGACGGACATCACCTGACCATCGACAGGGCTGGCGATCTGGGCAGGAGGCAGCACCAAGATCGACGCCAGGGCCACGAGAATCCACGGCCAGGGGCGCACAGCGTTGTGGGCCACGGCGTACCAGAGGGTCGCCAGCCAGGCATGGCGCTCGTTACGGCTGGCCAAAATGCGCTGAACCATCACGCCGCTGCCGTCCGCGTTCTTGTTGGCGAACCAGATCACCCCCACGAAGACGGCGAACTGCCAGAACCCAGCGGTCCAGGTCACCGGGTCGAAGAGTTCTACGCCCTCGGTGTTGGGCGCCATGGAGAGCTTGTCCGCAGAAAGCGGGTTGGCGCGCAGAGCTTCCACGAGTCCCTCTGTGCCGCCGAACGAGTTCACCACCAGCACCATCAGGGTGACCGAGCCTGCCAAGGCCACGCCGAACTGGATGAAGTCGGTGAGCACCACGCCCCAAAGGCCGGCGACTTCTGAGTAGATCAGTGCTAGCAGGGCACAGCCGAGCATGGCCGCCCAGACCGGAGTGATGGCCACAGGCCCCAAAGTAAAGAGCGGCTCAGTGTCGAGATCGAAGAGCACGGTGAGCACCTTGGTCATGCCCAAGATCACCCAGCCCATGACGAAGCAGTGCATGAACACCACTTGGTAGATGCTCTTGAAGCCCCGCAGAAAGCGGGCTGGGCGGCCGGAGTAGCGCAGCTCCATGAATTCGATGTCGGTGAGCACCTCTGAGCGGCGCCAGAGCCGGGCAAAGAGCACCACCACAAGCAAGGTGCTCATGATGTACGCCCACCAGCGCCAGTTGCCCGCCACACCCCCTGTGCGGGTCCAGCTAGAGATCACCAGGGGCGTGTCCGAGGCGAACGACGTGGCCACCATGGACGTCCCTGCGAGCCACCAGGGCAGCTGCCTCCCGGAGAGAAAGAAGTTCTCCATGGAGCCGCGGCTCTTGCGGCCGACCCAAACGCCCACCCCGAGAGCGATCACGAGGTAGACCGCTATGACGGCCCAATCGAGGCCGGTGAACCCAGAACTTCTCACCGACGAAGCGGGTCAATCAGCGCCCGGCTGGGCACCTTGATGGTCGGCTCAACGAGGAACAAGATCTCGGTGGTCTGCTCCTCGCTCAGGCGGCTCTTGAAGAACCAGCCAATGAGCGGGATGTCGCCGAGAAAGGGCACCTTGGTCAGGGTCTCGATGTGCCCCTTCTGGCGCAGGCCACCGATGGTGAAGCTCTGCCCGCTGTACACGTGCAGGGTGGTATCGGTCGTGCGCTGGCTAATGACCGGCGAGGACACGTCGACCCCGTTGACCACGAAGGGCGTTGAGCCCGTCTGCGACGACACATCAATGGCGAGGTCGATACGAATCAGGTCTTCAGCCACGATGAATGGGATCAGCTCGATGGTCACACCCGTCTGCTCGAACACGGTGGTCACCGTAGGGTTATTTATCGAGCCGTTGGCGGTGAAAACGGGCAGCTTGTCACCGGTGGTCAGCTTCGCGTGGTGGCCATTGAGCACCGTGATCTTCGGCGTGCTGAGCAGCTCGGCGGCGCCAATGGTCTGTAGCACACTGATGATGCCCTTGACCGAGAAGCTGTCGTGCACGCCTTGCAGGCTCAGCAAGAAGCCCGGCAGGCTGATCGGGCCATCAGGGAAGCTGGAGAAGCCCGCCCCCGAACCGTCGGCCACATTGCCGTCCAAGAAAGGGATGCCTGAGCCGAATCCACCAGCTGCGGGGTTCGTGCTCGGGTCGAAGGGCGAGTTGCGGTTCTCGAGCTCAGCCACCTTGAGCTTGGCGTCCCAGTCGATCTTGTCGCTCAGGTTCACCTCGACGACTGTAATCTCGATCTCGATCTGAGGCTGGTCGCCGAGCACCTTCTGCAGCAACTCGTCGATGAACAGCAAGGTCGGCGGCGGCGCGGTGACGTGGATGACGTCGGCGATGTCCGGAAGCATCACGTCTTTGCGCGAACCAAACTTCGTAGAGACTTCGTCCCTGTAGAAATTCTGCTGGAGTGACCACTTAATGATCTCAGTGGCCGGGCGATCTGAAAAGTTCGGCGTGTGGGCCTCAACAGGGAAGTCTGCTACGTAGGCCCGCATCAAATCCACGATGGCGGTGCCCCGCCCAGCGCGAACCGAGTACATCTTGGTCCACGAGCCATCGAGACCGTGGATCACCTGCCGGCCCAGACGATGAAAGTCCGTGGGCGCTTGCTCCGCCAAATAATCGGGCTCGAGATCGTCAGGGGTCGCCGGGTCAAAGAACGAGAGCTGGTCGCTTTCGTCGTCCTCGGCCTGGGTCAAGGCCAACAACTCGTGAGTGTCCAAGCTAGCCCGGCCCTCGGGCGTGGGGCTCACAGCGATCACTGGGCTGTCCGTGGACAAGCTCCAGTTTGAGCGCGGCTGCTTCAGCTCTTCGGAAACACAGCCCACGCCAGAGAAGCAGGCGGCCAGAACGAGAAATCGGCTCAGCTGGGTCATGGGTTGATCGTGGGAAGAGCGGCTTGTGAACGGGACCCGTCAGCGACTAAATATCGAGGGCCTCGATGACCATATCGGTGATCTCGGGGGCCGGCTCCAGCCGAGAAGTCACTCCCCCGGTCTGAACCACCGCCTCAAGGGACTCGTCGCGCACTACGGAGTTCAAAGCGCCGTGAAAGGCCCGGTTCCATTCTTCTTTCAAGAAGTGGTACTCGGTGTCACTAGGGGCGAGGTTCAGCCAGTCGCGGTAGGCCGGAATGGCCAGAAGCACGGCTTCTTTGTCCATCTCGGCAATGTTGTCCCGCGCGCGGCTCTTGCCAGCCCAGAGCGCCCCGTCGATGTGATAGACGGGCAGCAGGTCAATGACCGCCGCCGTGTGATCTTCGATATCGATCTCGCCACCTGAGACCCCACCCAGGTGCGTGATCACATGGAGGTCTTCGTCGCTAGCCACTGCAGCCAGGGCGCTCTTGACGCTCTTCTTGGCTTGGTTGAGCATCTTCTTGCCGCGGCCGTCCGAGCTGTCGAGCCCGAGCGATTGCATGCGCATGAACGCCGGGTGGTTCGCATAAATCTCGTTGATGTCCACTTCGGCGCCATGAGTGGCACCTCCGAGGGGCCCGAACACGACGGTGGACTTGTCGATGACAAGTTCGTCGGTGCAAGCCGCGGGAGCCACAGCAGCAACAGTCGCCGGAACAGTAGCGCCGGCCGGGCCAGCAGTCATCACCAAAAGCGGGAGCGCCAAAGCACAAGCCCGCAGACATTTTCTGTTGGTGAATCGCATGGTGAACTCCCGGAACCCCCACGACGCCCGTCGCGAGAACTCATCTAGTCGTATCGGCCACTATAGGCCGCAATACGGCACTGGTGCCCGGTCTTGTTTTCAGTTTTCGGCCAAGACCACCCTGGTGGCCTGTCTAGCTTTGGGTTTTTGGCAGGGTCCGCGAGGCATGTCGTGCCTCGACACTTGGCCACCGCTCACTGAAGAGAAAACGGTGGCCGAAGCGCACACATCGGCTGGTGGCGACCGCCCCCGTAGCGCATTCAGCGACACAGGGGCGGCGCGCTCGCCAGGCGAGGCAAAGGACTAGCCTTCGGTGCTAGCCTCGCTACCCACAACCGTTGCATCTTCTGCCACAGCCTTCATGGACAGACGAATGCGGTTGTTGTCATCGATGTCGAGGACAGTGACCTTGACCGGGTCACCCATGGCGTACTCGGTCTCTGGCTCGCGGATGCCAGCAGGCAACATCTCGGACACGTGGCACAAGCCATCGGTGCCAGGAGACACTTCAACGAAGACACCGTACGACTTCAGCCCGGTGATCTTGCCCTCGTAGACCTCGCCCACCTTGGGCATGACCTTCGGCTCAGACGAACGCTCTTCGCGCCCGCCCCGTCGACCGCCACCGCCACCGCCACCAGCACCGGCACCACCGCCGCCGCCAGAACCGCCACCGGTCTCGACTTCAGCATCAGAGTCTTCGCCAGCCAAACGCACCCGACCGAAGTCGTCGATGCTGATGACCTTGACGTTGAGTTCCTGGCCCACCTCAAGCACGTCGTGAACGTCCTTAACGTGCTCCTTGGAGATGGCGCTGATGTGCAGCAAGCCCTCTTTACCTGGGAAGATTTCGACGAACGCGCCGAACTCTCGCAGGGAGACAACCTTGCCCTTGTACATGGCACCCAGCTCGGCATCGCCGGTGATCGCTTCGACTGCCGCGGTAGCCGAGTCCATGTCGCCCTCGGGGCCGGAGGCAATGTTGACCACACCATCGTCGCTGACTTCGATGCGCACCTTGAAGTCGGCCTGGAGTTGACGGATGACCTTGCCGCCGGGACCGATCAGCGCACCGATCTTCTCGACGGGGATGACCCGGGTGACGATCTGCGGTGCCCAACGGCTCACAGTGTCACGAGCCGTGTCCATGGCCTCGTTCATCTTCTCAAGAATGTGCAAGCGACCAGCCTTGGCCTGGGACAACGCCCGGCGCAGCAAGTCAGCCGACAAGCCCTTGATCTTGATGTCCATCTGCAGCGCGTTGACGCCCTGGGCAGTACCGGTGACCTTGAAGTCCATGTCACCGTGGTGATCTTCGCTGCCGAGGATGTCACTGAGAATGTAGTGATCGTCGCCGTCTTCTATGAGCCCCATGGCGATACCAGCCACAGGCGAGCGAATCGGACAACCGGCGTCGAGCAGCGCCAGCGAGCCGCCGCAGACCGA
>JBLIMM010000018.1:0-25559 GCA_047638635.1 Pseudohongiellaceae bacterium | reverse complement strand
CCGGCGCCATCGGCGGCACAGGGGCTGCGGCTTTGTCCTGGGGCTTTCTAGAATACGTGGCTGAAGTGCCCTTCGCGCCGCCATGGACAGCGGTGGCGTTCGGCATGGTGAGCGGTGCAGGCCTGTCGGTGATCGCAGGGTTAGCAGCGAGTCGGCGAGCGCTGTCGTCGCCGCCCGCATTGACCCTTCGTTCCTAACGCGCTTCGCGTTGCTCACCCACGCTGACCTTGCCGAACATCACGGCTAAACACAGCTCGCCGAGAAGAACGAGAACCCGGACTCAAGCAGGCCCGGAAAGAACCCCGGGAAGCCCTCCGTCGCCAAGTCTTCCTGCGACGAGGGTGTCCCTGTTTTTCACGCAAGAGGTCTGAGGCGAGTTCTCGAGGCGCAGCCTCGTTGTCTGAGCAGCAGATCTCTTGCGTGAAAAACAGGGACACCCGGCAACATCGCGAAAATAGCGATCTGCGGCGCAGACTCCTACCCCGCGCGCAGCCAGCTGAACAACTCACGCCAGCTCGGAGCCTTACCCTGCATGAGAATGCCGACCCTGAAGATGCGCCCCGCAGCCCAGACAGAGAAGATGGCGAAGGCCACGCACAGTGTGATGGCTACGGGTAGCTCCCACCACGCGACGCCCGGAGGCATGCTCGCGCGCATGAACATGATCATCGGCGTTGCCGGGGGGAAGAAGCTGAGAACCGTGGCCAGGGTTCCGTCCGGAGACTGAATCACCGGGCCGACAAACATCACCGGCATGATCATCAGCATCATGGCTGGCATCAGCAGGGTTTGAGTGTCTTGGATTTCTGAGCAGGCTGCACCCAGGCCAGCGAACACCGAGCCGAAGATGAGCAGGTTCAAGACCAAGAACACACCGAAGAGCAGCAGCGTCCCCGGGCCCAGAGCTTCGGCTACCGACGGCGGCACTTTGTCGGACGTGTGCACGAAGATCAGTACGCCGCCCACGTAAATCACGCCCAAGGTGAGCGAGACCAAAGCTGCCGAGAGCAGCTTGCCCATGAGCAACTGAAAGGGTGTCACCGCAGACACCAGCACTTCGGCAATGCGCTGCATCTTCTCTTCGAGGACGTTGTTCATCAGCGCGGGGGTGCTCATCATCACCAGCATGAAGAGCAAGAAGGCCAAGCCTGCGGGGACGATCACCTCAGCGATCTTGTCAGTTTCTTCTGCGTCGTGAACCTGGCCATCGTCGTCCACTTCGACCAAGCCCATGGTGGTGAGGCCTTGCTTCACGGAGAGTTCGGCAACGAGATCCGCGTCAATGTTTGCAGCGCTGATGCGGCGCTGGCGGACGGTTTCGTTGACGGTGGACCCCAGATATCTCGGGAGGTCGTTGTATGTGGGCGTGTCGGTGAACCAAGCGAACTCTCGGTCTTCACCTTCGAGCTCGGGAATGTTTGCGCCGATGGCCAGGAAGCCCACCAGCTCGCCGTCCTCGACCCGCTTGCTCAGGACCTGATCGGCCCGTTCTCCGGGATGGTCGGCGGGAACCCAGGCTTCGATGAGCCACCGAGGTTCGTCTTGCTCGCCGTCCTCGTCGTTCAGGCTGTTGGCGTTGCGATGCTCCATGGCTGCAGTGAGCGTTGGCAGCAACACTTCGCTACGATCGACGACCACAAAATGGCGGTCGGTGAGATCTTTCGAGTTCTCTGCGACGGCCACGGCGATCAACCCTGCGCCGAACATGACCGGCGTGAGCAGCACGCCGAGGATGAAGGCCTTTGTGCGCACCGCCCGCAGGTACTCGTTCACCAGCACTGTGATGATCTTAGACACGTGTCTGGACTCCGCTTAGTTCTTAGAAGGGGCGCTGTGCGCCGTGGCCGCCACCGCTTGTGCGGCCTCGGGCCCTGCGATGCGCACGAAGATGTCGTGCAGCGAGGGCCGTGCGATTTCGAACAACTGCACGGATGTCTGTGCTACGAGGTGTTGCAGCAGCGCTTGGGCATCACCGGCTAGGCGCACCTCTTGGTACTGGCCCATGTCGGTGACCCGATCTACGGAAGGGTGTCCGTCGAGCAATGATGCGTCACCGTCGAAGCGCAGGCGTACCGTGTCGTCACCCTTCGAGTTCTGAATCTCGTTGAGCGTTCCGTCGAGCACCTTGTCGCCCTTGTAGATCATGCAAATGTGATCGCACATGCGTTCGGCCATGGACATGTCGTGGGTCGAGAAGATGACAGTGGTGCCTCCGCGATTGAGATCGAGAATGGCATCCCGGAGCGACTCGTGGTTCACCGGGTCGAGGCCGCTGAAGGGCTCGTCGAGAATCAGCAGGTCTGGCCGAGTGAGCACCGTGGCGATGAACTGCACCTTCTGGGCCATGCCCTTACTGAGGGTCTCGATCTTCTGGTTGGCTGTGTGCCCCAGGTCGAAACGCTCGAGCCACTCGGCACCCACGCGCTTGGCTTCCTTGAAGGACATGCCTTTGAGCGATGCGTAGTAGGCCAAGATTTGGTTGACCTTGAGCTTCTTGTAGAGCCCTCGTTCCTCCGGCAAGTAACCCACGCGATCGTTGGCCGCGCGTTTTCCCTGATGCCCGAGCACTTCAATCGTGCCGCTGTCCGGATGAATGATGTTGAGGATCATCCGGATGCTGGTGGTCTTCCCTGAACCGTTGGGCCCGATGAAACCGTAGATGGTCCCTTCGGGTACGTCGAGGGACAGGGACTTCACGGCCTTTGTCTCGCCGAAGGATCGGCTGACTTGGTTGAGGCTCACTGCGTTCAAGGCGGGGCTCCGAGGGGCGGGAGTAGCCTACGGGGCCGGACACAAAACGGAAACCCCGAGCTCACGGCTTGGCTGTGTCAGTACTGGTTCAGGGCTTCGAACGCCCGGGTGAGGCCTGCGACGTTGCGCGTCATAGCCTGCAAGAAGTCGCCGTCGGCTGGGAGGTTGCCGCACGGTTCGTAGACAATTACAGAGACACCCCGTTGTGCGAGGGCGTCGACCACTGTGGGGAGAGGCTGGGCTTCCCAGAGCATGGAACGAGCGGATTGCTCGGCGAGAAGAGTCTCGAAAGCGGCCCACTGTGCGTCGTTCGGTAGGGCGTCGGGCTCCCAATGGACGCTGCGCAGCTCGAGTTCGTAGCGCCGGGCCAGGTATTGGTAGACCGGGTGGGAAGCGAGCAGGGGCGGGCTGTCCCCTAGAGCGAGGAGCTGCTCGTGGAGCCTGCTGAGGTCTTGGAGGAGTGCAGCGGTTTGGCTAGCGAAGCTCTCAGAGTGTTGCGGCAAAGCTGCCGTCAGTGCCTGGGAGATGGCTCGGACTTGTTGGGACGCGAGTTCGAAGTCGAGCCAAGTTGTGAAGGCCAGCTCGCCGTGACTGTGCTCGCCCTCTGAGCCGTGGGTGTGGCTCACAGTGTCGGCGAGCTCGATGTTCTGCTGCGCGAAGGCTGCGCCGGTGTCGACCTGGCTAGAACGAGGCAGGGTGGCGGTGGATGTCCAGCGGGCGTACCCAGCGCCGTTCAGCAGGATCATCTGGGCGCTCTGGTATGCGCCGATGACGTCTGCTGACGGTTGCCAAAACGCCGGGTCGACCTGGGCGGGTGCGGGGAAGCGCACCCGCAGGTCTTGCTCGGGAACGTCGTTGGTGATGCGCTCCGCGAAGTAGGCCAAGGGTGCGTTGACCGTTAGCACAGTGAAGCAGTTGCCGTCCGTTGTTGCCTGCGGCTGTTGGGCCTCGGCACAGCCGATCGCCAGCGCAAGGCATGCCAGAAGAGCTATGGATGGCGTGTTCAGAAGAGCTTCACTCGCGACCCTCGTCGCAACAGTTCACTCGGGTAGAACGTGCCGCGCCAACGGACGCCTCCACGAGCAGCGCCGACAATGCCAGAGCGCAGCAAGATGAAAGCCATGATGGCTGATCCGAGGGGTACGGCGAGAGCTGGCGCAAGAGGTCGGCGGGCCCAGCGGGCGATCCAGGCGCCGCTGAGGAGGCAGACCACGATGGTGATCAGAGACGCGGCGCGCAACCACAACGGCAGGCTGGGGAAGAGCAGGATGCCCACGGGAGTCCAGTCGAGAAACAGGATGACGAGGGCCATGGCTGCGAGTCGCCAAAGGCTGCAGCCCACTGCGGGGAAGGTGTTTTTCTCTAACCCGACGGTCATTTCGCTCAGGGTGGGATACCAGTGCACCGCCAGGGCGTCTTGTCCCCAAAGGACTCGGCTTTTTGCGCCGGATGCCTTCATGAGTTGGCCGAGGGCGAGGTCGTCGACAGTTTCGAGCGCGAGCCAGGGTAGCCCTGCAGTTTGCTGCAGCGCTGAGCGGCGTACGAGATTGAAGGCGCCCACGCCTACAGAAGCGCTGCTGTTGTCGTCGTTGACCTTCCAGAGGTGCTGGCCCAGGGTGAAGTAGCGGCCGAAGCTGGCCAGAGTGGCTTGCAAAGCGAAGCCGTCGGCGTCGAGGTCGGGTAACACTGTCAGGTGGTCGACTTCTTCCGCGACGGACCAAGCGATGGCGTCTCGGAGAGTTTGCGGCGCGAAGTGCACGTCTGCATCGGTGAACAGGACCCACTCACCCGTGGCTGCTTCGAGGCCCCGTTCCATAGCGTGGGGTTTGCCCAGCCAGTCCGTTGGCAGCTCGGTGACGTGGACGGCCACGGTGCGCTCATCCCTCGCAGCAAGATCATCGACGATGGCAGTTGTGCCATCTGTGGAACGGTCGTCGACGAAGATCAGTTCGAGGTTGGGGTAGTCCAGGGCGGTGAGTTTCGCTGCCGCCTCTGGCAGGGTCGCCGCTTCGTTGCAGGCAGGGACGATCACTGAGACTCTGGGCCAGTGTTGAGGCGCGCTGGGGTGCAGCTCTGTGAGTTGAGGGATCGCTGTGATGGAGCGCAGCGCGAGGGCGGCCGACGCGATCCAGACAACGCAGGGGATGAGTAGTAGGAAGGCAAGCATGGCGGCGTGGGTTAGAGGTTCATCGCTCGAGTTGTCTTCACGAATGCGGCGACTCGATCGGAATATGTAGTCTTTCGTTCAAACTCGCCGGGCGGATGCGCGGAGGCCATGGAGACTTGGGCCTCGCGGAACTCCATGGGGCCGTCGCAGACAACTCCGGCAGTCACGTGAAGTTCTCGGGCCCCCGTGGCTGCAAGGAGCGCTGCCACGTGTCGTTCGCGTACGCCGCCCCCGGGCATGACGACCAACCGACCGTTCGCTGCCTGGATCATGCGTGCCAAGGTCTCGGCGCCCAGTGGGGCAGTGGGCGCGCCCCCAGAGCTGAGCACCCGGTCCACATCGAGGGCTGCCAGAGACTCGATGGAGGCCACGGGATTCACCGTGACATCGATGGCTCGGTGGACCACAACGGCGAGGGGCCTTGAGCGCTCAGCGAGGCGAGCGATGGCTTCGGTGTCGAGGGTTCCATCGGGGGACAGCACGCCGAAGACAACACCCTTGGCTCCAAGCTCTGCGGCGCGATCGATGTCTGCTGCCATGGTGGCCAACTCGCTGCGGTCGTAGCAGAAGTCACCGGGCCGCGGGCGAATCATGACCATGATGGGCAGCGTCGTGGCAGCCACCGCCTGTTCGATGCACCCCGCGCTGGGAGTGAGCCCGCCCAGGGAGAGGGCGCTGCACAGCTCGACTCGCTGAGCGCCGCCCGCTTCGGCGGCAGCAGCACCGCTCGCAGAGTCAGTGCAAATCTCGAGGGTAATGCTGCGGCTGTTCACCAATTGGGATCGGGTTCAGGGACCATGGTGATGCCCTCTTCGCCGGTCATGCGCTCGGCGAGGCGACTGTGGCGGCGGCCTGCGTCGGCGGTGGCTGCCGCTCGCTGCAAGGCTGCCCACTCGCCCATAGCCACGAGCACTCGACTGGCTCTCGTGAAGGCTGTGTAGACCAGGTTGCGGCGCAGCATCATGAACTGGCTTTGATACAGGGGCAGCAGTACCGCGGGAAACTCGCTGCCCTGACTCTTGTGGCAAGTGATGGCGAAGGCCGCTTCGAGTTGGTCGATCTGGTCGAGGCTGTACTCCACCTGGCGACCTTCGAAATTGATGCTCACCACAGACTCGCTCTCGTTCAGCTCGGTGATACGGCCGATGTCCCCGTTGAAGACTTCGAGATCGTAGTTGTTGCGCACCTGCATGACCTTGTCCCCCTGGCGGTAGAGTTTTCCGAATCGGCGCAGCTCGGGTTTTCCGGGAGCTGTGGGGTTCAGCACTTCGCGGAGGTTTTCGTTGAGCGCGATGGTGCCCACAGGGCCGCGGTGCATGGGTGTGAGCACTTGCACGTCTTTGAGTGGGTCGAGGCCGAAACGCTGGGGGATGCGTTCGAGGATCAAGGAACGGAGCGCTTGTAGGCAGTCGATGGGGTCGGGGCGCTCGACCCAGAATGCTTGGCCTTCGCTGTCCTCGTCGAAGCGAGGCACCTCGCCAGAGTTGAGTTCGTGAGCCACTCGAACGATGCCTGAGTTTGCCGCTTGCCGAAAAACCGTGGTGAGGCGCGACACGGGCACCAGGCCACTGGCGGTGAACGCGGAGAGGACTTCGCCAGGACCCACGGACGGGAGCTGGTCCCGATCGCCTACGAGAATCAGGCAAGCTTCGTCGGGGAGCGCGGAGAGCACGCTGGCCATGAGCGTGATGTCCACCATGGACATTTCGTCGACGATGAGGACGTCGGCGTCGAGGGGCGTGTCTTTGCGCTGAAAAGCCCCTCCACCAGCTGGGCGTATGCCGAGCAAGCGGTGGATGGTCGCGGCTTCTCGGCCCGTGGCTTGCTCGAGTCGGCGAGCGGCGCGCCCAGTCGGCGCGGCCAGAGAGACCTTGCGATGCTGCTTCTGGAGCACGTCCACGAGCAGACGCACGATGGTTGTTTTCCCTACGCCCGGGCCACCAGTGATGACGGACAGCTTGTGGGTCAAGCTGGTTTGCAGTGCTTCCCGTTGATCGGGAGCCAGTTCGAGGCCCGCTGCTTTCTCGGCCCAGATCAAGGCTGCGTGTGGATCGACATCGATGGGGCAGGTGGGGTCTTCGATGAGCCGGCGGGCATGGCGAGCGACCTCGACCTCAGCGTCGTAGAGGTCGGGGCGGTAGACCAGCCCGTCGTCGATGAGCCGCCGTTCTTCGAAGCCCTCGATGAGCACGGCTTCTACAGCTTGCTCGCCCACTTCGAGGAAGGGAGCGGTGCGCTCGATGAGCGCTTCGGCGGGGAGGCCCACGTGGCCTTCCATGGCAGCTCGGCCGAGGAGGTAGCTCAGCCCAGCGGCGATGCGGAAGGGCCCGTCGAGTTCGTGTCCCATGGAGCGGGCCACGGTGTCGGCGGTCTTGAAGCCGATGCCGAAGATCTCGTCGGCTAGCCGGTACGGGTTGCTGCGGACTTTCTCGACGGTGTGAACGCCGTAGTGTTTCCAGACTTTGTGAGCAGCTGCGCCCCCCAGCCCGTGTTCTTGCAAGAAGACCAGGGCTGCCGCGGCCTCTTGCTGATCGAGAAGCTGGCTCATGATCCCTCGGGCGCGGCTGTCGCTGATCCCGGGGACGGTGGCTAACAGCGCTGGGTTCCGTTCGAGCCGTTGCAGCACGTCGGTCCCCAGGACATCGACGATCTTTTCAGCGGTTTTCGGGCCCACACCCTTAATGCGTCCGCCACCGAGAAACTGAATCAGCCCTCGGCGGCCGGAGGGCAGGCGCACCTCGCAGCTCTCTACTGCCAATTGACGGCCGTAGGTGGGGTGGGTGGTCCAGCGGCCAGTGACGCGAACGGTGTCGCCCATTTCTACGCCGGCCATGGTACCTACCACCGTGGCCGTGTCGGGGATGTCGTCGTCGCCCCCCTCGGTGTCGACCTTGCCCACGGTGTAGCCGTTATCCTCGTTGCGGAAGGTGACCACGGAGAGGGTGCCGTCAATGGAGACGGGGGGCGTCGAGGAGTCGGCGCGGTGGCGAGCGAAGGGTAGCGGGTCAGTCATGGTGGGGCCCATAGTCGCCGTTACGCCCGGGGGATGCGAGAGGGGGCTCAAGGCTGATGGCGAAGAATCTCGGAGCGGCGATGTAATCCGCGCGTCGGGCCGGCGACAGCCCACTGAGCCGTCCGCTGGGGACGGCCCAATGTTTCACGCGAAGGGAGCTGTGGCGTGACCACGAGCGTCTCTTCGCACAGTTTTTGGAGTCCAACTCATGTTGAGCCTGACTGTGCTCGCGGCCCTGGCCGCGTTCTCATTTTCTGTTCCCGCGCAACTCGCGCCGCAGATGCCCAATGACCCCGCTGTGAATACGGCTTCGGGGTGTATCGCCGATGGGGAGTCGCAAAGTGTCTGCGTTTCGATGAAAGTCCCCGAGAGCTGGGGCGTGTCGGCGAGTGCTAAAGAAAAGGACGCTCTTTTTGATGACCCTCTGGGAAGCCCCAGTCTCTTTTTTCTCCGGCCAGGCGTGCTCTTTGCCTGTATCACGATCACGAATGATGGGGGTGATCTGTCCGGCCCGAACGGCGAGGTGCAGACAGGGGCGGTCGAAGGAGATTGCATCGAAGTCGACATCACCATGACGGTGACGAGTCCTCGGAGCTTCGGATTTACCCTCCCGCTCATTGGAGGTGGGATCTCTTTTTCAGGCGGGACCCATGACTCGAAGACAGAGAGCCAAATAGTCTGCGCCTGCTGACCTGTTGAATTGCTGCGCTTCAGTGCATTTATAGGATGGAAGGGGAGTCAAATGACACACGTTTGCTTAAGGAACATTCTGCCCGTCGCCGTTGTGGCGGTGACCGGAGTGGTGATCTGGGTTGCCTTCGATTCGGTGCTGGAGCGCGGCTCAGCGGCGAGCATGAGACCGAAGGTCAGTGCTCGCGAAACCTCTGCTGAGTGGGTCGACTCGTTGATTTTGCCACCATCGACAGCAACTCTGCTGATCGTGGAGCCAAGCAGCAGTGAGTTGGGTGCCGTGGCAGATCAGGGGCTCGTCTCTGAGTCAAAGAGTGGCGGGCTCATTGCTCGTTGGTCTGGAGCGACTCCGCCTGGCGAGTTGCTCCTCGGCCTCGTTGAATACAAAGAAGTGGAGGAACATGGCGCTGCCCTCGCTGCCCTCGCTGGCGGTGAAGCGAGTGTGCAGTGGGGGCCCTACGGAAACAGCTTAGCTGCGGCCGGTACGCCGCGTTTACCCCAAGCCGAGGGCCCGCGAGAACGCCGTTGGAATCAGCTGCCCCCCGGGATGTGGAAGGTTGTGGCGTTAGCGGGTTCAGAAGTCGTTCCCGTGGGGGCACTCCCGGTTGCCGTGAGCGCTGGCGAGCCGAGAGTCGTTGAGCTGACGTTGGCACCGGCGGGCGCGGTGCGAGTGCGCATTGAACTGCCAGGTGGGGAGCTTGTGGCGGCCGCGAAGTTGCGAGTCGTGGGGCCGCTGCAACCGGGATTTCAGCTCAGGTGGGCCGACCCCGGAGAGCTGGTTGGCGTTGCCGCTTGGCTGGGTGAGACGGACGGTCAGGGCGAGTTCACTCTGCCCGGCGTGCGCTTAGGCTCCTGGTACGGTGTCCATGCGTGGACATCTCATGGAGTTCGTGCAACGGGTGAAGTGGTTGCACGGTCAGCCTCGGATTCCGCTCAGATCATTGAAGCGACGCCAGCTGTCGAGGTGCTCGTGCGCCTGAAAATGAACCGGACGTTGGAGCCGGTCGCAGGGCGGCAGCTCTTGCTGAGCGAAGCTCGACTGCAGCGTCTCTCGGGAATACCGACCCTCGATGCCAATGGGGAGCTGGGCATTCTCCGAGCGAGCGAGCCAACAGACGACCGGGGAGAGCTCAGTTTGCCGTGTGAGCCAGGTGTTTGGCTCATCGCAGGGGGAGAGGGATACTCGATTGTCACAGCGCAGATCACTGCCGAGGTGATCGCTGCAGGTGAGCTGACCATGCTGTTGGAGAAGTCGGCCGAGCGAGACGTGCTGCGGGTGACAACGGCTGACGGTTGGCCTGTTCAGGGAGCTGAGGTGAGCGGTCATTGGTGGTACTTCGATGAGTCAGGGGTGAAGTCAGGAGCCGTGAATGAGCTGCGCACGAATGAACTAGGGGAGTTCCGCGTGGAGGACCTGGGTGATCTGCCGGACGACCTTACGGGTGGCCTGAGGCTCTTCGCTCACCACGAGCAGCAAGGTTCTGGGGGGCTGGGAATCAACCTCTCCGATATTGCGCCTCTAGAAAGTTTAGGGCTGCGAGCGGATAGCCCACTTCCCTCTACGCTTCCCCGGAACATTGTGGTTCGTAGGTCGGGAGAGTTGCAGCTGGAGTTTGATCCCCTGGGTTGGCCGGAACCACCGCCGCTGGGGCGTGTGCTGCGAAGAACCGCTGGTGACATCGCTGAGGCAGAGGAGAAGGCCCGCCTCCTTCGTTTGACGCTGCGTTTTTTGGGCACGGAGAGTCTTCGGGCTGAGCTCAGCAAGCATCATGGGGACAAACGAACGATCTTCGTGGGTTTTGGAGACGATGAAGGCAAGGTGACCTTCGAAGATCTCGAGCCGGGCTGTTACGCGGTTGAAATCGCCAGCGAATCACGAGGCATTTTGATCACGACAGCTCCCCTTTGGGTGCGGAGCGATGAGGCCACCGTCTCTTGGGTGGAGGCTCCGAACCAGAAGCTCTTCGGTCAGGTCACACTCGATCTAGCCGCCGCAGGAGTCTTGGCAGAAGCGACCGCAGCAAACACCTATGTTTCGCTCGACCCCGAAAAAGAAGAACACTGGCTCGAGGGATCTCCCATGCTCCAGCCGAGTGTTGCAGGAACAGGGGGGGCTGGCCACCGGCCCGTCTCCGAAGACGGGCGCGCTGTTTTCAGTGGGGTCTATCCTGGCCGCTACACCCTGTCTGTCTGGCTGAGCGATTCACCAGGCAACCCATTCAAAACCGATCTGCGCAGCACGAAAAGCTTCGCAGTCAGACCGGGCGACGATCTCGTCTTGCGAGCGTTGACAGAGAGGCCGTAGGCCGGAGAAGAAAGGGGGCGTGACCTGCAAGTTGAGCTGACCTCAGCGACTATCCCCAGCGGAAAAACTTTAGCGCTGAGACGAAGGCAACCACGGACCAGGACGCAAGAATTGCGAATTGTGCTGAGACTGCAGCGAAGCCGGCGCCCTCGAGCATGACAGCCCGTAGTGCGTCGTTGAGCGCGGTGAGCGGCAACAGGCGCAGCAGCGGTTGCACAAGTTCGGGGAAGCGCTCGTAGCTGAAGAAGACTCCCGAACCCAACCACATGGGCAACATGACAGTGCCGGATGTGTCGAGTCAGCCATGGACGGCAGTCTATCAAGGCCTAGTTCGGCAAAGGCTCTTCGCACGTTGGCGCCCGTGCCTTCATGGCCGCCTGAGCCCCAGCGCTACCAACTCGATGCTGAACGCACTGCGCCCATGGCCTAATTGGCGGGAGCGTCCTGCAAGGTGAGTTCGGCAAATGCGGTGTCGATGGCCGACCATTCGTCGTCCGCCAAGACGATGTCGCCCGCCCCGGCGTTCTCGCGAGCCTGAAGGGGATCACGGGAGCCGGCGAGGGCCACGGTGATGCCCGGCTGTTGCACCGTCCAAGCTAAGACCGTTTGGGCCAGAGTGGCGTGATGGGCGGCGGCCACCGGAGCAACAATGTCGTCGAGCAAGGCGTTGACTCGCTTGCGGTTTTCGGCGCTGAAGCTATCTCTGCGGCTGCGCCCCTCGTCGTCACCGAAGGTGCGCTCAGCGCGCACCTTGCCTGTGAGTAAGCCCTGTTCAAGGGGTGAGTAGACGATGAGTCCCACGTTGTGAGCTCTTGTCCAGGGGAGCACCTCGTCTTCGAGGCCGCGCTTCACGAGACTGTACAGCGGTTGGTTGCTGGCCAGAGGCACGTCGCCCAGGGCGGCTTGGGCCTGTGTGAGTTGATCCACGTCGTAATTGCTCACCCCAATG
Source organism: Pseudohongiellaceae bacterium (assembly GCA_047638635.1). Classification (GTDB taxonomy): domain Bacteria; phylum Planctomycetota; class B15-G4; order B15-G4; family B15-G4; genus CAZIAK01. Next base: position 13,684 of record JBLIMM010000018.1, on the reverse strand, counting down.
GCGCGGAGCTTGCCTTCGCTACGGAGCTCAGCCAGGGCGCCCATGGTTTCGGAGATGGGCGTGGTGGGGTCGGGCCAGTGAACTTGCACCAGGTCGAGGCGCTCGACGCCCAAGCGCTGCAAGCTGCGTTCCACTTCGTGGCGTACTGAGTCCGGGCGACTGTTGCGATGAATGTGCAGGGGCTTGCCGTTGGGCAGCTTGCCAGTGACAAAGAGCTCGCCGTCGCTGCAATCCCAGCGCAGACCGACCTTGGTGAGCAGGGTGACTTCATCTCGACGCTCGGCGATGGCTTGACCGACGATGGTTTCGCTGCGACCGAGACCATAGACCGGAGCGGTGTCGATGGCGTCGATGCCCGCGTCGAGCGCCGCACGAATGGCCGCGATCGAAGCGTCATCGTCTTGTTCGCCCCAGTAGCCACCGCCCAGCGCCCATGCGCCAAAAGTGATCACTGGGAGGGAGAGGTCGGTCTTGCCGAGTGTGCGATGTCTCATGGGCGCGAGTGTAGTCGAGACCGGGCGCGATCACTCCACAAGCTGCCAGAGGCGGATCGGGCCCACAGGGTCATCGGGGGGGGCTTCCTGTGGAGGATGGGGCGTTGCCGCTCCTCCCGGAAAATCGGAACAGTAGGGAGCTGTTGAGACTTGGCTACCATGGCGGGTCATTCATTTTGGGGCCTCGCAGCCAATGTCCGAAGGTCAAGTCACCCAGCTCGTTCAACAGCTTGAGGGCGGTGACCCCTCGGCGGTGGATGAACTCCTGCCGCTGGTTTACGGCAGTCTGAAGAGCATGGCTGGGGACATGTTGCGCCGGGAGGGTGCGGGGCACACGTTGCAGGCCACGGCGATGGTCCACGAGGTCTACCTGAAGCTCGTCGACCAAACCCGGGTGCAATGGCAGGGTCGGGCGCATTTCGTAGCCGTGGCGTCCCAGGCCATGCGCCGCGTCTTGGTGGACCATGCCCGAGCCCGCAAGGCGCTCAAGCGTGGCGGCGGCCGGCTGCGAGTGACGATCAACGAAGACCTAGCGCTCTCTCCCGAGCGAGACGAGGACGTGCTGGCCATGCACGAGGCCCTGGAAAAGCTGCACGATCTCGACGAGCGCCAAGCGCGCATGGTGGAGCTGCGATTTTTTGGCGGCCTGACCATGAAAGAAGTGGCCGAGGTGCTCTCGGTTTCACTGAGCACAGTCGAAGGCGACTGGACCATGGCTCGGGCTTGGCTGCGCCGAGAACTCAGTTCAGGTAACTCCCATGACGGATGAGCGCTACGCTCGGATCAAAGAGCTGTTTCACAGCGCGCGTCAGCTGAAGGGCTCCGCACGGGAAAAACTCCTCGCTGAAGCCTGCGGGGATGATGCAGCGTTGCTCGAAGAGGTGACCTCGTTGCTGGAGCATGACCGGGCCGACACGCTCATCGCCGACTCCACAGCGGCAACGGTGGCTGTGGACCAGAGCGGAGCTGATGGCATTCCTGAAGCCCTGGCGCGAGCGACTCAGAGCGGGCTGTCACGAACCCAGCGTCTCGTGTTTGTGGGGCGCGTGATGGGGGCCCACCGCCGGCGAGTTGTCTTCGGTGTGGCGCTGATCGTGTGTTTGGTGAGCTTTGGTCTCTGGACCTTCGACCAAGTGGAAGTGTCCCTGGACAAGTTGCTGACGGACCAGTTGCAAACCGTACTGAACGCTGAAGAGACCGCCTTGCGCCAATGGTTGGCCGCGGTCGAAACCGACGCGCAACTGTGGGCCGCTCACCCAGACGTACGCCGAGAAGTGCTAGCTCTGGTCGAGCTGGGTGACAGCAGTGCCTCGCCTGCCAAGGACTTGCAAGACTCCCCGCACCTCCCTCGCCTGATCGGCATCTTGGCAGGGTCCTTGCGTCGTCCCGAAGAGGTCTTCGCTCGAGGAGAGGCGGGGGGGCGTGAGGTCCAGGGTGTCTTGCTGACGCATCGGCGCTTCGACGGTTTTGCTGTGTCCAGCGCCAGTGGGCTCATCTTGGGCGGGCACGCGCCTGGTGGAATGAAGCCCGAGGGCATCGGCGAATCCATGAGCGACCGATCGCTGGCAGCAATGGAAGAAGTGATCGAGGGCAAGACGGTCGTTGTGCCTCCCGCGGACCTCGAAGGCAATCGCTTCGTGCCCCACATCGACGAGCCGTTGATGCTGGTCTTGACGCCAGTGTATGGAGAGTCCGCCCAGCCTAGGGCAATGCTGGCCTTCTTTGTGGAGCCCTCTGAAGAGTACGCGGCTGTGCTCGCAGCCGGTCGCATCGGCGAGACGGGGCAGACTTACACCTTCGACGAAAGAGGGCTGATGCTCTCTGAGAGTGCCTGCCTCGATCAGCTCGTTGAGCTAGGTGTGTTAGCCAGTGAGAGTGCTACAGCGGTCTTGCAAATTCAGCTGCGCGATCCCGGGGGCGACTTAACGGAGGGCTACGTGCCCGCGCTGGCCATGGCTGATCGGCCACGAACGCGCTTGGCTGCCACGGCCATCGACGGTCGTTCTAGCGGGATCAATATTGAAGGCTATCGTGACTATCGTGGCGTCGAAGTGGTCGGTGCCTGGGCTTGGCTCGACGAGTACCACTTTGGCATCGCCACAGAGGTGAATCGGGCCGAAGGCTATCAGGCCATGGCCGCACTGATCCGCTCGTTTCGCATCTTGTTCTGGGGGGCGGTGCTGCTGTCCGTGGGCGTGTTGTCCGTTGCGATGCACAACGTCAGTCTCAAGGCTGCGGTGGACCGGGCTCGGCAGTACGGAGACTATCGAGTGGTGCGCGTGTTGGGCGAAGGCGGTCTGGGCACCGTGTTTCTCGCCGAGCACAAGCTGTTGGTGCGACCTGCTGCGGTGAAGGTCCTGCGGAAAGATCGCATCACTCCCGAGTCAGAGCAGCGCTTTCAGCAAGAGGTTCAGCTCACTTCGCAGCTGACGAATCCGCACACGGTCGAACTCTACGACTTTGGCAGAACCACCTCCGGGGAGTTCTACTACGCCATGGAGTACCTACCGGGGCTCACGTTGCACGAGCTGATCGAGCGCTACGGCGCTCAGCGCCAAGAGCGAGTGGTGCACATTCTATGGCAGATCTGCGAGTCCCTGGCTGAGGCTCACGACCTCGACATCATTCATCGGGACATCAAGCCCATGAATATTCTGATCTGCGAGCGCGGCGGGCGCTTCGACGTGGTCAAGGTGCTCGACTTCGGCCTGGTGAAAGATCTCGAGGCACCGGAAGAGCTTGCGCTCACGAGAGCCGCCGAAGTTTCCGGGTCGCCCTTGTACATGGCACCCGAGCGTTTCTCGGCGCCGCTCACCGTGGATGCTAGGTCCGATATTTGGGCCGTGGGTTGCGTGGCTTACACCCTGCTCACAGGGAACGAGCCGTTTCAGGGACGCTCGGTGCGGGAGATCTTCAAAAAGGTGACCAGCTCTCAGCCGCCTTCGCTCGACCACGGCGCCCTGGCCCCTGTTCATCCCGCTCTGAAGGCGCTGGTGATGAGCTGCCTGGAGAAAGATCGCAATGACCGCCCCGCATCTGTCCACGAGATCAGTGCCGCTCTCGAGACCATGGATGTAGGCATGTGGTCTTGGGACGATGCTCGCCAATGGTGGGAAGAGCACGTCTCCGAGTTGCCCCACCCGCCCAAGATCGTGAGAGGGGCAGTGACTTGAGGGCGCGCAGATGAAGGGCAAACAACGATGAGCGAGGAATCCGCGGTGGATCCCACGGAGAGTGGCGTCACGAACATCCCTCGCGGAGTCGATGATGACAGCGAGACCACGCCCGTGGAGTGGGCGGTGCGCATCGGCATTCTCGCTGTGTGGACCACCTGGTGCTTTCTAATTCTGCGGCCGTTCCTGTCTCTGCTGTTGTGGGGAGTCGTGCTTGCGGTGGCCGTGAATCCACTGCACAAGGGGCTGGCGCGACGGTTGGGTGGACGGCTGAAGCTGGCTGCTGTGCTGCAGACCTTGGGCTTGCTGCTTGTGGTCGTGGGGCCTGCGGTGGCCTTTGGGATCGTGCTGGTGGAGAACGTTCGCAGCTTGGCGACTTACTTGCTTGGCGGCGTCATCGAGGTGCCTCCGCCACCGGCCGAGCTCGTGACCTGGCCGATCGTTGGCCCTGCGCTCAACGAATTCTGGCTACTCGCTTCAGAGAACTTGGGAGCGGCCCTGGCCAAGCTCGGGCCTGAGATTCAGGCCTTGGGTAAGTGGGCTCTCGGTGCCGCCGCTTGGACGGGGCTCGACTTGCTTGAATTCACCGGCGCGATCTTAGTAGCGGGCGTCCTGGTGGTGTCTTCGCCTGCGGGGGAGCGGTTGTCCCACCGCATTGGCCGTCGCTTGGTGGGCGAGCGTGGGGACGAGCTGGCTGCGGTGGCCGAGGACACTCTGCGTGGGGTGGCCCGAGGCGTCATCGGTGTCGCCCTGGTGCAATCGTTCCTGGCGGGGCTTGGACTTGTGGCGGCCAGCGTACCCCTGGCTGGCCTGTGGACGCTGGTGGCGCTGCTCCTCTGCATCTTGCAGCTCGGGCCTTCGCTCGTGCTGGTCCCCGCTGTGATCTATGTCTTCGCCACTGGCACCGCCTTGGCAGGGTGGCTGTTGTTGGTTTGGAGCGTGGGGGTGATCCTACTCGACAACCTGTTACGGCCGTTGTTCATGGGCAAAAACCTTGGCGTGCCGGCGCCGGTGATTATTCTTGGTGTACTCGGAGGCATGCTGCTCTCCGGCATCATCGGTCTCTTCGTCGGCGCGGTGATTCTCGCCTTGGGCTACCGCATGTTCAGCGTGTGGCTTTCCATGCATCAGCAAGAGCAGCAGGACGTGCTGTGATCAACAGTCAAAGAGAGTCGGCATGAGCGAGGGCATCAGCGCAATCCGTGGAGACGTCCTGACCTTCGAGGACGACCCGTTCTTGCGTTGCCCGTCGGAGTGCGTTCGCTTCATTCCTGATGGCATCGTCTTGATGAGCGATGGAAAGATCACCGCTGTGGGGCCGGCCAAGGAGTTGGCCGACTCTGTGCCAGTGGGGGTCGATGTTCGGCGGTACTCAGACGCTGTCATCATGGCGGGGTTCATCGACTGCCACGTGCACTATCCCCAGACGCAAATCATCGGGGCATTCGGCAAGCAGCTCGTGGATTGGCTGAACAAGTACACCTTTGTGGCCGAGCAGGCGTTCGCCGACGAGCAGCACTGCCGTGAGTCGGCTGACGTCTTTCTGCGGGAGTGCTTGCGAGCTGGCACGACCACGGCATCGGTGTATTGCACGGTGCATCCCCAATCTGTGGATGCCTTCTTTGAAGCCTCGAGCAGGTTGGGCATGCGCAACATCGCCGGTAAGGTGCTCATGGACCGCAACGCGCCGAAAGCGTTGACCGACACGCCTCAGCGGGGCTACGACGAGAGTAAGGCGCTCATCGAGAAGTGGCACGGCAAGGGGCGCCAGTTGTACGCGGTGACGCCGCGCTTTGCCCCCACGAGCAGCCACGAGCAGATGGAGCTTGCGGGCGCTCTCTGGCATGAACATCCGGGGACGTACCTGCAGTCGCATATCTCCGAGAGCCTAGAAGAAGTGTCTTGGTCCCAGGAGCTGCACCCGGAGCGCGCGGGCTACCTCGACGTCTACGAGCATTACGGCCAGCTGGGGCCACGGGCGATCTTCGGTCACGGCATTCATCTCACCGAGAGCGAGTTACGTCGCTGTCACGAGACCGGGACGGCTTTGGCTCACTGCCCCACATCGAACCTGTTCTTGGGCAGCGGGCTCTTCGACGTGGCCCAGGCCAAGAACGCCGATCGTCCCGTGCGTGTGGGTTTGGCCAGCGACTTGGGCGCGGGGACAAGTTTCTCCATGCTGCAAACCATGAACGAGGCCTACAAAGTGGCCCAGTTGAAAGGCTTCGGTCTGAGCGCCTACCACGCCTTTTACTTGGCGACCCGGGGCACGGCAAAAGCGCTGTATCTCGATGACAAAATCGGCAGTGTGGCTGTGGGGATGGAAGCGGACTTGGTGGTCTTAGACCTGCACTCCACGGCGATTCTCAAGCGGCGCATGAGCTTCTGTGAGAGTCTCGAAGAGCGCTTGTTTGTGCTGATGACCATGGGCGACGACCGAGCCACTCTGGCTACTTACGTCAGCGGCAAGCTGGTCTACCAACCGTCAGGCGCCTGCTAAGATACTGCCGACCTACGGCGAGTGGCTGTGGCGACCGTTGATCGAACGAGTGAGTTCCCCAGGAGAGCATTCCATGTCGTCAGAGTTGCCCCTGGGCAAGCCCACCGAATACCCCACCGAGTACGCGCCGTCGGTGCTGGTCGCCATCCCTCGAGCACAGGGGCGGCAGGGGCTGGGTTTGTCCGGCGAGCTGCCGTTCACCGGCGTCGACATCTGGAACGCTTACGAAGTGTCTTGGCTGGAAGCCTCGGGCAGGCCCGCCGTGGCCACAGCTGAGCTCCGTGTTCCCGCAAGCTCGCCGAACTTGGTGGAGTCGAAGTCGCTCAAGCTTTACCTGAACTCGTTGAACGGCACCGTCTATGGGTCGCTCGCAGAGGTCGAAGCACTGATTCGGAGGGACCTCGCTGCCACCGTGGGGTGCGACGTCGAGCTGTCGCTCTCGCAAGATCCAGCAGCTTGTCCACCGGGGAGTGGGGCGCCGAGCGGCACTTGCATTGACGCTGCTGACGTGCAGATCGACAGCTATCAGGTGTCCCCAGCTCTCTTAACTGGCTGCGCGGACGACCAGCAAGTGGTCGAAGAGACGCTCTACTCACACTTGCTCAAGAGCAACTGTCCGGTGACCAGCCAGCCTGACTGGGCCACGTTGATCATCCGCTACAAGGGCGGAAAGATCGATCATGGCGCCTTGTTGCGCTACGTGGTCTCGTATCGAGATCACGACGAGTTTCACGAGCAGTGCGTCGAGCGCGTGTTTTTGGATTTGCAGCAGCACTGCCATCCACAGGCACTCACCGTCGTGGCTCGGTACACACGCCGAGGTGGCCTCGACATCAACCCCTGGCGCAGCAACTGCGAAGAGCGCTCTGACAACGTGCGGCTTTGGCGGCAGTAACGGCGTTCGAGGGGCCCGCTGTCATTTGACGGGCCCTGCAGCGGCTAGCGAGCCAGGCCCCATGGGCCAGCGCGATCAAGGCCGCTGCGGATGCGGGCCGCCATGGGGCCGAAGGCCTCGGCGTAGTTTCCCGCAGTGCTGCGTCGAGCAGCCAGTGACAGAATCCGCGGAGCCAATCGCAGCGAGACGATCGCCGCGAGGAGTTCGTTGTTCACGGCGTCGCGAAACTCGATCTCGAGACCGAGGGTTGGGAGGCGTCCCTGGGCATCGGCGCCGATGTGATCACCGCGCTTGGCGAGGCGCTCAACGCTGATGATGTCTGTGATCCGTGCGGTGATGTGCACGGTGTCCGGGGCTGCGTCGCTGACGAACGGGTAGGCGGGCTTGACGAGGGTCGCCATGGCGATGGCGAAACCCTCGGCAGCCATGGTGAATGAGACAGAGTTGAAGGCCTGGTGAACGGCTCCGCCCGCGAGACGCACCCCCAGTGGGTCGACCCAGAGCTGCACAGTCTTGGTCTCTTGGACCGCCCGGTTGACCCAGACGATGTCGTGACTGGTGAGGCTGTAGGAACCCTGTTTCTTTTGTGCCAGGCCGCTTTCGGAGCTGACGCACCCTGAGAGCACCGCAGCCACCCACAAGCAGAGAGCAATGGAGACTGGGCTAGAAAGATTCACCGGGATCACCAGTTTGGGTCCACGTTTCTGATTCGAAGCCGGATGCCCGCTGGGCAACTTCACCCCAGCCGCTTCTCGTACACCTCTTCGTTGAAGCCGACGAGGACAGTCTTGCCGTACACGATCGTGGGCGCGCGCAGATTACCCGTGGGGCCCAACATGGCTTCGACAATCTCTTTGCTGGCCTTGCCGTCTGGCTTGAACTCGCTGACCTTCTTGCCTTTCGCAACGACCACCAAGGTCGCCTTTTTCGCGATGGCAGCAGCGTCGCTCTGACCCAGCTTGCGGCTGGCAGGGACGGTCTCTTTGGCCTCGATGTTGTGGTCGTCCATAAACTTGGACGCTCGGGTGCAGGACGTTCAGCCCTTGCGGTTGTAGTGCCAGTCGATGGGCTGACCCATGGCTTGTACTCCGGAGCGGTTGGGGGAGCCGTTCTACACCATTGGGCGGGCTGAGGGCACTGTCTCGGCGCGAGCAATTTGTCGGCCCAATGTGAGCGCCCTGGAAGATCCGCAGCCTGCTGATCGCCGCTTGCGGGTACGTAGCCCCTCAGCTGCACCCCGTGGTAGGCTAGCCGCCTTGCGCGGGGCCAGTAAGGCTCCCGAAGTTCACGAGCCCCGCGGCGACCACAGTGACCGCCCGCGCAGAGCACTTCGCCTCAAACGAGGTGACGATTCCGGAAGCGATGGACCAGACGATGATGCAACACTTCCGCGGTCGGCTTTGGGGTCGGCGCCGCTCCACCCTGGCTTGCCTTGCCATGGCCTCTTTGAGCGGGATCTTGTCGGGTGGATGCGCCGCGAGCTACGAGTTTCTCGATGAGCCAGGGCAATACCGCGGGGGGCGCCTTGGTGGCGAGCAAGACGGCCAGTGGACGTACTATTACGAGAACGGTTCACCTCGAAGCATCGGCTCCTACGCGGAGGACGAGCAGCAAGGGAACTGGTCCTACTGGTTTCCCGATGCCGTGTCTCAGGGAGCTGGCGCAGAGGAGCAAGCGCAGTTTGAGATCACCTACGAAGAAGGCCACCTGAGCGGCGAGTACCTGCGCTGGTTTCGCTCCGGCAGCCCTCGTGCGCAGGGTTACTTCGAAGACGATGCAGAGGTGGGCCCTTGGACGTTCTTCGCGCCGGGGCGCCAAGCCGTGCAAATGGGCGACTTCGTCCAGGGTGAGATGCATCTGCGCTGGACTTACCGCTATGACAACGGCCAGCCACTCGCTGAGGGCTACCGCTTTCGGGACAACAAGGTGGGGCCCTGGCGGTTCTGGGATGAGAGCGGCCAGGAGTTTCGCGAGGTCTACCCTCTGCCCCCGGGTTGGGAACTCGTCCGCGAGCTTTGGCCCAGTGGTGCGGTGCGGCGAGAAGGCTTCTTGCTTCACGGCGCGCCCCAGGGGCTTTGGGTGAGTTGGCATCGCGGCGGCAGTCGGCGCTTCGCCGGGTCCTTCGATGATGGGCGAGCAGAGGGTCTTTGGGTGGCCTGGGATTTTTCCGGCGCGTTGGTTGCCGCAGGTGACGTTGACCGCTCGGTCATGTCCGGAGACTGGACTGTGGTGGTGAATGGCCTCCCAGAGATCTGGGCAGCGAATGTGTTCGACGGACCGAGAGCTCCTCGTGGCCAATGGTCGAGCGACCGTCTCGCGGCAAAGAGCGCGCACGAGGCGGTGTCCACGTGGCTTGGCGAGATGTTGAGCCCGTCGCAGCCCGCCGTACGCCCCACGAACTACGACCGTCCTCCTCCCGCAGCCTTGGCTGCTGCGGCGGGTCGACCGGAGGTCGCCGTGCCCGCCCAGCCTTGGCGCGTCCGAGAATCGAAAGCCCTTTCGGCCATGGTGCGCATGTATAGCTCCAGCCAGCAGGGTGCTGCAGCCGGCGGTGGTTTTGACCCGTACGGCGACGTGAATACTGGAGAGTCGAAGGGGCGCTCAGCCCTCTCAAGACCCATGCTTGGCAAACGTTTGCCAGCCTCCAGTCTCAGCACGGTGAATGGCCAAGTCGATTTGTCGAGCTACGCCGGCCGGAAGGTGGCCGTGGTGATCATGCGCGGCTTTGACGGCGAGGTCTGCGTGTATTGCGCGACGCAAACCCGAGCGTTGGAGAAGGCTCAGGCACAGTTTGCAGCGGTGGGCGCAGAGGTCTTGGTGGTCTACCCCGGTGACCGAGACGACCTCGCTACCTTTATGAGCTCAGTGGCTAGCTTGGCTGACGATGGCGGTGAGCCGAGTTTCACCGTGGCCTTTGACCCGTCGTTTGAGTTGGTGGAGGGGCTTGAGATTCAGGGCTCCCAAGCGTTGCCGACGACGTTGCTGCTCGACCAGCAGGGCGTTATCCGTTGGTCCTATGTGGGTAAAGACAAGGTCGATCGCCCCGACGTGGAACGTCTTCTCGGCGAGCTTGAGAAGATGCCTAGCACGTGAGCGATCTGCCCAGTGACAGCGGCTTGCCGGTGATCCCTGATGTGAATCTGGTCGCTGAGATTGGCCGGGGTGGGATGGGCACGGTCTATCGCGGGCAGCAGTCGTTCGTCGAGCGTGACGTGGCCGTGAAGGTCTTGAACAGCTCGCTGAGCGGCACCGACTACTCCCGGCGCTTTCATCGTGAGGCTCGACTGCTGGCGCGGATGAGTCATCCAGCCATCGTGTCTTGCTTGTCTGCGGGAAAGACGGCCGACGGGTTGAGCTACATCGTCATGGAACTCATTGACGGGCCGGATCTTTACCACTGGTTGCAGGAGCACGGGCAGCTACAAACCCGTCCGGCGTTGCAGTTGACGCTGTCTCTGGCCAAGGCGCTGGCCTACGCCGACTACCTGGGCATCATTCATCGGGACATCAAGACGGCGAACGTCCTGTTGGCTCCCCTTGCTGATGCCGCGGCTGGCGATCTCTTTCCTTACGAAGGGAAGTTGGCTGACTTGGGCCTGGCCCGTCCGCAGAACCTCGAGGGGCAAACGTCCATGGCGGTGACGCTCACGGGGGTCTCCATGGGGACTCCGTCATGTATGGCGCCCGAGCAATTCGACGATCCTGATCACGTCGACTTTCGGGCGGATATCTACGGGCTGGGGTGCGTGCTGTACCACTGCCTCACAGGGCGGGCGGCGTTTCCCCAGCAGGGGTTGTCCCAGGTCTTCACCACGAAGATGAACCCTGTGGCGCCGAACCCTCGGGCTGTAGTGCCAGAGCTGTCCCACCCGGTGTCCCATCTTGTGTCGAAGATGATCGCCACTCACCGGGATGAGCGGCACGCGAGCTACGCTGAGCTGATCACAGAGATCGAAGGTTTGTTGGGGGAGCGGTTGGCGCCTGCGAGCAAGCCCCTTTGGCCGCGGCTTGTGAGTGCTGCAGGGTTGCTGGCGCTGGTGATCGTCGTCTTACAGTTGCAAGACAGCTCCTCCGTTCAGCGCGAAGCGGAGCCTGCCGGTGCTGACAGGGCAGCCACTACGAGGGTGGAGGCTGCGGGTGATGACAGTCTTGCGGATGCCTTCGTTGCGGACGTGCAGCCTAGGGAAGAGCTCGCGCTGGAGAGCACGCCGTTGCCCACTGCCGTGCGTTGGTCGCTGCAACAGGTTGCTCGCGAACCGACCAAGACCTTTGGGGTCCCTGCCGGCTCTCTCGTTGAACTCACCGTGGGGCCGTCCAATGACGACGGTGCTCTCCCGAGCGAAGTGATCTGGACCCTCTTTGATGCCCCCGAGTCGGCGCGCGGGTTACTCGCTCCACAGCTCGCGAGGTTTGGCCACGGTGCGCAGGGAGAGCTGCTCTTGCCTCGCGTGGCAGGGCTGAACAGCTATTCGATCGTGATCAACGTGCAGCCACGCCTGGGTCTGGGCCCTTTGGGTTTCGAGACCTTCACCTTGTTGGTCGACTCGACGTCTGATGTGCGTTCGCCAACGGCGCAGCAGCTGCTGATGAACGACCAAGCACTCCTGGGCTGGACAACGCCGCCAGAGTCCCTGGGCCACTTCAAGGAGGCTGAGGACTACCTTGGCTTGCAGGGCAGATCGAGCGGTGCGGGAAAGGCTGCCGCAACAGCGAGCATCTCATTGCCCGCCGGCGACTGGCAGCTCAGCGGTGCGTTTCAGGCTTTGTTTACGGGGAAAAGCTGGTTCACCGAGGTGGGGCTGTGGATCGAGTGCCCCTCTGGTTCGACACGGATGCTCGCGCTGAAGGGGCTCGAACACGACGCGCCGGGTGGCTTGGCCTACGAGCTGAGCACTGTAGAGTTCCTCCCGGAGACGACAGCGCTGTTTGGAAATGACCCTCACACGGGGACGCCGGGCAAGGGGCTGTTTCATGTGGGCTGGGACCGGGCCGACGATGAGATGTCCCGTGAAGTGGAGTTCACCGTGGTGCGAAGGGGCACAGAGTTGTCCATCGTGGTTCAGGGACGAGACGGCGAGCGCTTTGTCACGGCACTCCAAGCAGAGCCCGAGACCTTGGGCATTTTTGTCGTCGGTGGGATCGGCGAGTTCCGTGACTTCTTGCTGAAACCTCTTGATGACTGACGGCCGTGATTCCCGTTGGCGAGGGGCCGGGCATGGCTGCTGAGCCACCAGTGGGTGGACACTTCGACAAGGTGTCCCGAGCTGCCATGCCTGACCAGGATGTGGTCGCCGTCCACCTCTTGCGCCATGGTGACGTGGAGGGCCTTGACCGCCGAGAGGTGCGCGGTCACTTGGACGCACAGCTCTCGGCGAAGGGGCGGCGCCAGCACGACGCCTTGGTCTCATGGTTCGTGGAGCGGCAGCCCTGTCCCGACTTGATCTTGAGCAGCGATTTGTCCCGCTGTGCGCAGCTGGCAGCGAAGTTGGCCCGGGCCACGGGAGCGGAGTGTGTGCTGGATGCTGGGTTGCGAGAGCAGCATATGGGCCAGTGGGAAGGGCGCACGTGGTCGGAGATCAGTGCCGCTGAAGGCTCGGCGGTGAATGACTACTGGGACGATTACTGCCACGCTCGCCCCCCAGGCGGCGAGTCCTTCGCAGACATGGCGGCCAGGGTCGGTCGTGTTTGGCAAGACCGGGTGGTTGCAACTCCTGGCCAGAGGGTCGTGCTGGTGACTCACGCCGGGGTGATTCGAGCGCTGCTGTGTCGGGGGCTTTCGGTTCCCCTTGAGGGCGCCTTGCGATTCGCGCCGCCACCAGCGTCACACACGAGTGTGTTGCATGCCGCCGCCGGGTTGGTGGTCCAGGCCATGGGTGAGCAGTCCTCTCTCATCGATTCAGAGAAGCGTGCCGAGGGTCCTCACCGCGAGGAGGCCACTCCGCAGAGCGAGCGCGAAATGAGACCTGTGGGCCACGCTCCTCGCCTAGCCCTGTCCGGCTCCGCAGGGACGGGCAAGACGACTCTCGGAAGACGGTTGGCCGACGAACTCTCACTGCCCTTCATCGAAGAAGGCATGCGCCGGCGACTCGAAGCAGGCCTGGTGCTGTCACGGCTTGACCGTCGGGGCTTGCGTGATCTGGTGCTCGAACTTTGGCAAGAGCAGCTCGCCGCTGAAGAACAGGCGGGGGATGGCTTCGTGGCGGATCGTTCGTCCGCAGACTACGCGGCGTTTTGGCTGCACTACGGGTTTCATTACGACGAGGCTGACACCGAGCCCTTCATGGAGCGCACCCTGCAACACGTGGGGCACTACGACCGCATCGTGTTGCTTCCCTGGGGCTGCCTGCCCCTCGCTGCGGATGGAGTGCGCTCGACGAACCGCTGGCTGCAGTTCGGCTTTCAGTCGTTTGTCGGCGGGTTGCTGAACGAGCACGTTGAGCCGGGGCAGCTGCTGGTCATGCCACCGTTGGACAACTTCGAGGCTCGGGTCGCGCTGGTGCTGGCATCATTGAGTGAGTAGCCAGGCATCGTAGGGAGGCTTGGGGTCTCTGGCTTCGTTCTCGAAACGAGAGCCCGCTAACTCGCCGGTGGGAGCGTCGGCCGGAACCTCCCGGCTTCGTCG
>JBLIMM010000017.1:0-25682 GCA_047638635.1 Pseudohongiellaceae bacterium | reverse complement strand
ACCGTCGAGACTCTGGCGCGCCTCTCGATGAGCTGCCAAGACGTCCGCGGTCACTGCCATCACTCGATCGCAAACCTCGGGCAGGCGCACATCGCCAAACTGCAGCAGCTCGGTAAAGGCTGCCTTGTTGCGCACCGGAGGGACTGCCTCCAGCCACGTGAGCCGCACCAGGCGATCCACGAGCTGCTCGAGCAACCCTGGCTGCTCTCCCCCATGCCGGCCCACCATGGCCGCGTGCTCCAGGACAAAGGCGTTCCACCCGGGTAGCCGCTGCAGGCGATGACTGAGTCGCCCTTCCACAGACAAGCGGACCAAGCGCGTCAGCCCGTCGGCGGTGAGTCGCTTGGCCTCTTCAGCCCGCCCCGCCAGGGAAAGCCCCACGGTCTTGCCTTCGTCGATCAGCGTGGGCCAGGCGCGCACCTGAGCGCCCGCCTCCGCTCCACGCCCACCGGGCACAAACACCTCCTCGGGGAGTTCTCCGAAGTCCCATTTAGTGCTGCCGCTGCGCTGCCAAGCCGGGTCAACCCAGCGTGCGACAGCCGCCCGAGCTTCACTGCCCAGGCGGGATCGCAGCTTGCGCAAGTCACGATCGTGGTCGAGCACTCGATCGTCGTCGTCGAGCACCTCGACGGTCATGCGTAGATGATCGGGAAGCTGGGCTGGGGAGAAGTTCGAAACCAACACCGGCCGACCAATGACCTTTGTCAGCGCTTCAGCCAGGGCCGCTAAGAGGTCTCCTTGCCCGAAGGCCAACTGCTCCAACAGCCCGTCGGCTCGTGTAGGAATCGGCACTAGCTGGCGGCGGATTTCCTTGGGCAACGTGCGCATCAGCGCGATGACCTTCTCCCTGAGCATTCCGGGAACAAGCCATTGCAGCCGCTCGTTGTCGATCTGGTCCAGCAGCGACACGGGGACAGAGACGGTGACTCCGTCGTCACTCTCTCCGGGGGCCAAGTGATAGCGCAAAGGCAAGCGGGCCGAGGCCGCCATCATGTCATCGGGGAAACTCTCAGAAGAGATCGAGTCGGCGTCCCCCTGGAGCAGGTCCTCGACCGTCATGTGCAGCAAGTGCGGGTCGACTTTCTCCGCGAGACGACGCCAATGGTGAAACGCGACGGCGCCCACCACCTCGGCGGGCAGACGCCGATCATAGAAGTCGTAACGGGCGTCGAGATCGGCTAACAAATCACGTCGTCGGCTGCGCGCTTCGAGGCCGGCAATCTGATTGGCCAAACCCATATTGTGCGCCAAGAACGGCGCACCTGTTTCGAGCTGCCCTTCGGCGAGTCCGTGGCGAATGAACAGCTCTCGCGACAGCACCGGGTTGACAAGATCGTAGGGCCCGCGCCGACGGGGTACCACGGGCAAGCCCCAGAGGGTCACCTTTTCGATGGCCATCACACGGCCCGAAGGACGGTCCCAAAAAGGGTCGCGCCAGTTGTGCTCTAGCAGCTCTCCAGCCACCGGTTCGATCTCCCGGGGAGAGATGCGCGCCACGATGCGAGCGTACCGCCGGGTCGTCTCCACGATCTCCGCAGCCACGATCCACCGAGGCTTCTTGGCCAGCTGAGACGAACCCGGCCAGAGGTAGAGCGCCTTGCCGTCCGCGCCGATATACTCGTGCCCTTCGCCGATCTGGGCCACGTTGCACAACAGCCCGGTCAGCAGCGCCTGATGGACCGGGTCACCGGCACCTTTGAAGTCGCAGCCCGAGACGGAAACCCCGGCTGAAGAGGGCAGCGTCTCTTTGGCTAGCTCAGACAACTGGCGGCGCACGTCCGCCCACTCTCGGCAACGGTGCGCCGACAAGAACAGCGCGTTGCAAGCCTTGTCCGCACGACGACGAGTGAGCTCCGATCGCAGCTGGGAGTAGTGCTCCCAGATGTTCAGCAGAATCGTGAAATCACTGTCTACATCGGCAAAACGTGCGTGAGCCTCATCGGCGGCAGCGCTCTGGCCAGCTGGACGCAAGCGCGGGTCGCCCACTTCGAGCACGGCTGCGAGGGTCAACACGGGCTCTAAGCAACCCAGCTCACCCGCAGCCAGAATCATGCGGCCAATTCGTGGGTCCACGGGCAGGCGACTGAGCTGCTTACCAATGTCCGTAAGGGACCCCGTGTTGTCGAGAGCACCCAGCTCGGACAGAGTGCGGTAACCATCCCGAACCATGGCTCCCCGAGGAGCGTCGAGAAAGGGAAAGTCCTCCACACGCCCCAGACCCAGCGCAGTCATTTGCAAGATCACCGCAGCCAAGTTGCAGCGCTGCACCTCGGGCATGGGATGAGCCTCGCGCTCGGCGAAGTCGTCCTCTGCGTAGAGGCGCAAACAGAGCCCTGGGCCGAGGCGCCCGCAACGGCCCATGCGCTGGTTGGCGGAGGCCTGGCTCACCGCTTCGATAGGCAAGCGTTGGATCCGTGCACGAGGTGAGTAACGACTGATCCGCGCCGTCCCCGTGTCGACCACGAAGTGCACGCCGGGCACAGTGACCGACGACTCGGCGACGTTCGTCGACAACACCACCCGCCGCAGAGCCGACGGCGCAAAGACCTTCGCCTGTTGCTCCATGGGCAAGCGGCCAAAGAGCTGCAGCACTTCGATCTGCTCGTGACGCGGCCAGCGGCGTCCGGACAACACCGTGGCCGTCTCGGCGATGTCCCGTTGAGTGGGCAAGAACACCAGCACGTCGCCGGGTCCGTGGGACAGACACTCTTCGACGGCTGCTGCCACTGCCCGGGGCTCATCGATCTCGCCCGTCTCTTCGTCAGCCTCTGGGGGACGGTAGCGCAGCTCCACCGGGTAGGTGCGGCCGGACACTTCGACCACAGGGGCGGGCTTGCCCCCTACGGCGAAGTACTCAGCGAAGCGTTCGGTGTCGATGGTCGCCGAAGTGATAATCACGGCGAGCTCAGGGCGCAGCGGCAGCAGCCGCCGCAAGTAGCCCAGCAAGAAGTCGATGTTCAGCGAGCGCTCGTGAGCTTCGTCGAGAATCAGCGCCGAGTAGCGCAGCAACGAGCGGTCCCCCGCAGTCTCTGCCAGGAGCATTCCGTCCGTCATCAACTTGATCAGCGTGGCTGGGGTGGTGTCATCCGCGAAACGCACCTTGCTACCCACCAGCTTTTGGCCCCCGGGCAGCTCTTGAGCCACCCGTTTCGCCAGCGACCTCGCCGCCAGCCGACGGGGCTGGGTGTGCCCGATAGCACCGTCGACTCCATAGCCCAGCTCAAGCAGCAATTTGGGCAGCTGGGTCGACTTTCCTGAGCCCGTTTCGCCGCAAACCACGATCACTTGGCTTTGGGCCAGGGCAGCGGCGATATCGTCTCGCCGAGTCGCGATGGGCAAATCATCGGGATAGCTGATCGCCGGCACAGAGGCCCGCCGCTTTTCAGCCAGCTCAATAGACTTGGCCAGTGATTGCTCGAGCCGCGCCAGATTACGGTCGAAGGGCTTCCCCGAACTTCGGGCCTTGCGGATACGCCCCGCCAGCTTCGTCAGCGGTGGCCGATCGAAGCTCAGAGCCCGGGCAATCTCCTCTTGCGAGGGCAAGACATCGGCGGACATAAGAGGGTCTGACTCCGGGGGCTCGGTCAGGCTAGCGCGAATGGGCCTTTCGGGCGACCGCAGCCCTCCCCAAACCTTTGACCTTGCCTCGCGCAAGGCCAGTCGCCACCCTGCCCCGGTGAACCCTCAACAACGCGAATACTACATGCCCTGCACCCTCGGTCTCGAAGAGGCCCTGGCCGCAGAGCTCACCGCCCTCGGCGCAGCAAACCTCATCGTGGGACGGGGCGGCGTGAGCTGCTCAGGGACCGCCGAGCTGGGCGCGTCCGCCTGCCTCTGGCTGCGCTCTGGCATCCGCGTGCAAGAGCTGCTGACCGAGTTCAAGGTGCGGGAGCAAGACGATTTGTACGACGGGGCCCTGGCTGTCCCCTGGGAACGCTATGTGGGCCGGAATGACACCGTTGCCGTCGACGCTTCTGTCCGCGATGCGGTGATCAAGCATTCCGGCTACGCCGCTCTGCGCGTCAAGGATGCCGTGGTCGATCGCCTCCGAGATCAGACCGGACAGCGCCCCGACGTCGATCGCAAACGACCGGACGTGCCGCTCAAGCTGGCGCTCAAGAAAGGCACGGCGCGGCTCTATCGCGACTGGGCCGGGGCCAGCCTGCACAAGCGCGGCTACCGTCCCATTCAGGTGAAGAGCCCGCTCAACGAGGCCACCGCTGCTGGCCTGCTGCTGCTCGCCGGTTGGACAGGCCAGGGGGACATCGTCGACCCTCTGTGCGGCAGCGCCACTTTACTCATCGAAGCAGCCTGGATCGCGGCCGATCGCGCCCCGGGCCTGCGCCGGCACTTCGCAGGCGAGTCTTGGCCCGACTCCGACGCCGAGCTCTGGAAGCGTTTGCGCGCGGACGCCGAAGCCCGCCGAGCGGTTTCGCTCCCCATTCAAATCGCAGGGGTCGACCGTCACTCCGGTGCTGTCGCCCTGGCGCGTCAAGCTCTGATCGATGCGGAGGTCAGCGAAATGGTCTCCGTGCAGCACGCCGAAGCAGGCGACTGGACCCTGCCGACCCCTCCCGCCTGGGTCGTGACCAATCCTCCCTACGGCGAGCGCCTCGGCGAGGGCGACGATCTCCTCGACAGCTGGGACCAACTCTCGCGCTTCTTGAAGAATCAGTGTCACGGCAGCACAGCCCATGTGCTCTCCGGCGACTCCGCCCTGACCGGCAAGCTACGCCTCAAGGCTGACCGCCGCTGGGCCGTGCACAATGGTCCGATCGACTGTCGCTGGCTACGCTACTCGCTCCACGATCGACGCCCGAAGGACTAGCGCACGTAACCCAGCTCTTTCAAAGCTGCGCGAGTGTCATCGTCGGTGAGATCGGCGGCCATGCCACTTTCGAGTTGAGCTTCAAACACACCGAAGGCTCGACGAAGGTCTTGGGCCAACGCCTCATTGTCCGGCCCGTCAATCTCTGCGCTGTTCCCAGCGAAAAGAGAATCCCCTTGGGCCCAGTAGAAGCGCGTCCCTGAGAGCGACACGGTGCTGCCGTCCGCGCGGACTTCTTCAGTGTCTTGCAGATAGGTGCGGCGCATACCCAGGGCGCTAGAAGTGCCCTGGGCCGGCTGCAGCAAGTCACGGGCGCGCCCACGTCCAGCACCTCGCTCTGCCTCGCTCAAGCCGACCAGGGACAACAACGTGCGGTGGATGTCGAGAGTCCCGCAGACTTCGCTGCGCACGCCGGCTTCTACGTCTGGCGAGATCACGACGAGGGGCACGTGCAGCTGGTCGACGGTGACTCGGTCGCCGTGACCGAACGAACCATCGGCACCAAAGCTCTCCCCGTGGTCTGCTGTGACGACCACGTGGGTTTTGATGCCATCGCTGGCCAGCCGATCGAGAATCTTACCGAGGGCACGGTCGACGGCAGAGACGTCACTATCGTAGAGCGACTCGCCGATCTCCAAGGCCTTGCCGAGTTTCTCTAGGTCTTCGTCTTGGGCTGCGTACCCCAGCTGCTTGGTGGTCAAGGTCGGCTTACCATCCCGGCGTGAGTCACCGTAGGGCGAGTGGGGATCGTAGAAATGCACCCACAGAAATTGGCGCCCAGGGGGCAGCTGCTCGATCAGCTGAAGAGCTTGCGCACCCACCTCGTCCGCTAGTGAGTAGAAGTGCTTCCAGTCGGGTTTGATGCCATCCCAGCGGACGGTCTTCTTGGGCCGAGCTTCAGTGAACTCATCGACAAACGTGTCGAAGCCTCGGGCGAAGCCAAAGCGATGCTCTAACGGGAACGACGCCACCACGGCCCCGGTAGCGAAGCCCTCTGTGGACAGCCGTTCGGCCAGGGTCTCGAACGCGCTAGAAAGCACTTGCCCGTTGCGGGTGACGCCATGCTCCCAAGGCTGCAACCCGGTGAGTAACGTGGCGTGGGTCGGTTGGGTCACCGGCGTCACGGCGAAGCACTTCTCGAAGGACAGGCCAGCCTTCGCCGCCTCGGCCAAACGGGGCATCACACTCTGCGGGCCGCCAAAGCGGTCGTAGCGCAGGGTGTCAATGGTCACTAAGACCAGCCGCTCGGCGGGAGCTATCCCAGATTGGTCAGACTGCTCCGCGCTGCAGCCCGGTACGAGGCCGACCACGGCCATGAAGGCCAAGGACTTCAGCAACGAGGCAGCAAACTTCTGTGGCAGTCGGTCCCAGCCTAAGGCAGCCATGGAGAAGCGTCCGGTCCGGTGGAGAGAGAGACCTCAGGCCTGGGCCGAGGGGTGTCCCCTCAGCGGGGCAAGCCACATGATACGCACGAGCACCTTTATTGAAGCCTTTGGCTTCTCTAGGAGCTGCCCCTCACCCACGGGCGACGCAATCCCCTCCCAGCGGTTAGGATGCCTCGCTTTCTCGCGAACCCTACGGCCGACACCCCGTTCATCAGGAGCCCCGGCGCTTGGACAATCCAACAGACAACAACACGGAAGCAGCTCTCGCCACCCTCGGGGCAGGCTGCTATTGGTGCGTGGAAGCCGTGCTGCAACAGGTCGATGGCATCCTTGGGGTGTCCTCGGGTTTCATGGGCGGCCCCGCTGCGTCCCCCACCTACGAAGAAGTTTGTAGCGGTTCGAGTGGTCACGCCGAGGTCGTCCAGGTTCGCTTCAACCCGAAGGTGCTGTCCTACGAAGCGCTGCTCGCTTGGTTCTGGCAGCTCCATGACCCGACCACCTTGAACCGTCAGGGCAACGATGTGGGCAGCCAATATCGTTCGGTGATCTTCTATCATGACGAAGCTCAGAAGGAGGCTGCCCTGGCCTCGAAAGCTGCAGCCAACGGCTCTGGCACGTTCCCCGGCCCGGTGGTCACCGAAGTCTCTCCGGCGACCGCCTACTTCCCGGCGAATGCGAGTCATCAAGACTACTACCAGCGCAATCGCGCCACGGGCTACTGCCAGTTGGTGATCGCGCCGAAGCTCAACAAGCTGGGCTTGCAGAGCTGAGCTTCCCTGTGGGCCACTCGCCCGCTGTGGCCTACAGCGCGCCCCCATCCAGGCCTTTGCGTTGAGCCTCGAATCCGTCCAACCCGAGACCTCTGTGGCCTGTCGCCATTGACGTCCTTGCGCTATTCTGGCGGCGCACTTCTCTAGACTTCCTCATGGAAAACACCTTTTGACGACAGCACTGGTCATCGGCGCCGGCGGACAGATCGGCAGCGACTTGGTTCCCGCCCTCACCCGCTTGGGTTACGAGGTGCACATGTTCGATCTGCGCCCCGTGGACGAAACCGCGGCCGCTGAGAACATGACCGAACAATTGGCGCACATCGACGGATGGCGCGAGCGCTGGACCACCGGCGACGCAGCGAGCGACGACATCTCTCGTTGCATCGAGACAGTCAAACCCGACTTGGTGTTTCACCTAGCCGCGCTGCTCTCCGCCACCGGCGAGGCCAAACCAGGCCTCTGCTGGGACGTCAACATGGGTTCCTTGCGCCGTGTGGTGGAAGGCCTCTCGAAGCAGTCTGGACGGCCGAGGCTCCTCTGGCCTTCGTCCATCGCAGCCTTCGGGCCGCTCCCCGAGGGACCCAGCTACGGCGGCCACGATGCGCTGCCCAACGAGTTCCCGCTGCTGCCCACAACTATGTACGGCGTGACCAAAGTGGCGGGAGAACTGTTCGGCGCCTATGCAGCACAAACCCAAGGGGTCGACTTTCGCTCCGTGCGCTTCCCCGGGCTGCTTTCAGCCACCGAGCCCGGAGGCGGTTCGTCCGACTACGCCAACGAGATGTACTTCGCGGCGGCGAGGGGCGAGAGCTCCGTCGAGGTCTTTGTCCGCGATGACACGCGCATCCCCTTCATGCACATGACGGATGCCGTGGCAGCGTTACTCGGCTTGGCCGCGGCAGACGAAGGGCAGCTCACCCGACGCACCTACAACGTCAGTTCCTTTGCCCCGACCGCTGGCCAAATCGCCCAGTCGATTCACGCAGCCGGCTTGCCCCTCGACGTGGCTTACGTCCCTGACCATCGCCAGGCCTTCGTGGACAGCTGGCCCAGCGACATCGACGATACCTGCGCTCGCAAGGATTGGGGCTGGGCACCGCAGCTCGATCTCGCCGGGACAACCGAGCGGCTACTCAGCGAGATCAAAGCGCTCTTCGCGATCTGAGTCAGCACCGCTCGGTACAGCCCGACCGGCGACTCGACCTCAGCTCACCACGCAGAGCTTGCGGCCCACCTCTTGGAAGGCTGCGACGGCTTGGTCTACGTCTGCACTGCTGTGCGCCGCAGACAGCTGCACGCGAATGCGCGCCTTGCCCTTGGGCACCACGGGGAAAGAGAAGCCGATGACGTAAATACCCTTGGTCAACAGCTCGGAAGCCATGTCGCTTGCCAGTCGAGCGTCACCCAACATGATCGGCACGATGGGATGAACACCTTCTGGCACCGAGAAACCCGCTGCGGCCATACCCTTGCGGAAACGCTGGGTGTTGGCGTTCAGCTGTTTGCGCAAGTCGTTGCTGCTGCTGACCAGATCGATGGCCACGATGGAGGCACCGACGATCATGGGAGCCAATGAGTTGCTAAAAAGGTACGGCCTGCTGCGCTGGCGGAGCAGATCAATCACCGGCTGACGGGCCACGGTGAAGCCACCGCTGGCCCCACCAAGAGCCTTACCCAGGGTGCTCGTGATGATGTCCACGCGCCCTTCGACGCCGCAGTGCTCGGCTGTACCCCGGCCATTCTCGCCCACGAAACCCGTGGAGTGGCTGTCATCCACGACCACCAACGCGTTGTACTCCGCGGCCAAGTCGCAGATGTCCTTGAGGTTGGCGATGTCTCCGTCCATGGAGAACACGCCGTCGGTGACGATCATGCGCACCTTCGCCCCCGAGGATTCCACAAGGCAACGTCGCAAGTCGGCCATGTCTGCGTGGTCGTAGCGGAAGCGCTGGGCCTTGCAGAGACGCACGCCGTCAATGATCGAAGCGTGGTTCAGCGAATCAGAGATGATCGCGTCGTCCTTGCCCAGCAGCACCTCGAAGAGGCCTGCGTTCGCGTCGAAGCAGGACGTGTACAGAATGGCGTCTTCGTAGCCCAAGAAGCCCGCGATGCGCTGCTCCAGCTCGCGATGGCGAGTTTGGGTGCCGCAAATGAAGCGCACGGACGACAGGCCGTAGCCCTGCTCGTCGAGAGCTCGATGAGCGGCGGCAATCAGGTCGGGATGACTGGACAGTCCCAAGTAATTGTTGGCGCAGAAGTTGAGCACTTCGCCCGCTTCACCTACCTGGATGCGGGCCCCTTGTGGGCCTTCGATCTGGCGCTCATGCTTGTAGGTGCCCGCTTGGTGCACGGCAGCGAGTTCGGAAGTCAGCGAATCGATGAAAGTCTGGTTGGTGCCCACGGGCGCGTCTCCTGGCGAGGGCCGGTGATCATAGCGAGCCGCTCACCACGACGACAGCTGCAGCGCCCAGGGTTGCTGCGCGGCGAGTTCTGTCATGGGTGCCGATCCCGTCTGCGGAGCTCCATCGCCGCACGCTTGGCGCGGCTTGCTAGGCTGCCAAAGGTCGCGACCCACGAAATCCCCCTTCCCAGCTGAGCCCCTCTCGGTGACCCCACCCTCGAAACCGCGCCCTTCCGGGAAGTCCCAGAGCAGCCGCTACAACAAGGACCTCCACGGTCCCCGGAGAGTCGTGGGCGAGGGCTTTCATGCGCAGGTTTGGGAGCTGGTCCAGCTGGTGCCTGCGGGTAGCGTCACCACCTACGGCGACGTGGCGGCGGCCTTGGGCTTGGCTTCGGTGGCTCGGCAAGTAGGCTGGGCTCTAGCGGCTCTCCCCGCCGACCAAGAAGACGTCCCCTGGCAACGGGTGGTCAACGCCCAGGGGCAGATCAGCCATCGGGGAGCGGGCGCGCCGAGCAGCCGCCAAGCCAAGCGACTCGCCACCGAAGGGGTGCAGGTCACCGAGAAGGGTCGGGTGGTGGACTTCGCCAGCAAACGCCACGACTTCGACGCCCACGGAAACTGAGCCGCCCGCTCAGGTGCCGGCGTGGTTGGCCCTCGGTGGTTGCGGAAGCGCGGTGCTGGCTGCAGCATTCCCGGACGTGGGCATCGGCCTGTTGGCCGTCTCCGCCGCCTTCGGCCTGACCGTCATGACGATGGCCTTTGCCTTGGGCCACATCTCTGGCTGCCACCTCAACCCGGCGGTTTCCATCGGCTTGGTGGCGGGCGGGCGCTTTCCGGCCAGCAAGTTGCTGCCCTACATCATTGCCCAGGTGATCGGAGCCATCGCGGCCGGAGGCCGCCCCCAACGGGCTACAGGAGTTGCAGGCTCTGCGGGGCGAGGCCCGGTGTGCACCCTGGCCATGGTTCAAGCCAAGTGACCGCCGCTGCAAGATCTCCGCGACGCTCTCGACACGTTCATGGCCCACAAGAGCAGCTACACCCGGGAGCGAGGCAAGCACATGATGCACGCCGGCAGCGAAGCCCAAGGCTCTCACTACCTGCTCTTCGACTACGCCACAGCGGCCTGGGCCGTCGCGGCACTTCCTGTTAGCGAACGAGCAGCGTACGTCGAACCACTTTTGCGGATGCTGCTCACCTCGCGCACCGCTCTCGGTAGCTTTAGAGACAACCCGATCATCGAAGCGGCGAGCGGAACAAGACTGGCCTTGGCAGCAACAACATTCCGTCCCACGGAATCGCCCTCGAGGGCGACTGCCCGGTGGCCTACTTCGCGGTCAACAAGCCCGTCCGCGGCAAGCCGGAACACGCGTCCATCCATGACAGCGTGACCTATCACTCCGTGTCGGCAGACGCGAAGGCGGCCTTTGATGCCGCCCCCGACAAGTACGTCCCCGCCTACGGAGGTTGGTGCGCCTTCGGCATGGCCGTAGAGGACAAGTTCCTCGTGGATCCGACCAGCTTCAAGATCGTGGACGGCCAGCTGATGGTGTTCCTCAAGAACCCCGGAGTCGACGCCCTCGCCCTTTGGAATGACGGCAACGAGACGGAGCTGAAGGCCAAGGCGGCTGCCCACTGGGACAGTATCCGCGGCTGAGACAGTTTGTCCGAGCCTCTGCCACCCTGTTGCGCAAGAACGTTGCCGCAGGGTGGCAAGTTACGCCGCTCAACGACCCTCACTCCCGCGCCTAGCTTCTGGACGCCAGCTTCAGCAGCCGCGGCAGCAGGGCACGCCCCGCGCCGGAACGCAAACTCGTCAGGGGCGAGCGGCGCCAACGACCGAACTTCTCCAGCAAGTAGTCCACCATCATGTCGTCGAGCCCCAGCGCCAAGGGGTAGCCGGCCCGACCTTCGTGGATGTCCACCAACATGGTCATGAGGCCCACGGCTTTCAGGCGATGGGTGAGCGCAGTGGTCGTGGCTTCGGCGGAGACATCGCCCAGGAGCTCTGACTCGCGCTCATCGAGCGCCGTGGTCACGTCCCCAAGACGAAAGCCGTGACAGCGGGAGCCGTGGATCATGGGAATCAGCTGAAGCGAGCCTGGAGGCCCCGCGGCAGCGTCTGTGACCAGCTGCGTTTTCCCGGAAGAATCAGCGCCGCAGCGGAGTTGCCAGGACCCCGTGCTGTAGTCACGGGGCTCGACGATTTCGCCCACAGAACCGTTGGCCATGTGCAGGACCACACGCCCCTTGTCGATCTCTTTGCCCACTCGCTTCGCGCTGACAATGGTGTCGCACTGCAGCACCGTGCGGGTCATGGCCAGGCCGTGATAGCGCCAGGCTGAGTGATCGAAAACCATCGTTTGGGGAGCACCGATCAGCCCCGCGGCCTCGGCGTCTCTTAGCGTCGTCATCCAAGGGAGAGTCGAGGTGTCTTCGGAGACGAAGACCGAGTCAAATGCCCCAAACAACTCGTAGGCTCCCAGTTGCTTGAACAGCAAGACGGGCGTTTCGATCAGCAGCTGAACGCGGCGGGGATCGCAACCCACCAGCTTGCGCAACACCGCTGGCACAGCGTGCTTCGCCACACAGAGATAGACCAGGTCCACCCCCGCAAGACGCGCGGCATCCAGATCATCAAAGCTCTCGGTGCGGTACTCCACACCTCGGGACTCAATCGTCTTCTCGCTACGAGCGAACACGCCGTCGAGAGCCCAACGCCCCTTGAGCGCAAGCACCGCTGGCAAGATCGTCTCTTTCACCCGTTGCCCAGCACCCAGAACTAGCAGCCTGCGTTCGCTCATAGCAACTCTCCACCACTGTCCTGTGGACTCGCTTGCGGCTCGCCTTGCCGCAAGCATCGCGCCAGCTCTTCAGCGAGGCGAATAGACAGCGCCACCAAGGTCAAGGTGGGGTTCGCACAGCCGCTCGTGGGAAACACCGACGACCCCGCGACGTAGACGTTTTTCACTGAGTGCAGGCGGCCATCGGGGCGCACCACCGACGTGGCCGGGTCGTCGCCCATGCGCGTGGTGCCCATGTGGTGGCTAGCGTCTTCTTGTACGGGCCAAGGGTCTTCGTCCCCCACAAGAGCCCCTTGCAGGGTGCCGAAACCGCTGGCAGCCAAGTCTGCGGCGAGGGCTTCATGGACCGCTGCAATCGAACGCTTGTCGAGGTCAGTGGGACCATGTTGAACCACGGTGATCGGGCGACCATCCGGGTCAAGATCAGTACCCAGTACCACACGATTCTCTGGGTCTGGTTCCATCTCTAGGAAGTTGCGTAGGCGCAGCCGGGTGACTTTCGGCGCCTTGCGATCGACCACCCGTGCCACGGCGTACCGCGCGACAGACGGCAGGTGAGCCAGCACAGTGAACACCAGGCGCACGTAGTCCAGACCATGCTTGCGTTCGTTCTGCAGATCGCTGTCATCGCCTGTTTCTGAGTAGTCACGCAAGGTGACGACCTTGCCCCCGCGGCTGCGCTTGGTCATCAAGCCACCCACGGTGGTGCTGCGCTTCACCAAGAAAACCAAGGCCTCAACACCCTCACAGTCTGACCATGGAAAGAGCGGCTCGAAGCGCACGTAGGCATTGACCAGGCCCCGCTCACGCTGCACAGAATCAGGCAAGCGCAGCCCGGCATAACCAGCGAAGTCCCCCACCAAGCAACCAAACAACCAGGGCAACTCTCGCGCTGGCTTGGCCAAATGCACAATGCCGTGATAGTTCTTCGGATGATTCATCAGGTAGCGCCCCACCTGGTCGTTCTCGTTGCCCAACCCAGCGGCGCAGAGGTCCGTCGAACTCAGCAGCATCCGCGGGTTCTCAAGCCCACCCGTGGCCAGCACGAAGATCTTTGCGCCCAGGGTCAACTCTTGTCCTGCGCCCGTGCGGATCAGCGCACGCTGTACTCGATCGCTGAGACCATCGCTGGCGCGATCACTGGCACCATCGTTGCAAAGGCGCTGCACCGTGGCGTCCAGATAGAGGTCAACACCGGGCGTGTCGAACACCTCGCCGTGATCCACGGCAAAGTCTTGTGCCTCCGCCCGTGCGAGAAAGATCTTCTCTTGCAGAGTCTGCCACGTGGGACAGACGTCCCCCTGCTCTTTGACCATGCCGAAGCCGGCCTCACCGTATTGGTCGAGGGGGGCAAAGTTGTAGCGTTCCGCAGCGGCATTCCAGTAGGGCAACAGCTGTTCACGGCTGAGCGGCCAGCCTGAAAACCGCAGCCAGGGACGGGACTCTAAGTCGATGTCATCCAGAGGAGCCGACAAGCCCGACCAAGCTGTGGAGGAACCACCAAAGACTCGCTCTCGTGAGTAATCTTTGATGGTGATGCCCTCGCTCTGCACCACTCGCAGGGCATCACCCCGCCCTGTGGGCTGACGCCGCCCGCTCTCTAACACCGCAATGGTAAACCCTGCGCCACACAGCTCGCGAGCGAGGGTCATGCCCGCAGGACCTGAGCCGATAATGCACAGGTCGACCTCTGCTAAGGACAGCGGTGTGTCGTTGGCGAGATCGTGAATCACAGCGAGATCACAGCAGAGTCACGCCTTGGCATTACTGGGCCATGTAGAACGGGTGCAGTCCGAAGTAGGCCAGTCCCTCGATCACAACGATGAGCAGAATGCTCAAGATCGCTGCCGCTGCAAACACGGAAGCTCCAGCGAGCATGGTGTCGTTCCCTGCATGACTAGCGGCGTCATCCCGGGCCGTCCCACTCTTACCACGGGTGTAACCCCAGCTGGCCACGCCCTTGATCAGGCCACCGACAAAAATGCCAGCAGAGGTGGGCACGCCGACCAGCATGCCGATGCCAATGCCGAAGATCGAAGGCATCCACTTGGCGGTCTTGGGCCAGACAGTCAAGAAGGCGTAGGTCGTTCCTACCACGCTCACGACCAGGATAGCCGTCAGCAAAGCTCCGCTGGGTTCGAAGCCGCCGGTCATGGCTTCGGCCATCGCCGCCCAGACCTGAGCACCCGGTGCGGGCAACGTGGACTCTGCGCCAATGCCCTGGGCGTCGACCAACATGTTCAACACGGGGATCGCAGCGAAGGCCCCCACCACAGCGCCGAAAAACTGCACCGTTGTTTGGTGCGTGGGGTTGGCGTCGACGAGGTAGCCCGTGCGGTAGTCCTGCATCATGTCTACGGCAGCGGCGGCGAGGGTGCCGCCCACCACAGCCATGCCCAACATAGCGATGGTCCCGGAAGAGATCAGCCAGAAGAAACCGGAGAGCAAAACGATGGCCACCAAGCGCACCGGGTTGATGTCCGTGTCACCGGTCACCCGCCCGTTGACCACGCACAGGGGCCAGGCGATGGCGATGGTGATCACCGCCACATGCCAAGGCAGATCGAAGATCAGTTGAGCGCTCCAGCCAATGGCCAGGGCCGCCAGGGCGCCGATCAGTCCGTAGACGAACGCCTTGCCAGCAGGAGCTTGGTAGTGAGTCTTGCCCGGGGTGAACCCGGGGGGCACCGAAGCGGGCTGATGAAACATGTAGGCGAAGATGATCGTGCCAAACGTCGGCAGGGTCATCACCGCAATGGCCAGCCAGCGGTTCCAGTCCCCAGCGTTCTCAGTGACCTCATTGCCCAGGTCGTTGAGATAGGTGAAGGCAGCCATGCCCCCGACGTAGTCCTCAAGAATGAACGGAGCCACCAGTGCGCCGATCAGCATGCCGATGCCCACCCGGGGGCCGACCACAATGCCAATACCGTAGTAGAGCGGGTCGACTCCTAAGCCCACACCCTTGCCAGCCCAGCGCTCCCCCGCGCCGTCAAATATCATCCAGTTCGGCACCCAGGCGGTATCGCCCTTCACCCCGGTGAGCTTGACGGGAATCGTCAGCAGCGCAGCCACGGTGCCCCACAGCTTGAGCAAGAACATGGGCCGGTTGCGCTCACCCTCTGCTCGCTCTTTGGTGACGGCCGTCTGAATCACCGCACAGGCTGTCCCCGAGGGGAAAAAGTAGCGCACCATTTGCTTGCGCACGGTCGAGCCGATGATCGCGCCCAACATGCCCATGGCCGCGAAGAGCACCACCAACAGGCTCGTATCCGGCTTGAAGTCGGGCTGGATGATGCGCACCGCGGCATAGCTGGCCACGGCAAAACCCACGCTGCCCCCGGCGCTGACCATGGTCTGGCCCAGGTTCAGCGTGTGCACCGAGGGCTTCACCGGACTGATCACTCCCAAGATCAGTACAGAGAGCATCACGGCGATGATCGAGCCCGTGTCTCCCCAACCAATCAGCAGGGTGGTGTAGATGTTGGCCGCAGCCAAAATCGCAGCCAAAACGGCGAAAGTCACCCATTCAGCCAGTCGCAGCGGCGGCAAATAGCCAGCAGGCTTCGCTTCGGCAGGTTCGGCGGACGGCGCAGCGCTCATCGACAGGTCCTCGCGTTTGGGGAGCGCATCTATACCACTTCTGGTGGCTTCGACCCACGGCTTTGGCACCTCGCCAGGGAGGCTCAACCCGCTTCTCTGCCATCATTCCTACGGTTCTTCCTGGGAACTGCGGGCCACTCCTGATACCTACGGGGCCATGGCAACGAATAAAGAGAAGAAGGTCGTCAAGGCCTACGAGAACAGCGACTTCCTCAATGAGCCCAAAGCACGGGCTCTGCGCATCCTGGCCGAGTACTTGGAGCCCAAGACGCGCTTCGAAGAACTGGGCGTCAAAGACACCATCGTGATCTTCGGCTCAGCTCGGATTAAATCACAAGAGGTCGCAGAGGCCGGTTTGAAGGCTGCTCAGGCCGAAGGGGGCGACATCGCCCTGGCCGAGCGCAACTTGGCCATGTCCAAGTATTACGAAGCATCTCGTGAGCTCGCTAGCCGACTGACCACTTGGTCACTCGGGCTCGGCGGCGAAGACCAACGCTTCGTGATCTGCTCCGGTGGCGGCCCTGGCATCATGGAGGCCTCCAACCGTGGAGCCAACGATGCGGGTGGCTACAACATCGGCCTCAACGTTTCGCTGCCCTTCGAGCAATCGGGCAACCCCTACAGCACCCACGAGCTGACCTTCGAGTTTCACTACTTCTTCATGCGCAAGTTCTGGTTCACGTATTTGGCCAAGGCCATGATCGTGATGCCCGGTGGCTTCGGCACCCTGGACGAGTTCATGGAAGTGATGACTCTGGTGCAGACGCTCAAGATCAAAAAGCACCTGCCCGTGGTGCTCTTCGGTACCGAGTTCTGGGGCAAGGTGCTCAACTTCGACGCGCTCATCGAAGCGGGCACGATCAACGCCAGCGATCTCGACCTGTTCTTCCGCACCGATTCCGTGGACGACGCCTTCGACTTCTTGGTCAAAGAGCTCACCGAGCACGGCCTCAGCGCACCCGGGCTCACGCTTTAACCCTTGGCAGGGCCTTGGCCCCGCGCCGATCAACTCGTACCGCCTCTGCCCTGCCTGACGAGCGTCCCCCAGCTCATGGGTCGTCGTTTGCTCCAGCCTGAGTTGTCCCTCGCGGGGCAACTCGGGGGTGGGAATGCCTCGTAGCTCGGTGGCCAACGGCACGGTGGTCAACGGCTTGTTGTTGTCGATGCGTGCGCTGATACGACTGCTCACTGTTGTGGTCACTGCAATGGCGAGCAGCTGCTGCATTGAGGGCAGCTCCCTCGGGCCCGGTCTCGCCCAGAGACTCCACCACGGTCAGGCTCCCATCGAGCCGATTGACCTCTCTCGCCGAGCAAACGTGGCCAGAGGGGGATGTGACTGCCCTCCCGCCGATTCGATCTCCACCCCTTGGCGTCGTACCCTAGGCCACGGTCCGTGACTGAGATCAGACCACCATCAACCCGGGACACGAGCCAGACTGAACGGCCGCGGCCCGCCGATTCGCCAGCGGAGCCGTTCATGTCGTCAGCCCTACAAGAGATCTTGGCCTTCTGCCGCGCCGCCCATACGGGGGACGTGATGGACGCGGAAGAACTCCTCGAGCAACACCCCGAGTTGGAACGAGAAGTGGCCGTGGCCGCCATGCTCGGCGAGGACGAGCCCCTGGCGGAGCTGCTGTCCCAGAACCCCGAGGCCGCGCAGCAAGAGTTGCGGCCTGGGATCACGCCGCTCTTCTTGGCCTGCCTCTCACAATATGGAGGCGTGGAGGAAGACTGGGCCGAGCGCTGGTGCCGCTGCGCCCAGCTGCTCATCGACCATGGCGCTTCCGTCGATCTAGGTCCCGTCGACCTCAACCTTCTCGGTGGCCAATCATCGCCCTTGGTCGCCGCCATCTCAGCCATGGGACACGGCCCCCTGTGCGAGCTACTCCTGGCTGCTGGCGCTTCGCCTAGCAACCCCGCAGCTCTGGTGACCGCCGCCGCTCAAGGGCGCTGGGATTGCGCTGAGCTGCTCCTGCGCCATGGCGCCCACTGGAACACTCGGCTGAACGAGGACGCCGAGACGCCCCTGCACCGGCTCCTCGACGTGGGTGGACTGACCCCCGAAGACTTGCAGCGAGTGCTGCTCGCAGGCGCCGACCCGAACCTCACCGCTGGCCCCCAAAAAGAGACCGCCCTGCATGTGGCGACCCGTCGTCGACGGCTCGACTGCCTGGTGCCCCTCATGGAAGCTGGTGCGGACGTCAACGCGATCACAGCAGGGGGCATGACCCCGTGGCGCCACGCGGTCCGTCGGACCTTCAGCGAGATGGCCACCGAACTGGAACGTCTCGGAGCGCACACCGAGACCACGGACGCTGACCACTTGGCTACAGCGCTCTGGGAGCAAGAGCTGGAGAGGGCCCAGCAGATCCTCGCAGCTCGTCCAGAGTTGGGCACCAGCGGCCCTCCGGAAGAACGCCGGCTCTTGGCAGACCTGGCTGCCATGAATCGCGCGGACGCCGTAGCGGCGCTGCTCGACGCGGGCTGGGAACTCGACGCCCGCGGGCTCGACGGAGGCTCGGCCCTCCACGCCGCCTGCTGGTTCGCCGCGGAAGAGTCCGCACAGCTGCTGGTTCAGCGAGGCGCACCCTTGTCTATGCGGGGAGACGCCCACGACACCACGCCCTTGGGTTGGGTGGCCCATGGCTCTGTCTACAGTACGGACGCCAAGGCTCAAGCCCCGGTCTACGGACGGTTGGCTGAGCTGCTGCTCTCAGCGGGCTCACCGCTCCCCGGCCCGGGGGACCTGCACGACGTGGAACAGCTCGCCCAGGCGTCCGAGGCCGTACAGGCCGTGCTGGCCAAGCACGGCTGGTCAGCGAAGAAGGCCCCTTGAAGGAGAACTTCACGGTCACTCGCTGGGCCCTGCTGCTGTGCTTGGCGATGGCTCTCTTGGGAGCAGCATGCTGCGCCTCCCTGTGCGCAGCGCACTTGTCCCTCGACGGGCTGCTGCTCACCGAAAACTGCGGCCAGCCAGAGAGCGATTGCGGCCGAGTGCTCGCCAGTCGCTGGGCCGTGTGGCCCCCCGCTGACCCTCAGACTTTCACCGGCGAGCCGTCGGCGACGGGCATTCCTGTAGCCGTCTTTGGTCTGGGCTACTTTGTCTCCGTGGCCACTTGGCTGGTGCTGATTGGGTTGGCTAGGGGCACCCGGGCTCGCTTGAACTTCGCCTTGGTCCGGCTCATGGCTGCGGGCTGTGTGGTGTCCGTCGCTTTCACGGTGATCATGGTCACTCAGCTCGACGCCCGCTGTCCCCTTTGCCTGGGAGCACACGGAGCCAACGGGATCCTGCTCATCAGTTTCGTGGTGGCCCTGCGCTCTGCACCGCAAGCCCTTCTCGCGGGAGATGAGTTAGGCGATCAACCCGAACCGCTTCTCGCCGTCACCGTGGCCTTGCTCGGCCTTTGCCTGACGACGATCACTTGGTCTGGGTTGAGACTGCGAGCAGTGCAAGCCCATCCCCCAGGCCTCACGGCAAGCTTGGCCGCGTTGAACGAACACGCAGAACTGGTCGAGCTGGCCTTCTTCGCGGACGACCGCTTTACCGCGACCACAGGAGGACAGGAACGCTTCAACTCGGTGCTGCGCCACGACGACCCGACCATCGCAGCCACGACCGGCGCGGCCATGACTCTGGTGATCTTCACCGACGCCGAGTGCCCCAGCTGCGGGCGGTTCGAGCAGCTGCTCTTCGACGAGGTGCTGCCGCTCTTCGCCGGGCACCTGACCGTGATCTACAAACACTTCCCCCTGGCCATGCACGCCCACGCCGAACCGGCCGCCCGAGCCCTCGAGGCCGCCCGGCAGCAAGGGGCCTTCTGGGAGTACCAAGCCTTACTCAGCAAGCAGCGGCAGCAACTCAGCACCGTGGACTATCGCGCCCTCGCAGGAAGCCTGAGCCTCGATTTACCGCGCTTCTCAGCCGCCAGTCACTCCCCAGACGTGGTGCTGCGCATTGCCGAAGACGTGCGCTTCGGTCAACGCCTCGCGGTGGACGGAACGCCCTCCGTTTTTCTTGATGGGCGCCTGGTCAACCCGCTCGCTCGCAGCCTCACGGGCTTCTGGAGTCGCCGAGCCCAAGCTCTCCGAGATCTCAGAGAATCTCGCGGCGAAGACTGGTAACCCGCAGCGCAAAGACGGGCCCGCAAGCAGCGAAGATGTTGCGGCGAAGTCATGGAGTCTTCGTGGCGCGGGGCAAAAGGGCGGATTCCTGTGACAAGATGCCAGGGTCCCCCAACCGATAGGATGGCTGCTATGAAGACCCGTCGACTGCTCACCACTGCCATGGCTGTCTTGCTCAGCTTGCCAGCCTTGGCCCCGCAACCCCGGGCAGCTGTTGTTCCCGACGGGGAAATCCCAGCCCTCCTGATCAGCGATCTGCTCGACGCCATCCCCACTGGCACCGCCTCGGTGTGCAGTTGGACGTCCGGGCCGGAAACCGCCCACCTCGAAGCGAAAGTGCTCGAGGTGCTCGACGCCATCGTGGCCGCGCGCTTCGATGATTTCTTGTTCGAGACCATGGACGTCCTGGGTGCACCGGCCGAAGTGGTCACCGAGCTCGAAGCGATCCGCAACCTGTTTACATCAGTGGGTGGCGTGGTCCCCTGGGATGCGCTCCTCGGCCGCCAGCTGGTTTACGCTGAGACCCCGGCAAAGCCCTTTCTGCCCGGCGTCGACGTGCCCAGCATGATCCTTATTACCCAACCCCATGCCGATCGGCTTGAGCAGATCGAGCGGGGGTTGTCCGCGGTCCTGGGTTCCTTCGCGGCGCGCATGGCTGGCCCTATTCGCTACGACATTGAGCGCCAGCCCGAACTGAGCACCACGATCTACAAGCTCATCCTGCGCACCGAGCAGGACGAGACGGCCATGCTCTCTGTCGCCGTGATCGACGACACGATCCTGTTCGGGTTGGGCCAGGAGTACTTCGAGAGCACCCTTCAATTGCTTCGTGGCGCCGAACGGCCGAGCCTGACCGACACGAACCGTTGGCGTACCGCCTTCGGTGACTTGCCGGCAAGCTCTTCTGGTCGGTCATACCTCGACGTGCCCAAGATGGTGAGCGGCCTGGACGATCTGGCTGCGCTCATCGCCGAGACCTCCTACAACGGCGGTTTCTGGCAAGCCATGCTCAACGAGACTTTTCAGCTCGCGGACGCCGTGGACACAGTGGCCACCACCATCGACTGCCGGGGCGACAAGCTCGTCACCGCGTCGCTGACCCGGCTGAATCGCGACACCCCGTCGCTGGTCCGTTCGGGCTTGTCCCAGGCTGCATCCGGCCAGCTCCTGGAGTACGTGCCCCACGATGTGGTGGCCTTCTCCAGCCGCGGCACCATCGATCTCGACCCGGCCTATCAATGGACCCGGGAGAAGCTCGCCCAAGATTGGTCCGCCGGAGAAGACCTGCTTTGGGTAGCAGAGTTGGCTCAGGCCACCCTCGACCTGTGGATCGATCGGGACCTGCTCTCATGGATCGGCAGCGAGCATGTGTCCATGACTGTACCTGGCGACATTGGTGCCGCCACCGAGACGGTGTTGATCACTAGGCTCGCCGACAAAGCGGGTGCACGGCGCTGCATCAATCGCGCCGAGGGTGTGCTGAAAGTGCTGCTGCCTCGGGTCGTGGGCGGCATCCAAGGTCTGCTGGCCGAGAACCAAGTGCCCTTTAAATTCGACGTGGCTATCGTGCCAGCCGAAGGTGGCTACCCAGGGCTGAAGCAACTGCAGCTCACCCTGGGGAATTTCCCCATCCCCTCGCTGACCTACGGGTTCATGGGCGATCTCTTTGTGGCCACCACCTCACAGGGTGCCCTTGAGCGTAGTTTCGCCGCTGCCGTGGGCGAAGAAGACGGCCTCTGGAGCCACGACTTGCTGGCCGAGCACATGGGTCGCGACGACCTCTGCTCCGTGAGCCTGGTTCCTGTGGGTCGGCAGATGGCCGAGACGGTCGCCGGAATCAACAGCACCCACGCCATGGTGCGCGGCATTCTGGGTCCCGCAGTGGCGGAAGACCCCACCATGACGGCGGCCCTCGGTCAGCTGCGCACGCTCGTCGACCGGGTCACCGACATCATGCTCAAGGTCGACTTCTTGGGGGATGCGGTCACGGTCAGCGAAGTCCGTGACGGCGGTCTGTCTCGCTACGAGCTCACCACCCAAGCCCTGCTGGGCTTCCCCTCACGCTCGCTGACTTCGCCCATCACCCAGCGCTAGCAGCGCTGGGCCACAGATCGCTTTTCTAGCGACCCTCCGGGCAGCACTGTTTTTCGCGGGTGAGATCGTGGCCCTCAAACAACGAAGCTCCACCTCGAAGCCTCGTTCCAGACCTCATCCGCGAAAAACAGATCCACCTTCCCCAGTGGAGAGCCAGGGATCTGCGCTGGGACGGGCTCGTACGGCTCAAAGGTCTGTCCCATCGCTCAGTGCTGAGCGAAAGATGGGCTGACTTTGATGCCGGAGTCCTGATGATCTGTGGCGCAGCCCCCTAGCCGGCATTTCTCACCAGGTCCGTCGGGAGGGCGTAGCTGGCCGCGAGGCCGCGCGCAGCGATTTTGGCTGCTGGGCGCCCCCCAGAATTGCAGCAGGGCTGCTCCGAGAAACCCGGAACAGCCCTGTGCATCCCGCTAAACTTCGCGGGACAAGTGGTCAGATCTTAACGACGTTCTCGGCCGCTGGGCCCTTCTTGCCGTCTACCACGTCGTACTCAACCCGGTCGCCTTCGGCGAGCGAGCGGAAGCCATCAGCCTTGATGGCGGACTGGTGGACAAAGCAATCGTCCCCACCACCTTCGGGAGCGATGAAACCAAAACCCTTGGTGTCGTTGAACCACTTCACTGTTCCTGTGCTGCGCATACTATTTTACCTGTCCTTTGCATCTGACGACTGATATTTGGTCGCAAGACGCGGTGCTCCGTAGAACGTCGCCTCCACGGTCGGCGGCCCGATCTGGCAAGTCGCTGGCCCTCTCGGGACGACAACTCAACAAGTCGGGCGTACTGCCTGCCCCTCTTGGATTCAGTCCCGCTGGGACCTCTCCGCCTGAAGCGCGGCATGGGAGCAACCACACTGGCCACTCCGACAATGTCCGAATGCTGACGATGTCGCAGCCCTGAGTCAACACCACAGTTGAGCTGCCTCTTTTCAGGACAACCAAACCCTCTCTCAGGGCCCAGCTAAGGCCTTGCTCGGCCACCCAGCCAAACTCGTCGACAGTCCGAAACAGGTCCGTATCGCTCACAATCCCCACGGGCTCCCCGTCCTGGACCACCACCACCCGACGAATCGCCTCAGTCATCATGCAACTTGAGCATTCGTACAGGCTCATATCGACGGGCACGGCGATCAGCTGGAATGTAGCGATACCACCCACAAGGGCCTCCGCGGTAGAGCGCTTGGCCTAGACGATGCGAGTGACGATATCCCGTTGCGTCATGATGCCCCACTCACCGTCTGCCCCTGGGCGCACGAGCACGCTGCTGATCCCGTGAGCGCGCAGGGTGTGCATGCGCCTCTTGGACCACGGTGCCCCGAGACACGCTCAGGGGGGCTCGAGTCATCAAGGCCCCCACCGTCATGGGCGTGCGACCACTCTCTCGCATAGCCCGGTAGGGCTCTTCAACCCGCCGGGATTCTCTCTGCGATCGGTGGGCATCTTTAGCATCTCAGCGCACCTGCTCCCGAGCCTCGATGTTCTCCAGCGAGGAAAGCTGCTCGATGATGGCATCCGCAAAACCGCTGGTGGAGACCTCGGTGGCCCCCTCCATTTGCCGAGCGAAGTCGTAGGTCACGATCTTCTTCCCGACCACGTCTTCGTAGGCGCGAGTGATCAGGTTGGCCGCTTCGTTCCAGCCCAGATACTCGAGCATCATCACGCCGCTAAACAGCAACGACCCTGGATTGACCTTGTCGAGGTTGGCGTACTTGGGCGCCGTGCCGTGGGTCGCCTCAAAGACGGCCACGTGATCGGCCATATTCGCCCCAGGGGCAATGCCCACTCCACCCACCTCGGCGGCGATGGCGTCGGACAGATAGTCACCGTTCAAGTTCATCGTGGCGATCACGCCGAACTCAGCAGGACGGAGCAACATCAGTTGGAACATGATGTCGGCGATGCGGTCTTTGATGACCAGCTTGCCGTCAGGCACCTTGCCCCCGTACTGCTTGTACAGCTGCTCTTCCGTGATGGTGACGTCAGCAAACTCATCACGGGCCAGCTCATACCCCCAGGTGCGGAAGGCACCCTCGGTGAACTTCATGATGTTGCCCTTGTGCACCAGTGTGACGCTCTCTCGGCCGTTGTCCAACGCGTAGGCGATGGCCTTGCGCACCAGCCGGCGAGTGCCCTTGCGGCTAATCGGCTTCACCCCCAGGCCTGCATCTTCGAAGAACGTCGCGCCCATCTCTTCGCGCAAGAACTTCGCCAGCTTGGCGTTCTCAGGAGTGCCCGACTCGTATTCGATGCCGGCGTAAACGTCTTCGGTGTTCTCCCGGAAGATCACCACGTCGACCAGGCCCGGCTCGCGCACCGGCGAAGGCACACCTTCGTAGTACCGCACCGGGCGCACGCAGGCATAGAGATCGAGGTCCTGCCGCAGAGACACGTTGAGCGAACGGAAGCCGCCCCCCACTGGTGTGGTCAAGGGCCCCTTGATCGACACGATCAGCTCTTGCAACAGGCTCTTGGTTTCCTCGGGGAAGTAGTTGCCGTCGAAGCGCTCGGCAGCCTTCTCACCCATGTACAGCTCTTGCCAGCTAATGCTCCGTTCGCCGTTGTAGGCCCTGGCCACACCGGCGTCCCAAACGCGCAAGCAGGCCCGCATGATGTCGGGACCAATGCCGTCACCTTCGACAAAACCCAGAATCGGGTTGTCGGGCACAACCAGCTTGCCATCAACAACCGAAAGGCGTTGCCCGGCGTCAGAACTGTGGTCAGAGTTACTCGTCATCAAACGACCCGGGTCTCCCCGGTCTCCTACGTGAGAACTATTGAGCCTGTCGAACAGCTTCAGGAGTTTCGCAAACCCAGTCCAGGCAAGCACGGGGGATTCGCTCCCTCCCACACCAGAATCAGACAGACTTGGGCTATACTCGGCCGCTACGGAATCGTGAGAGGGGCATCACAGGCACCGAGTTCGCCCGGAATCACGACGACCGCTTCATGCCGATCATCAGCAAAGGAGTCCAACATGCTGTCTGTCGTCTTAGCTGGAGCACTCGCTCTAGCAGCTGCCTTCGTCGGGGACAGGATTGTCCCCACCCAAGGCGACCCCGCCCCCAACTTCGGTGGTACGTGGCTGAGTTATGAAGACTCATCTCTCGCCGAACTTCAGGGCAAAGTCGTCTTCATCGAATTCTGGCGAACTTGGTGAGGCCCTTGCACCTCACAAGTCCCTCATCTCAACGAAATGTGGAATCAGTATCGAGATCGAGGTCTTGTGGTCGTTGGCGTGACCAACGAACCCAAATCATTGGTGGCGAAGGCCATCGAAAAGAAGCACATGACGTTCCCGGTGGCCATGGTTGCTACCACCGAAGAGCAGCCGTTCGCCGTAAAGGGATTTCCCACGTCGATGCTCGTCGATGTCGACGGCACTATTCTTTGGAGGGGCCACCCAGGTCGCTTCGAGGGAGAATTCGGTAAGAAGCGCCTAGAAGAGTATCTGGACAAGACCACGTCCTTGCCGAAGCTGCCCGACAGCTACGCCAAGTCCGTGGGCAAGCTCCTCGACAAGCGCGACTACGGCAAGGCCCATGGCACGGTTCTCAAGGCCATAGACCGTGACCCAGACAACGAGTCTCTGCTGACTTTCGTCGAGAAACTCGAGAGCATCGTGTCCGGCAAGGTCACCAGCGCTGAAGGCTTCGAAGAAGCCGGTGAGTACGGCCGGGCCA
>JBLIMM010000016.1:0-25954 GCA_047638635.1 Pseudohongiellaceae bacterium | reverse complement strand
CGCGAGACGAGTTCGCTGCACTGCCCAAGGAGCTTGTCTTCGCAAGCACCGGCTTCCCAGTGAGTCGGCTGCTGGCTCGGTTTCGTCACGATTTGCGCCCTCCCACAAGCACTTCGCAGGAGAGCCACGGTCCACCCGCATCGACTTTGGCCGGTTGGCCCTTGCCGCAGTGCCCCGAGCCAAGGTCCCAGAGGAAGTCGCTGCTGACCTTGTCGACAGTGGCCAGCACGTCAAAGGCGATGCCCGAGATATTGACCCCGCGCATGAGCGGCCCGCGCTTGCCCTTGTGAATGGGCCAGGCTTGGGATGTGCCGAACATGAACTCGCCGTTGGCGTCTGCTTGGCCGTTGAGCGGCCCATCCAGGATTAAGCCGTGGTCTACGGAGGCGATCATCTCGTCGAGGGAGGATGTCCCCGGCTCGATGTAGGTGTTGCGCATGCGAATGAGGGGTTCGTCGTCGAATTCCCAAGCGCGGGCGTTGCCCGTGGGGGCGACTCCGAAGTGAGCCGCAGACTCTCGGTCGTGGAGATAGCTCTCGAGGACGCCGTCGCGAATGATCACTGTGCGCTTGGTGGGGACGCCCTCGTCGTCCACAAGAATGGTGCCCCCGGCGCCTGGGTGGTATTCGGAGGCGCCCGAATCGCACAGGGTCACGAGCTCGGAGGCCACGGTTTGCCCGAGGCGTCCAGCTGCGCAGGACCCAGACGCGACAAAGTCGGCCTCGACCGTGTGCCCGACCGCTTCGTGGGTGAGCAGGCCCACGAGGGCGGGGGAGAGGATCACTTTGATCCTGCCGCCCTCGGGGTAGCCCGCTGACAGCAGGTCCACGGCGGTGGCTGCAGCATGGTCGGCGAGTTCTTCGGGGGCTCGACGTCCGAAGAGGCAGTCCCAGGCCCCGGTGGCGCCCACAGTGTCCGCCGCCCGCTGGATTTCGGAGCCATTGCGGGCGATGGCGATCACCCGAAACTCCGGTCGTGCCAAGCGGCTCCAGGCCTTGGCGCCATCGCTGGTGACGATGCCCTTCTCTTCAAAGACCTCGGTGTAGCCACAGACCGCAGACTCAATAGAGGGCGAGCTTGCTCGGGTGCGGGCCTCAATGTCGACAGCCAGCTGTAGCGACTCCTCTAAGGGGCGTGCGGCCAGCTCATCGAACCCAGGGGCGTCGAAGCGGCCCACGGCGAGATCTGCGGGAGGGAGCCCGGTGATCTTCTCTTTACGAG
Source organism: Pseudohongiellaceae bacterium (assembly GCA_047638635.1). Taxonomy (GTDB): domain Bacteria; phylum Planctomycetota; class B15-G4; order B15-G4; family B15-G4; genus CAZIAK01. The sequence goes on along the minus strand of JBLIMM010000016.1, from coordinate 24,733 downwards.
CTGCGGCGGAGGATCGCGCGGCTGCCCGGGCGGCGTCGATGGCCTGTTTCAAGGAACCCAGCTCGAAGCGGTCCGTGGAGGCAAAGCCCCAGGTGCCGCTGTCGAGGACGCGAACTCCCACGCCGTTGTGCTCTGCGATGCGGGCCTGATCGACTCGGCCCTTCTCTACTGAGACGGAGCGGGTGCGTTTGCCGTGGTAGCGGAGCTCGACGTATCCCTCGCCGGAGCGGTCAAGGGCTTCGGCGAGCAGGTCGGTGGGGTCTGCGTGAGTGGACAAGAGGCGTCTCGCAAGGTGTTGCAGGGGCCGGCTGGCAGTGAAGCGAGGGATTGTAGCGACCCGGTCGCAGTGGGTTCGAGTGGGCGGGTTGCGGAAGGGGGGAGGGGGATAGGACGGGATCGGCTTGAACGGCTACAATCCTCCGCTCTGCTGCTGCGGCCAATTTGGCTGATCTCGGCGGGCTCGCGAGTGGCTGACGACGAAAGTGTGGTCTGCTCCCGTTTCCATCCCTTCCCCAGACGATTGTTGCACCATGGGCGTTAGTACCTCTGACATTTGCTTTACCGTTCACGAAGTTTCGAAGTCATACGGAACTCGTCAGCTCTTCGAAAACGTGACCTTGTCGTTCCTGCGCGGTGCGCGTATCGGCGTGATCGGGCCCAACGGCATGGGCAAGTCGACTCTGCTGCGCATCATTGCGGGGGAAGACACTGAGTTCGAAGGGACTGCTCAGGGGGTGCCAGGCCTGACCGTTGGGTTCGTGCACCAAGAGCCCAAGCTCGATCCCGAACTCACCGTGTTGGAGAACGTTGAGAAGGCCGTTGAACCCATTCGAGCGATGGTCGCGCAGTACGAAGAGGTCTCGGCCCGCATGGGCGACGAGATGTCCGACGCCGAGATGGAAAAGTTGCTCGAGCGCATGGGCCGCCTGCAGGAGCAGATCGAAGAGAAGGATGCCTGGGAACTCGACCGGCACATCGAGCAGGCCATGCACGCGTTGCGCTTGCCCCCTGGCGACAGCCCGGTGACGAATCTCTCCGGCGGTGAGAAGCGCCGCATCGCCTTGTGCCGCACTTTGATGGAGCACCCTGACCTGCTCCTGCTCGATGAGCCCACGAACCACCTGGACGCGGACACGGTGAGTTGGCTGGAGCGGCACCTCCAGGATTACAACGGCACGGTCATCCTGATTACTCACGATCGCTACTTCTTGGATAACGTCGTGGGCTGGATGCTCGAGATCGATAGGGGGACTGCCCGATCCTACGAAGGCAACTACAGCAGTTACCTGTCTCAGCGAGCGGAGTTTTACCGCCAGCGCAAGAAGCACGATGACGAGCGGGCCAAGCAGATCGACAGGGAGCTCGACTGGATTCGACAAAACCCGAAGGGCCGCACGACGAAGAGTAAAGCGCGCGTGCAGCGTTATGACGATCTCGTGCTCGAGCACCGGCGCGTGGTCAAGGACGACATCCGCTTGGCGCTGCCCTTCACGCGACGGTTGGGCGATAAGGTGCTCGTCCTGGACGATGTGACCAAGGGCTTCGGCGAACGCACTCTCTTCGAGGGTTTGTCCTTTGAAATGCCGCCAGGAGCGATCCTGGGTGTGGTGGGCCCGAATGGAACGGGTAAGACCACTCTGATGCGCATGATCGTCGGGCAAGATCAGCCCGACACCGGAACCATCGAGTTGGGCAGCACTGTAGACCTTTGTTACCTCGACCAGAGCCGCCGCGATCTGAATCCCGACGCCACCGTTTTCGAGACGGTCACAGGTGGTACCGAGATGATTCGCGTTGGCGATGTCGAACTGAATGGCCGCGCCTATGTGTCTCGCTTTAACTTCCGTGGGGCTGAGCAAGAGAAGCCCATGAAGACGCTTTCCGGTGGCGAACGCAACCGCGTGCAGATGGCGAAGATGCTGGCCAAGGGTGGCAACTTGGTGCTGCTCGATGAGCCGACCAACGACCTGGACTTGCCGACTCTCCGCCACCTTGAAGAGGCCCTGTTAACGTTCCCCGGCTGCTGCATCGTGGTCACTCACGATCGCTACTTCCTGGATCGTATCGCTACGCACATTTTGGCTTTTGATCCCGACATGGGCGTTCACTTCCATCCCGGTAACTTTGCGAGCTGGCGCGAGAAACGTGCTGAATTGCGAGAAGAAAGCGGTCTCTCGGCGGAGGAAGGCGCGGGAACTCACAGGCGCTTTCACTAGGAGCTGGTGCGTATGAGCGCGAACGTGGGGAGTCAAGCCAGCTTGTCGTTGGGCCGAAAAATATTCTACATGTTGCTGCCACTTGCGCTGCTTTGTGTTGTCGCAGAGGTCTCGGTCCGGTTGCTGCTGCCCATGTCCGCTGCGGACGGGCTTCACAGCTCTCGGGGTTTTGATCCATCTGCTCGATATTTGACCCCTGACCCTGAGCACCCGGGTGGGTGGGTGACCCGTATCTACGGCGACTCAGCACAAGAGACAACGATCGCTCCCCGGAGCGATCGTCGCAGAGTCTTGCTCTTCGGAGGCAGTAACACTCGAGGGTTTCCTCAGGTCAACCTGGAGAAAACACTCAACCAGGCGACCCAAGAGGAGGGCACTGCTTGGGAGGTTGTGAACCTGGGGCGAGAGGGGTACGGGAGCCGGCGGGCTTTGTATCTCTTTGAGCAGGCCATGGTGCTGCAGCCTGATCTCGTGGTGATCTACTCGGGGCACAACGAGTTTGTGGAGTTGGGTTTCGAGCTTGAGCTTCAGAACGACGGCGCCTCTGAAGTGCAGGATCGTTTCACGGATGCTCTGTCCGGCTTGCAGTTCTTTCAACTGATGTGCTTTACGTTGGAGGAAGAGCCGGCGCCCATGCCAGCCACCAACCTCGATCGAGCCGATCCTTCTCAGCGCCGCCTCCCGTGGGACCAGACGCTCGCTGTCTACGATGGATACCGCAAGAACTTGGGCTTGATGTGCGACATCGCTGCGGAGAACGGTGTCCCCGTGGTGATGTCTACTGTGATCAGTAATCTGTTTTGGCTGCCGCGGGTCTGGACGCCCATCGACCCTCTTCCTGAGAGGGAGAGGCAGTTGCACGAATCCCGATCGATTACGGCAGCACATCTTATTCCTGAGCGTTTTCGGCACGGCTTTGCGCCGCCAATCCGGCTTCGGGGCTCCGCTTGGCAGAGCGGTGGCAGTGAGCGCGACGCCGAGTCGATTCCTCGATTGCGACGATTGAGCGGAGGGCTCTCTCGGGATCCGAGAAGCAAGCCAGGAGCAGAGCAGACGTCAGGGGCAAACACCCTTTGGACTGACCCGGAACTCTGGGGACCGGATGTTCCAGAAGTGCTGGATTGGTTTGCCGAGGTGATGTTCGCTGATCCGACGAGCGCAGAACTCGAAGAGTTGTCAGGGGCTGCGGCGGCCTTGAAGAAAGAAGACGAGACTGTCCCCGGCGACCCACGGGTGATCTTCATGGTCGGGCTCGTGGATTGGCTGCAAGGCAACAGCGAGGGTGCTGTCGCGCGGTGGCGAGAGGCGGCAATGCTCGATCGCTCCCCCAACACGGCCAATGACAGAACCAACGGTGTTGTTCGCGACATTGCAGGGTCACGACCCGGCGTGACCCTGCTGGATGCGGATCAGTTGTTCCGCAGTCGCTGCCCCGATGGTCTGGTGAGTTACGAAGTCATGCTGGACGGTTGCCACATGCATCTCGGTGCTCGTCTCGTCTTGATGGCGGACATGAAAGATCTGATTGTTGATCTAGAGCTAAACTGAAAGAGGCACCTCGCCAGTGGGGCATGAGCCCCCTGGAAGCCTTGAGATCTGTCCTCTACGATGGCTTTTAGTTGGCGCGCAATAGGGCGCGGCCCGTGGGATCACACCGCAGATGAAGGGCTTTCTCGACTTCCTGACCCAGAACAAGAAGCTCTGGATCCCGCCGATCCTGATTTTCTTGGCCTTGCTCGTCTATTTGGCCATGAAGTCTGCGGAGACGCCGACAAACCCCTTTGCATACCGGCCAAACTGACCGGAAGGGCGAGTGGCGCGGGCTGTGTGAAACGGCGGGGGGCTTGGCCGTAAGAACGGCGCGGGTATTCCGGACCGATGAGTCGGGAGCCTTGCTGGCGGCTGGGTTGGCCGACCGGTACCGTTTGCTCAGGGAGACCTCTCGTTATGCTCGATCAACTGTTCGAAGGACAGGCGCTTTGGTTCACGATTCCAGCGCTTCTCGGGACGGCCATGTTCAGTTTGCGCATCTTGATGATGCTCATAGGAGGAGCCGGAGACGGTGACTTCGGCGCCGATGCCGACTTTGATGGCGCCGATTTCGACGGGGAGGATTCGACGTCAGCGTTCACCGTTTTGTCGATCCAGGGGGTGTCGGCGTTCTTAGGCGGGTTCGGTTGGGCGGGCATTGGTGCCTTGCTTGGCATGCACTGGGAGATGGCTCCCGCGGCCGCTGTTGGTGTGGCAGGCGGGGTTTCGATGGCTTGGCTTCTGGGGCTAGTGCTCAAGGGCATCTACGACCTGCAGAGCTCCGGGACGATGAGCCCCGAGACAGCTGTGGGCTTCACCGGAGAGGTCTACCTCACGGTTCCCGGCGGTGGCCACGCGAGTGGGCAAGTGCGTGTCGTTGTGCGCGATCGGCAACGCATCTACGACGCCATCACACAGGGAGAAGAGTTGCCGACCAAGACACGGGTTCGTGTTCTGGCGGTCAACGATGACAACACCCTCATGGTCACTTTGGCCTGAGTTCGAACGGGTAGAAAGGGAGATTCAACGATGACGTTTTTTGCGATTCTGGCCCAGGCGGGCAGTGGTGCACCGGACTTCGAATTCTGGATTCCGGTTCTTGGTTTTGCCGCGCTGATCTTCGTTTTCCTGATGTTGTTCATCGTGCGCCAGTACAAGCGTTGCCCGAGTAATCGCATCTTGGTGATCTACGGCAAGGTGGGCGGACAGCAGGCGGCGAAGTGTATTCACGGTGGTAGCGCTTTGGTCATCCCGCTGATTCAAGACTTCGAGTTCTTGAGTTTGGATCCGCTCGTCATCGACATCCCTCTCGAAGGTGCGCTGTCGTTGAACAACATTCGCGTCAACGTGCCGGCGACATTCACCGTGGGTGTGGGGACGCAGCCCGTGCTGATGAACAATGCTGCCGAGCGTCTTCTGGGGTTGTCAGAGGATCACATTCGCGAGCAGGCCCAAGACATCATTCTTGGCCAGCTCCGTTTGGTGATCGCGACCTTGTCCATTGAAGAGATCAACAAGGACCGCGAGAAGTTCATGGCCTTGATCAACGAGAATGTTGGGCAAGAGGTGAACAAGATCGGCCTCGCCCTGATCAACGTGAACATTCGCGACATCACAGATGCGAGCGGCTACATCGCCATTGGTATGCGAGCCGCAGCAGAAGCCGTGAACATCGCGAAGGTTGATGTGGCTCAGCAGGAGCGGGACGGCTCTATGGGCGAGGCCGTGGCTCACCGCGAGCGTAATGTCGCGGTGGCGCAGGAGTTGGCCTCGACGGCAGAGGGAGAGAAGGACTCTGAACGTAAGAAGCGCGTGGTCGTGTCAGGCTACGAAGCAACCGCAATCGAAGGTGAGAACAAAGCCGCAGCTTCTGTGGCGGAGAGCAACGCTCTCTTTGCAGAGATCGAAGCTGAGACAAACATGCGTGCGGACGTTGCGAGGGCTCGGGCGAAGCAGGCGATTCTCGAAGCAGAGCGGGACGAAGAATTGGCCAGGCTGGCGAAGGTCGAGTTGGCTCCTCAGGAAATCGAGAAGCAACGTATTGAGGTGGCTGCAGACGCGGAAGCGGAAAGACTGCGGCGAGTGGCTCGTGGTGAAGCCGACGCGATTCTGGCGCGTTATGCTGCAGAAGCTGAGGGTTTACGCCAAGTGTTGACGGCGAAGGCTGAAGGCTACGAGCAACTGGTGAAGGCTTGCGGCGACGATCCGGCTCTTGCGCCCACTTTGTTGATGATTGAGCAGCTGCCTCAGCTCATCGAGCAGCAGGTGAAGGCCATCTCCAATCTAGAGATCGACAAGATCACGGTGTGGGATGGAGGCCGGGGCGCCGGAGGAAAGGGCGCCACGGCGGACTTCCTTTCAAGCCTGATGGGTTCTCTGCCGGCCATGCACGAGCTGGCGAGTCAGGCAGGCATCGAACTGCCGTCCGTACTGGGGCGACTCGGCTCCGAGAAAAAGGACGAAGAGCCCGCAGACGATTGAGCCTTCGTGGACACATCTGCCAGCGCCCAGCCCTCGCGCTGGCAGATGCACGCTGGACCGTCCCTCGTCGGTCGCAGTAGCCTGTCGCCATGATCATCACTCGCCTTGCCCTTGTCGGTCTCGTTGCAGCTCTCGCTTCTCCCCCGTCCTTGGCTCAGCAGCCCATGACAGCAGCTGCACTGCGCGGCCACGTCGAGGTTCTTGCTGCTGATCGTTTGCAGGGCCGTGATACGGGCAGCGTGGGAGGGCTCGCGGCTGCCCATTACATTGCCGGGGTGCTGGCAGCCGCCGGTTGCGAGCCAGCAGGGGACGACGGCGGTTGGTTTCAGAAGACCGACGTGGAGCGCCACGAGCTCTCAGGTCCGGGTCAGCTGTTCTTGGTGGACGGGGACGGCGTTGAGCACGAAATGGCCTGCGGCACAGACTGGCTGATGTTCGCGGGAGGGCCGGTCGCCGGCACCTTCGATCTTGTGTCCGCCGCCAGCGAAGAGGCGCTGCCCGACACGGGGGAGCCTGACAAGGTGCTCGTCCTCACGGCTGATGTGCGCACAGCCTACGGCTGGGTTCGAAGTGGCCTCACAGATGGCTGGGCGGCCGTACTCTTGATGGGGCCACCCATGCCCGGTGAGGCTCAACCAGCGCCCGCCGAGTTGATCAGCCGCCCCGACGCTATGGCCAATATCATGGTGCGCGGCAACTCCGCTGCAGGCTTTGCGGATGGCCGCTGGCAGCAGCTCCGGTTGCACTTAGAAGCGCAGACCTCTTCGGCAGCGTACAACGTCCTAGGGCGATTGCCCGGCGTGGGCTCTGCGGACGATCCAACCGTGGCAGACGAGGTCGTTGTCCTCACGGCCCATTACGATCACGTGACGGGGCCAGCGTTGGAGGAGGGGGGCGACGCGATCTACAACGGTGCTGATGACGATGCGTCGGGCGTCGCGGCTGTGCTTGAGCTGGCCCGAGCGGCAGGCTCGCAGGAAGCCGGCGAACGAACGCTCTTGTTCTTGCTGGTCACGGGTGAGGAGCACGGTCTGCTGGGCACGTACTACTATCTCGATCATCCTGCAGCACCTCTTGAGCAGACGGTCTACAACTTGAACTTCGAGATGATCGGTCGACCGGATCCCTTGGTGGGTGGCCCGGGGAAGCTCTGGCTCACGGGCTACGAGCTGAGCAACGTGGGGCCAGCTTGGGCTGATCAAGGCATCGAAGTCGTGGCTGATCCTCGCCCGCAGCAGTCGTTCTTTCAGCGTTCGGACAACTACGCGTTCGTGGAACGTGGCGTCGTGGCGCAGTCCTTCTCCAGCTATAACATGCACCAGGACTATCACCGCCCGAGCGATGAGGCTGACCGCCTCGACTACGACCATATGGCTCAGAGTCTTGCCGTGTCCTGGGCTGCGCTGGAGATGCTGGTGAGTGGAGGCTTCACGCCGGCCTGGCTCGAAGATGCAGATCTTGGGCTCACCTCAGAAGGCGGGCGCTGACCGCCTAGCCCGCATTTCTCACGAGGTTCTGCTGCGGCCGCGTCTGGAAAGACATGGTTGCGAAGAACCTCGTGAGAAATGCGGGCTAGCTGTCTTTGCGAGGTGCTGCGTAGAAGCGCCAGGCCATGAGCGCCAGGCCTAGCGCACTTGTCGTTGGCATGCCCAACTGTTGCTGGCGCTTGCCGATCTGAAACGCCAGCCGCCATTGTTCAAAGAGAACCGCCCAGGCCGTGAACAACGGTGTCGACGGGTCATAGATGTGCGTGGCTTCGGACGTCAGCCCATTGAGTTCGATGATGCGCAGGCCATTCCCAGCCATGAGGGCTTCGGCTGACGGTGCGCGGAGATCGAAACGGCCGAAGTTGAATCCGTGAAAGCCCTTGGCAATGTGGTCGATGCTCGCTTCGAGCTGGGCGGTCTTGAGTCTGTCCCCATTGAGAAATATCGCCCCCTGGCAATGGGTGCCGAGCTGCGCCAGGGAGACACTCTCGCCGAGTTCAGGAATGTCGTCGAGGCGTGCGGAGAGGTTTTCGCAGGACACGCGACTCATGGTGCAAGCGCGATCGTCGTCGAAGATGAGTTGCTCGACGGAGCGCACACCGTCGCCGGTTAGTGCCGGCAGGGATTTCTCCGTGATGGAGAACACATGGCCGTTTTCTTCGTCTGGGTGTCGGTAGTAGAAGACGCCAAACTCAACTCCGTCCAGCCGCTCCTGGATGAGCAGATCTGTAGTGTGCGTGGCCAAGTGATGGTGCACGTTTTCTCGGGATGCCACGAAGACCACGTCCTGTCCCCGTTGGCCAGTATCTGGTTTGAGCACGACGGGAAACGAACACTGCTCTTGCTCAAGGAAGTCGTCGGCGAGAGACAGACGTGCGGCGAGAGGTGCGTCGCCCGGGATGAGCAGAGTGGCTGCAAGAAACTGGCGACGGCTGCTGAGTTGCTGGTAGATGTCCGCCTTCGATTCGCCGACGAATCCCCCAGCGGGAATACCAGGATTGACCGCTGTCACGGGGCGCAATCCACCGTGCTTGAGGGCTAGCCAGCCCACGTAAACCGCGACCGGGGGATAGAACAGCCACGGCGGCCAGAACTCCCAACGAGTCCACCGTCGCCAGAGACCGAACAACTGGCGACGTCCGCGGTGACTGCAGGCTGGGATGCCGACCTTGAGCACGATCATCATCAGCCCCATGACCGCAGCGATGGCGCTCCAGGTGTGGTCTTGCAGCCAGGTGACACTCTCGAGCATTTGCTCGCCGAGGACCATCGAGGCTCCCACCAGGACGGGAGTCCAGACGAGGCCGGCGAAGGCGAACCAGAGTGCAAAGAGTGGCAGGCTGGTGCCTACGACTCCAGCAGCGAAGTAGGTTGGCAGGCGCATGCCCGGCAGGAAGCGGCTGATGAAGATGGCAGCCATACCCCGCTGCTGAAACCACCGGGACGCTCGGGCCAGTGAGGTCTCGCTGAACATCCAGCGTAGCGGGCGCCGGCGGACGGCGGCTCGACCTAAGATTCGTCCAGCGGCGAAGAGTGCCAGGTCGCCTACCAAGATGCCCACGAAGGCCCCGCTTGTTGCGGCAACGAAGGAGAGCTGACCGCGGGCCGCCAGAAGCCCGGCACCTACGCAGGCGAGGTCTTCGCTGATCAATGTGGCCACAGCGATCAAGGTGATCAGCACAACCAGCAGCACGCCCGTGGCCGGTGGCACTGAGGATGGATCGAAGGGGACTGCTGCTGCTGCGGTGCGTTCGGGAGAGGCCTCGCTTCTTGTGACGGCTTGCTCTCGGTCGACGCGCCCCAGGAAGCTTAGCAGCTCATCGGCGAAGGGCGGTTGGCTGGCAAACACCATGAAGTGCCGGCCGGGTCCCATCCACAGTTCGCTTTGGGGGACGATACGCTGGTGCTCTCGGGCGGCGGCGGCAGGTACGAGCGGGTCACGTTCTCCATGAATCACTAGCACGGGCACGTCGATCACTTCGAGGATGCCGCGCAGGGGGCGTTGGTCACTGTCGGAGAACGAGCGGGCGTAGGCGATGGCTCGATCGAAGATGTCGTTCACGCCAAAGTGCGGCGTGAGGAAATCGAGGGCTTGAAACAAACGAAGCTGGGCTATGTGCAGCGCGTAATTGAGTCGGTAGTCCCCGAGAAGTTCGAGTTCTTGCACGCCGATGGCGGAGAGCAACGTGACCGACTTCACTCGCTCGGGAAACAGCCCCCAAGTTTGCAGGGCCACGCCGCCGCCCAGGCTGTAGCCCACGATGTGAGCCTGATGCACCCCTTTCGCTGCGAGTAGTTGATCGAGGTAACGGGCGTCGCTGCGTAGGGAGTAATCGAGAATGTTTCGCTGAGACTGACCAAAGCCCGGGAGATCAAGGGCGATGACGTGGTACTGCTTGTCGAGCAAGGGAATCAGCTTGTCGAAGTGCTCTTTGTGGCCGGGGCTGCCGTGGATGAGTACGACGGTGGGGGCGTCCGGGTCACCAGATTCGAGCCACGCCAGCTGCACTGTGCCGCCGCTGAGTTGTCCCGCTGCAGTGACTTCTTTCAGGGTCAGCCGCTGCTCTCCGGGTTTGTTCGTTGCTGCGGTGTCAGCGGCTTGTTTTGTGGTTGCAAGCCATTGCCAAGACCAAGAGGCGATCAGCGCGATAGCCCAGACCAGCAGCAGTCCCCGGAGCAGGTGGGACAGGAACGAACGCTCGTTGTTCTCGCTCATAGGAGCGTGGTGCTCGGCTGTGTTTGGCGCAGACTCGTGATGGACTCGTGCAGGCGCGCCGCCAGCTCGTGACGAGTTGCTGCCGTCAGCGGCTCTTCTCCGAAATGCACCGTGGCGTTCACCGAGGTCAATCCGAGCAGGCCCATAAAGTGATCAAGGAAGGTCATCTCTCCCCACCAGCAAACGGCCTCTGAAGCTGGCGCTGCTCCGGCGGGAGTGGAGTAGGACAAACTGGCAAAGCTCACCGCTTGCTTGTTCTGCACTGCAGGCTCAAGCAAGGACGAACGAAACGGTAGCACTGTGTCGCCCCCGGATGACGTGCCTTCAGGAAACATTAGCAGGCCCCGGCCCGAAGCGAGTACATCGCGAATGAGTGTGTTCACCCGGGCTACATCACGGCGCAGGGAGCGGTCGATGAAGATCGTGTTGGCCGCTCGCGCCAGGACGCCTAGCACCGGCCAGCCCGCCACGTCCGCACGACTGACGAAGACTCCTGGGGTTTGGGACATCAGCGTAATGATGTCGACATATCCGAGGTGGTTGCTGACCAGGATGAACGGAGCCCGGGGTGCGTTGCCAGTGACCGAGATGCGTAGGCCAATGATCGTTGCTACGCCCCGAGCCCAAAGGCCGCACAGGAAAGTCTGCACCCTGTAGTGGCGTTGCGACCACAGCCACCCTAGGGGGCGACTGAGCTGGTAGGTGACGAACAGACACGCCGACCACAGTAGGAACGACACGAGGCGCAGAGAGGCACGCAAGCGAGACACGGGCGTACTCAGTTCGTGAAGAACATCCGGCGCACCAGGGCGGGGATGCTGTCGGTGTCCATGACCACGAGAAAGTCGATGGTCTTGAACTCGCGGTCGATCGCTGGATCGCTGGCTACACGAACGCCGAAGCGCATGTAAGTCCCGAAGAGCGTGGGCAGTTTGACTGCCGCAACGGCCGTCGCTTCGGGGGCGGGGCCAAAGCAGCTGTTGCTCGGACGGGCTCGGGCAATGGGACCGGGCCAGACCAGGTTCTGTTGCCGCAGCCAAGCCATGACCTCGCGCCCTTCGGCTGTGTCTTGGCTGGTGAGCGAGCAACAGCCGAAGAGGTAGCGCTTGCCCTGAAGTTGCAGGTAGCGACCTAGCCCACGCCACAATCCGAAGAGGACCTTCTGTTTGCGGTGTTCTTTGGCCACGCAGGCTCGCCCGATCTCGACGGAGTTTTTGAGCAGCCCTTGTCCCAGATCATCGAGGTGGTATTCGCCATCTGAGTAGTAGCCCTGATGGCTCCGAGCAGACTCGTAGGTTTGCATGCGGTACGTGCCGACGACTTGCCCTGCATGCTCAACGATGAGGTGATGGCAGCTATCGTCGAACGCGTCTTTGTCTTCTCCGGTCAGTTTCGAGCTGGCCAGGCCCTCGCCGAGTTCGAGATTGAAAACCTGGTAGCGCAAGCGGAGGGCGGCACGGACGTCTGCCTGGGTCGTCGCCAGGCGAATCTGGTAGCGGCCCTCTGAGAAGCACAGCTCTGGCACGTCTGCGAGTGCTGGGCTGAAGAGTTGTGGCTTGGCGCTTTCGTGCATGGGGTCCTCGTTGGTTGCGTTCGAGCTGTGGCGGGGATTTACCACTCCATGTGTCGAACGCTGGCCATCATTGCCAAATTGCTGCTCCTGGCAAGGCGCGAGGCACGATCCGTTTCGGTGATGTCACTCCTTCGCCGCAAGCTGTCGATTTGCCTGGGAGTAACCCTTTGACGATGAGGGGCTTCTGTTTGGCAGGCTTGTGCTTGCTCGTGCTGCAGTAGGACTCAGGCCTTAAAGGGGCACCGCCGAGGGTGCCCCTTCCCGTTTCACACACTCGCCAGAGAAGTACGCTGATGAATCTCCGTTTTCACGACTTTCTGACTTGCTTGGCTGTTGCCGCCCTCTCGCTCATGGGTGCTGCCCCGCTGGCCGCTCAAACTGATCGAGAACCCTCGAAATACAACTTGGGCGAGGATTCCTTGGCGCTCGGCGGTTTCGACCCCGTGGCCTACTTTGACGAAGGGGGGGGGCAAGGCGGCCCCTGGGCGATCCAGCATCTCCCTGGAACACGGCGGTGCCGTCTACCATTTTGCCAGCGACGAGAATCGGCAGCTCTTCACGGCGAACCCCGACAAGTACGAGCCCACCCACGGCGGTTGGTGCGCCTACGCCATGAGTAAAGATATCCGTTACGCCGTGGACCCTTTGGCGTTCTTGATCTCTGAAGGGCGGCTGACGCTCTTCGCCGATGCCGAGTACACCGAGTTCGACGGGGACTGGGTTCCCGAACAGCACAAGTTGCTCGCTGCAGCTGACAAGAACTGGCGTCGCTTTTCGGGAGAGTCAGCTGGCAAGGCCGCCAAGGGCAGCTTTCGACTCTTCGAGGAGTTCAACCTCAGCGACGTGTCCCTGGCCATCGAAGGCTACGACCCGGTGAGCTACTTCTCTGAGGGTGGCTCCGAGCCGCGCAAGGGCAAATCTCGTTGGTCCCAAAGTGTGCGTGGCGTGGTCTATCGCTTCGCAAGCGAGAAGAACCTCAAGCTCTTTCAAAGGGACACCGCCAAGTACGAACCCGCCCACGGCGGATGGTGCTCCTACGCCATGGGCGCGCAGGGGGCGAAGGTAGAAGTCGATCCAGAGAGCTATCGCATGACAGCTGGCCAGCTACATCTGTTCTTCAAGGCTTGGTACGACGACACCAGCAGCAGTTGGGACGAGGACACAAAGGCGCTCAAGAAGAAGGCTGACGCCAATTGGGACAAGCTGATCAGCAAGCAGTCTGAGCGGATCTAGCGAGAGAACTGAGGGGCGTCGGGGAGGGGCGTTTGCAGCCAGGCCCTTCCCCGGTTTGAGGATCTCGTGAGACGATGGCTGCGTGAACGCTCCGCTGCTGTCGATCTTGCTGCCGGTTTACAACGCCGAGAAGACCTTGCCGTCCTGTCTCGCCTCTATTGAGCGACAGACCGAGCAGCGCTGGCGGTGCGTGATTGTGGATGACGGCAGTTCTGACGAGAGCACTAGCGTGGCGCATCAGTTTGTCGCTCGTGATGAGCGCTTCCGGTTGTTGGCTGCTTCTCATCGGGGCTTGGTGGACACGCTGTTGCTCGGGGTGAGCGAGTGCACCGGGCGCTACGTGGCCCGCATGGATGCCGATGACGTCATGCGTCGGGATCGCCTCGCCGAGCAGCTGAACGCGCTGGAGAGCGACGACTCAATGGCCGCTGTGGGCTGCCATGTGCGTATGTTTCCCCGGCGTCAGTTGAGCCAAGGGATGGTGCTCTACGAGTCGTGGTTGAACAGCCTTCGCAGCCCGGATGACATCCGACGCAACGCTTACGTGGAGTGTCCCGTGGCCCATCCCACGCTGATGATTCGCCGGCAAGCCTTCGACAGCGTGAACTACCGCGACCAAGGCTGGCCCGAAGACTACGACCTCGTGTTGCGATTGCTAAGCGAGGGCCATCGGGTGGGGGTTGTGCCCCGGCGATTGCTGGCTTGGCGAGATACTCCGGAGAGGCACTCGCGCACCCATGAACGCTATGCCCAGGAGCGATTCACAGACTGCAAGGCTGCGATTCTGGCGAACGGCTTTCTGAGCGGTGCTGAGAATTACGTTCTGTGGGGCTACGGCCACACTGGCAAAGGCCTGCTCAGGGCCCTAGCCGACCACGGCTGCATGCCGTCGCACATTGTCGAGCTGCATCCGGGGCGCCTTGGCAACGTCATTCATGGAGCAACCGTTGTGGCCCCAGAGGCGCTGGCTGACTTGCTACCACGGAAGGTCGTCGTGTCTGTGGCCGGTGCCAAGCCGCGAGAAACGATCCGCGAGGCGTTGCGTGCGCTGGGCCTCAAGGAGCTGCGGGATTTTGTTGTGGCTGCGTAAACACCGTGGCGTCGCCCATCATCTCTCGTAGCTTGTACTTCTGCACCTTGCCCGAACCGGTGAGGGGAAAGGCGTCAAAGGCCTTCCAGAACTTGGGGATCTTGAAGGACGCGATGCGCCCTTGCAGGCAGCTAGACAGCTCTTGCGGTTGGAGGCGACGGTCAGCCTTGAGCACAACGGCGCAGCCCACCTCTTCGCCGAAGTGACGATCCGTGACGCCGACAACCGCCACGTCGTGGACGTCGGGATGTTCCCGCAGGATGTTTTCGATTTCGGCGGGAGCGATGTTTTCTCCCCCGCGAATGATGATGTCCTTGGCTCGGCCCACGATGTAGAGCAGGCCCTGCTCATCTCGCCTGGCTAAATCTCCGGTGCGCAACCAGCGGCCGTCTTTGATGGCGAGCGCTGTGGCGTCGGGAGCGTTGAAGTAGCCGACCATGATGTTGTCCCCCGCGAGCCAGAGTTCGCCCTCTTCGCCAGGGGGAACGTCTACGCAGGTTTCGGGGTCGACGATGCGCACAGAGACACCGGGGAGAGGCCTGCCCAAGCTACCGCAGCGCACGGCAAGATTGTCCTCGGGATTTGTGCCCGCAACTCCTGGCGCGGCTTCGGTCAAGCCGTAAGCAATACACATGCCGTCGCAGTGCAGCTCGTCGATGACAGCGCGCATGAGGGGTTCAGGACAGGGTGCCCCGGCCATGAGTCCCGTGCGCAGGGAATGCGTGTCGAAGCGTGAGCGGTCGGGGTGTGCCAACAACGCGGAGAACATGGTGGGCACGCCGTGAATGATAGTGCACCGTTCTTGGTCCACGAGACGCAGCACGTTCTCAGCATCAAAGCCGGGCAGCACGTGAATCCCAACGGCGTAGCTGTAGCTGCCGAGCACGGCCACCACGCAACCGAAGCAATGAAAGAGCGGCACCATCAAGCATGTGCTGTCGTCACCGGTGAGCCGCAGCTGATCGCCGAGGTCCCAGGCGCTAGAGAGCAGGTTGCTGTGACTGAGCATCACGCCTTTGGGGAAGCCCGTGGTCCCCGAGGTGTACTGAATGTTGACCACGTCGCTGGGGCGGCAAGCCTTCTCGCGCTGGGTGAGTTGCTCTGCCGGGAGTTCACGCCCCAAGGCAACCACATCGTCGAGTGAGGTGAGTGGCCCATGCTCTTGGGTGTGCGCGCCCATGAGCAGCCCGTTGGGAGCAGAGTCTTCCGGTGAGGCGGGGAGCCACACGCGGTGGCGCACTGCGCCGAGATCTAGCGTAGAGTCTGCAAGAATGTTGTCCAGCAAGGCGCTCGCTTCGTTGCTGCCAGTGCCCGTGGTGTGCAGCACAGCAACAGCCTGGCTTTGGCGCAGAACGTAGGCCACTTCGTCGTGCTGGAGTGCTGTGTTGATCGTGACGAGTACTGCACCGATTCGAGCCAGAGCAAACTCGAGGGGCACCCAGTCGGCCACGTTGCCGGCCCAAAGAGCTACGTGCTCTCCGGCTTCGATGCCCAAGGAGATAAGCCCCGCAGCGAGATGGTCCACCCTAGCGTCGAGGGCAGAGAAGCTCAGTCGCAGCTCGTGACCGTCACGAACGAAATCGGGGATCACCAGGGCCTCTACTTCGCCTCGGTGATGAGCTAAATCGCGCAGCAGTTCGCTGAGCGTCCCCTGGGGGCGTGGTTTGAACGGGGGCATGGGAGCAGCTCAGCTTTCGGGAAGTTCGAAGCGCACTCTGGGCAACTCGCGGAGGGCTTCGTCCCCCTCGGTGATTCTCACTGTGCGATTCACGGCGACGTTCTCGAAGACCTGTGTGGTGTCACTGGTCGGCCAGTAGAAGGTTAAGCGTTCTAGTTGCTCTGCAGTACCCAGGCCAAAGTGCAGCGTGAGAGGGTTGCTACCGAAACACCCCGTTTTGGGCAGTTGCCGATGGACTGTGCGGCGTGTGCCGTCGTCGACGATCTCGGCGGAGACCCGCGCGCCGAAACCATCGCGATTGCTCGTTGTCCCGGCGAGGTCAATGGCGAGCCAATGGTGCCCGTGACCTGGGTTGCGGTAGAGCGTGTCGCGGAAGGCCTCGCCTGTGTAGGCCCCGCCCATTTGCTCGAAGACGTCTTGGTCGCCGTCGTTATCGATGTCGGCGAAGGCCAAGCCGTGGCCCTTCTGCAATTGCCCGAGCCCTCCGGCTGCGGTCACGTCTTCGAAGCGCTCGCCGTCGACGTTGCGGTACATCACATTGGGGATCACGGCGGTGTAGCTGGGGAAGCCCGTGCCCAGGTAGAAGTGGAGCCAGCCATCGTTGTCGAGGTCGCCGACGTTTGCGCCCATGGTGGTGACCAGGCGCTCAAGGCCTGCCGCTTCTGTGACGTCGTCGAAGACACCGGCGCCGTTGTTGCGCAGCAAGCGACCCGACTCGTGTTCATGGTCGAGGCCGAGCCAGCTGGCTGCCACTTCGGACATGTCCTCTACGTAGGCGGCGCAGTAGAGATCGAGATCGAGGTCGCCGTCGTCGTCGTAGTCTGCGAAGGCGGCGCCTTGGGTGGGGTACGACTTGTCCCCCAAGCCTGCGGCGAAGGTAGCGTCGTGAAACGAGCCCTTGCCATCGTTGATCAGCAGGGAGTTAGGGTGCATGCCCAGGTCGTCAAACCACGCACCTCGTAGAACGAGTACGTCTGAATCGTCGTCGTTGTCTACGTCGGCATGGATCATGTTGAGGCCACCAAAGAAACCGCTGAGCCCCGCTTCGTGACCCCGTTCGGTGAAGCTGCCATCGTTATTGTTATGAAAGAGCTGCAGCTCGCCCTGGTAGTCCCAAGTGGAGGTGAGCACGTCGATCAACCCATCGTTGTCCAGGTCGTCGAGCACCGCGCCACCAGACAGGTTCAGCGTGTCCAGGCCCACGGCGCTTGAGACGTTTGTGAAACGTGTAAAGGGCGCACCGTTCAAAAAATTCTCTGAATCGATGCGGCGGGGCGCTGGGACATCGTGGGGCCATTGCCCCAGGGTCATGGCGGCGATGTTGAGTAGCCAGCGCGCGGTTAGCGCCAGCGAGTCGTCTCGTTCTGGATGCTCCAGAAAACCAGTGAGAGCGGCGATGGACTCCCCAGATCCGGTGGTGTCTTTGTGGATGCCGCCCTCTTGTATGGGCGCCAGGCATGACTCTCCGTTGCGGCAGGTCACGCAGTTGGCGTTCTCGCCAAATCGCAGCCAGGCCAAGCCGCGATAGTATTTCAGCATGGCTTCCAGTCGACCGTGCTCCGGGGGCTCGACGCCTCGCAGGGCGAGGGCTGCAGCGTCAAGGGACGCGAGGGCTTCGCCGGTCAGCCCGAGCCGCAACTGATGGGCGGAGATCTGCGAGTGCAGGCGAAACCGCCGGCGCGGGGTGGCGCTGTCTCCTCGTTCGGCAAGCTCTGCTTGGAGTGTGAGCAGCTCTCCGTCCCCGAGAAAGCGATTGTCGTGCATGACCCACTCTGAAATACGGCGCAGCTCGTCGCGCATGCGCTGATGCCCAGCGGCAATGTCCGCGGGTGTGCTGGCGGAGGGCGCTGAGGTGCCCTGGCTCGGCTCTCCGCAGCCCACCATGAAGCCGCAGACCACTGCAGTGGTGAGGGTGGCAAGGGAAGCCAGCGAAGTGAGGGGTTGAGCCCAGGCTGGAAACGTGTGGGGCTGAGAGGTCATGGGCGGATGATAACGCGCCGGCCATGGCTCCATGCCTGGGAGTGCTCAGCTCTTTTGCGCCCAGACCTCGACTTCAGCGGGCTTGCCCCAGGTCTCGTAGAGGTTGACCATTCTGTTGGCGAGGCGGAGGTCGTCGATCTCCGGAGAAAACCTCTGGCCGTCTTGAAGCACACGCCAGACATCGAGCAGTATTGCCTCCGCCTCTTCGAATCGCCCGAGGCCGGTGAGTGACGTGCCTAACTTTGCTCGAATGTTAAGGGTGATGAGGCCGTCACCGTCTCCCAGGGCGGTCCGGCCTTCCCAGACACTGCGCAGCAGAGCTTCGGCGGCGACGTAATCTCGGGCAGACATGAAGCAGCTCGCAAGATTTTCCGCCGCCTGCAAGGTGGCTGGATGCTGCTCCCCGTTGCGCTCGGTAAAGATAGCCAATGACTCTTGAAAGCTGGCGACAGCCTGGTCGATTTGACCCAGGTGCATGAGGCAACCGCCCTTGCTGGACAGGGTGACAGCGAGTGAAGTGTGTCGCGGTTCTAGGACCTCTCGACGGAGCAGCTCCGTTTGTTCGAGGACCGCCAACGCTTCGGCGTAGTTGCGATCCTTGAGTAAGAACGACCCGGTCATGCTGGCCAACTCCGCAACGAAGGGCCGGTCGACGATCTCTCGTTGGAGCTCGATCTGAAGCATGTTCTGCAACGCTCCCAGAACGTTGGCATCGGTGTTGACGAAGCGCAACATGCCAAAGTAGAGCAGCTGGGCACGGGCGAACGTGGGGTCATCTTCTGGGTGGTTCTGGCCCAAGATGCGCCGGGCCTCTTCCATGAGTTTCAGGGCGTCCTCAAGCTCGCCCTGCCCCTGTTGGAGCTGGGCTTGAGCTTGGAGAATCTTGGCTACCCGGTCGCTCTCGGGGCCGTAATGTTGCCGAGAGCAGCTCAGGGCTTCGTCGAGGAGTTCTTCCGCAAGCTGTTGATGGCCCAGACCCTTCTCCGCTCTAGCAAGAAGGAAGACCTCGCGACAGAGAATGGGGTCGGTCGTGCTTGGGGCGAGGGACGCAAGTTCTCGCCGCAAGGTCAGGGCGCGATCCAAGAGAGGCTGGGCCGTCTGGTAGTCGGCGAGCGAAAGGTAGACATCTCCGAAGCCCGCAAGAAGGGTTGCCCGCACCTCGCTGTCGCCCACATCTGCGATCTTGTCCACGGCTCGGTCGAGAGTTTGTCGCAGAGTCAGCTCCTGCCCATCCATTGCTGATTTATCGGCAGGGGTGAGCACGTGCCGGTTGTAGAACTCGTAGGTGAGTTGCAACTTGTGGAAGGAGCGGGCGGTGGCCCCGTGGGCCTGCTCTTCGGCAAGTTTGGCCTCCCGGGCGGCTTGCAGGGCGACCAAGGCGGCGGCTTCTGATGCATTCGATTGCCGCTCTGCATCCTGGGCTTGCCTAGCAGCCGTTGCGCTCATGGTGGTGGAAGCCAGGAGTGCACAGACGACCACCACGGCTGCTCCGACCAGAACGCGGTTTCGCTGTGCAAAGCGAGTGAGTTGATAGCCGAGGCTCGGCCTTCGAGCGGCAATGGTCAGGCCACCGAGAAAACGGCGAAGATCACCAGCCAGGGCTGAGGCGGAGACGTAACGCTGATCGCGGTCCTTAGCCAAAGCCTTCGCTGTGATGATCTCGAGGTCGCCCTTCAATCGCTTGTGGAGAGTTCCCAGGGGGATCGGGTCATGGTCCGTGATCACCTTGACGGCTTCGGGGACAGACAAACCGTTGACCTCGTAAGGCGGTCGCCCTGCCAACAGTTCGTAGAGGAGCATGCCCAGTGCGTAAACATCTGCGCGTGTGTCGAGATCACTCGGATCAGCGAGGACTTGCTCTGGCGACATGTACGAAATGGTGCCGATGATCTGCCCGGCTACGGTTTGATTGCTGACTTGGGCGTCGTGCCTGTCGCTGAGCCTCGCCACACCAAAGTCGATGATCTTTGGCCGGCCCTCGGTGTTGACCAAAATGTTTGCCGGCTTCAGGTCGCGGTGAATCACGCCACGCTGGTGCCCGTGATGCACGGCGTCGCAGACCTCCGTGAAGAGCGTGAGCCGATCGATGCGGGAGAGCGAGCGCTGCTCAACGAACTGTGTGATCGGACGCGCTTGGGGCACGTGCTCCATGACGATATAGGGCACGGCCCGCAGATCGTCTTCAGGCAGCACGGCCGCGTACATCTGAGCGATGCCCGGGTGTCGCAGTCGCGCGAGGGCTTCAGCCTCAAGCGCGAAGCGCTTACGGGACGGTTCAGAGTTGATGCCCCAGCCCATGACCTTCAGCGCGACCGTGCGCCGGGGGCGTTCTTGTTCGGCTTCGTATACCGTACCCATCCCCCCAGAGGCGATGATGCGCACGATACGAAAGGGGCCGATTGTATGGGGCATGGCGCTGCCCGGCACCGCTTGAGTGTCCGCCCCCGCGGACGCAGGACGAGCCACGGGAGTGGTGGCGAGGAGGCCGCTATCCATGGTGCTGTGATGTGCGAGAAGCTCGCGCACTTCGTCAATCAGCGCTGCGGGGTGATCCTGTTGAGCCAACCAAGTGAGTCGCGCTGGCACGGGCTGGGCCAAGACTTCCCAGAACAGCTCTTGCACAGCGTGGGTATCGAGCTCGGTCTTCTCGCTGGTGGACTCGTCGCTGATCAAGATCTGAAGCTCCCATTCGAGGGGAGGCAGCATACCGGTTTGCTGTGCTGCTCTCGTTGCCGGCTGTGGTTCTGCTGGGCGCTCTGCTCCATGATGCTCGGCGAGGATTCGTGATGTAACGCACGCAGCCCCCCGTTGAGAGACATGGAAGATGGCCGGACAAGGAGCAGCAGACGACCGTGGGGAGGCGCGCCGGCTTTGGGGTCTCGTGGGCTTGATCTCCGTGGCGGGGTGCGTGGTGGCTTGGCAGTTTGTGGCGCCAGCTCCTCCCGAGCGGCTCGTGCTCGCGGCCGGTGGCGCCCAGGGTTCGTACGCAGCGTTCGGCAAAGAACTGGCCAAGCAGATGAGCGTTCACGGCTTGACCATCGAAGTGCGTGAGACGAAGGGCTCAGGTGAGAATATCGCGCTGCTTCAAGAGGGCGTCGTCGATCTGGCTTTCGTGCAAAGCGGCCTCTTTGGCGCCGCGAAGAACTCCGAGAGTCGGAAGGGCCTCAGCGCCTTGGGCAGCCTGTTCTACGAACCCCTTTGGATCTTCCATCGGTCCGACGTAAAGCTCGACAGTCTGCGGGACCTGAGCGGCTTGCGCGTGGCCGTGGGTTTGCCCGGCGGCGGCACTCGTCCCGTTGCGACAGCTCTCTGCTTAGCGAACGGTGTGGGCCCCGACGACGCCCAGTGGATTGAAGAAACCGCAGCAAAGTCGGTGGATGGCTTGCTGGCTGGGAGCTTGGACGCGCTGTTTCTTGTGACCTCCGCACGTTCACAAAGCGTTCGTCGCTTGCTCGACGCCCAAGACAACGGCGTCAGCTTGTTTGACGTGCAGAGGCACCTCGCCTACGAGCGTAACTTTCGCGCTTTGCGGCACGTGGTACTCGCTCAGGGGCAACTCGACTTCGTGGCTGACGTGCCCCGTCAAGACATCGACCTGATGGCTCCGGTGGCCATGCTGATCACGCACGAAGACTTGCACCCTGCGTTGATCCCGATCTTGATCGAGGCGGCCCAGGCTGTCTTTGGAAAGGGCGGTGTCTTCGCCACACCCGACGAGTTTCCTTCGCCTCACTATGTGGACTTGCCTCTGTCGGAGCACGCACGACGGGCCTACGCCACAGGGCCGTCGTTCCTCTACGAGGTGCTGCCCTTTCGGGTAGCGGCGACCTTGAGTCGACTCAAGATCATGCTGCTGCCCCTGCTGACATTGCTGATTCCGCTGATGAAGTTTGCGCCGCCCGTTTATCGCTGGCGTATTCGCTCGAAGATCTATCGTTGGTACGGCTTGCTAGGAGAGCTCGAAGCTCAAGGCGAAGAGGCTCAGACTGCTGACGACTGGAAGGCTGTGGCGGCTGCAGTGCAAGCGGTTGAGCTCGAGGTGCGCGATGTGTCCGTCCCAGCGTCCTACATGGACGAGTACTACAACCTGCGTATGCACGTAGACCGTTTGCGTGAACAACTCAGGGTTGCAGCGGCTGCGTGACGGGCTCGCTGGGCGTCTTTGGCCCAGCGAACCCAGCGTCGAGTCAGCGGGGGAAGTGCTGCGGTGCGGTGTCCTGCCAGCCTTCGCCTTCGATGGCGTACATAAAGGCCACCAGAGCGTCGATCTCGGCGTCGTTCAGGTTGAGCACCTTCATCTTCGGGCTGAGCGTGGGGTTGGGGATGCCGCCCACGTTGTAGTGCTCCATGACTTCGCGCAGGGTGGCCATGGAGCCGTCGTGCATGTAGGGAGCATGGAGCGTGGTCTCACGCAAGCCAGGTGTCTTGAACGCGCCCAGGTCGGTTGCCACGCCGTTGATGGCGCTGCGGCCTTCGTCAGCGAAGCTGTTGCTGGTGGCGTCCCAGCCCACTCCGAGATTGTGGAACTTGCTGTCCGTAAACGAAGTGCCCACGTGGCAGGTGGCGCAGAGGGCTTTGCCGAAGAACAACTCTGAGCCCAAGATCTCTTCGTCGGTGAGCGGGTTCACGTAGCCCGGCTCTTCGTCGTCGCCGTCGCGCCACTGGTCGTAGCGAGAGTTGTGCGAGATGCGGGTGCGCTCGTAGTCGGCGATGGCCTCGGCTATGCGATCGAGGGTGACCTCTGCATCACCGAAGGCCGCTGCGAAGAAGGGGGCGTACTGGGGCACAGCGGCGATGCTCTGCACGGCCACCTCGTGGGTGTTGCCCATTTCGATGGGGTTGGCAATGGGGCCGATGGCCTGCTCTTCGAGGCTCGCTGCCCGACCGTCCCAGAAGGTGGCGGGATAAAAGGCGAAGACCGAGTTGATGAAGCTGGGTGCCTTGCGTCCACCCATTTGGCCATCGATGCCCGTGGAGACTGGCGTGGGCTCGGAGAATCCGAACTCGGGCAAGTGGCATGTGAAGCAGCCGACGGTGTTGTCAGCTGACATGCGCGTGTCGTAGTAGAGCCAGCGGCCGAGGCGAGCTTTTTCGGGGTCGGGAGCTCCGGGTAGGTCGCTCACGGCGATGTCGTGGCCCACGAGGTCCGTGGGCAGGGGGCGCACCGGGTTGTCCGCTTCTAGTTCAGCCATGGTGACTGTGGTGCTGAACAAGGCGCAGGCGCTGAGCAGGGCGGCTGTGGCGAGAGAGAGAAATATCGAGCGAGGCGACATGGGAGAATTCCTGTGCGAGGCGAACTCGCGGTGTACCCCTTGTGAGGGGTGGGATCAATGGAACGGCTGCCTTGTTACTGGCCTACTGAGTCAGACTTCGGGCCGCGCCTCCGTCTGCTGGCCACCCGCCCTGTAGCAGGCCGGGCTGGGAGAGTCGGTGGATTGCATCTGATTCGCTCTCCTCGGCCCGGATGACCCCCGTCCCGGCTTGTTACAGTGTGGTTTGCCCGCCGTCGCAGACCGGGCCCGGCTGCTTGCCGGCTCCCCCGAACATGTCCTGCTAGCTAGGTCCTGAAATGCGCGCTTTGATCGTTCGTCCGCCGTCTGTCTTGGGCCGGATGAGTCGACAGAATCTGCAGCACCCCACGAACTTGGTGGGCTTGGCCAGCGAACTGAATGCTCGTGGGCACCAAGCGACCGTGCTCGACCTTGAGGTCAGCGGACACGATGACGCGAGCCTCGACAAGCTGTTGCGCACCGAGCGGCCCGACTTTGTAGGCGTTTCGGTGGTCACACCTCATGTCCCTGGGGCTGCTCAGTTTCTGGCCCGTGTGCAGCGGCTCTTGCCCAGCGCCTTCACCATGGCCGGCGGGCCCCACGCCACGGCCTTGCCTGCCGACCTGCTTGACGAAATCCCAGCCCTCGACGCGGTGTGTGTGGGCGAGGGGGATGACACTATCGTCGAGGTCTGTGATGCCCTCGATCGCTGCCAGTCGTTGAGTGGCATAGCCGGGCTGCACCTGCGGGATGCGGGCTTCACGGGCCACCGGGACATCGTCGAAGACCTGGACCGTTTGGCGCCCCTCGATCGCGATCTTCTCGATTGGTCTGCCTACAAGCGCATCGGTGGCTTCAAGGGCGTCGCCAGCCCTGGCGTCATTCGGCGTGGCATCGAGTCTGCCCAGGTGCACCTCTCTCGGGGTTGCTACGCCACGTGTGTCTTCTGCTCTACGAATGCTGTGTGGGGCGAGCGGGCCCGGCCGGGCATTCGCCGTCACTCGATCCCTCAGGTCCTCGAAGAGATCGACCGGCTCATTGCCGACCGTGGTGTGAACCACATCAACTTCGAGGACGATATTTTTCCACCCACGGTGCGCTACCTCGAAGAGCTGGGCCAAGCGCTCATCGAGCGGCCCGTGACCTGGAGCTGCAACGCTCGCGTCGATGGTTTGCGCCGAGAGCACTTTGAGCTCATGGCCGCCAGCGGCTGCCTCAAGATCGACTTCGGGGTCGAGTCTGGGAGCGAACGCATTCTCGAGCTGAACCAGAAGCTGGTCACGCGGGAGAAAGTCGTTTACGTCTTCGACGAGGCTCGGCGAGCAGGCATCTTGCGCACGGCTTACCTGATGCTCGGTAGTCATGTGGACGAGCGCCCGGAAGAAGTTGAGCTGACATGGGCGTTGGCGAAAGAGATTCGCCCGGACTACGCCACGTTCACCATTGCCTGCCCATATCCAGGCACCGAACTCTGGACGG
>JBLIMM010000015.1:0-26316 GCA_047638635.1 Pseudohongiellaceae bacterium | reverse complement strand
GGGCAGCACGCCGGTCATGATCGACATGTGCGAGGGCGCGGTGCTCGACGAGCAAGCGAGCACATCTTCGTAGCGCAGGCTCTCTTGGGCGAAGGCGTCGATGTTTGGCGAGGTGTCCCGCTCGTAGCCGTAGCACGAGAGGTGATCGGCGCGCAGAGTGTCGATGGAGATCAACACAAGGTGGCTTCCGGGCTGGGCAGCGAAGTCGTCGTCGGGAGCGCAGGCTGTGCTGGCAACGAGGAGCAAGACCGCGAGCAAGACCAAGGCACTCCAGGAGGCTGGGTTTGGCAGCGGTGCGGGGCGCGAAGAGCTGTCGTGACGGCGTGGGAAGAAGAAGTTCATGGAAGCGTGAACGCCGCTCCGTTGCTCAGTTGCCCAAAGCCTTGGTGTCCCGCAAAGGCTTGGCAGTGAACGTTGACCCCGGGGAAGGACGGCAGGGTGATGTCCACGTGCAGGTTGCCCCCGCTTGGGATGTTGGTGAGTGGCACGATGGTCATGGTGGCGGCGTCAGGCCAGAGCAGGCCTTTCGTCCCTACAGAAGCTAAGGGCAGGCCGGGAGTGACGGCGAAGAGCAGCCAGGCCAGCGAGCCTTGGTCTCCGTTGATGTCGAGGTCGAGGTCGTTGCCTGAGGTCGACAACGTCAGGGTCGGTTGGCCCGTGGGCGTCAGCCCCAGGCTCTCCCACACATCACCCGACGTCACGGTTTCGCTGGCTTGCCCCGCGGCGAACCCTGGAGCTGTGCCAGCAAACTGATACGTGCCCGAGTTGAGCGCGAACGAGTAGAACCCCGAGGCGTTCGTGCTGGTAAACGAGCCATTCGAGAGGGCCACGGTACCGTTGGCGATGGGGGCGCCCACACCCACGGTGCCGTTGTAGAGAATGCCCTTGAGTGTGCCTGCGACGGGCCCGCCTCCCGGTTCGTAAGGGGGCAAGCCGTGGTGCGCTTGCATGGCGAAGAGGTGCGCCAGAGCCATGTCTTGTCGAGCGACTGGGCTGGCCAGAAGCACGGCGTCGCCAGAGTTCGTGATGAAGCCCATCTCCGAGAGAGAGGCGGGCATGGATGTGTTCACCAGCACGTAGAAGTTGGCGGTCTTGGTGCCACGGTCGGTGAGCCCCCAGGCGGCGATCATCTCGTTGTGGATTTTGTCGCGTAGGGCGGCGGCTGTGGTCCCCTCGGCCCAGGCGTAGGTCTCGGTGCCGTTGGCCGCCGGGTCGGTGAACGAGTTGGTGTGGACAGAAACGAAGCTCGCGGCGCCGAAGCTGTTGGCCAGGGTGACCCGCTGTTGCAAGCTGACGAAGACGTCGTTGGGGCGGGTGAGCAGCACGTCCCATTGGCCGCCGCCGTTGGTGTCCGCAGTGTCTGCGGCGAGCAGGTTGGCCAGGCGCAGGGTCACGTCGAGGTTGAGGTCCTTCTCGAGCAGGCCGTTGCCCACCGCGCCGCTATCTGTGCCCCCGTGGCCCGCGTCTACCGCGACCCTGATGAGCGCACTGCCGGCGGTGGCTATGGGGGGGAGTTGCTGGGCGCCAGGTGCCTGCCAAGCAGGGATGTCCTCGCCTGGGTGGGGGGGGCGCAGAGACGTCTGACCTGGGTCGAGCACCCACGTGGCTGAGCGACTCAGATGGTGGCCGTCGTCATCCCCTGAGGCGATGACTAGGCGGCCATCGCTCGTGAAGCGAGGGAAGGCTCCGGCGGGGATGGCAACGAAAGCCTTGCGGGGGAGCCAGCCTTCAATGATCAACCCAGAGCGGCCGTTCAACCAGGCGGTCATCTGCCCATCGTGTGAGCGGGCACAGGCCACCGTGTTTGCGAGGAGGCCTTGCTCGCCTCGGATCACCGTTCCGGTCGCCAAAATCTCGACCACGGGGGGCTGGCTTTGAATCTGCGAGGCTGCCTGGGCTGCGGCCATGGAGCTCAGCAAGGCGCCAAGGATCAGCATGTCGGTGACTTTCATGGGCATCTCACTGGGGGTTTCGCAGGGTGATCCTAACCTCCAGGTCTCAGCAGCGTTCTGTGGGGGCCTCGCCTGGGACTGACTGGCTGGGTCGATCGTCGAGAGGCAGGCGGGCTGGCGCTTCGGGAGAGAGTGCGGGCGCGTCTCGCTGGGTGGGCGCCGCAAGAGGAGCTGGGTCTGGCCTCGGCGGGCAGCCCGGGGGGCATGGTCTGTTAGACTGGTTTGCGTCCTTTAGATTGGTGGCTGGCGGGGGATGTCCCCGCTCGTTGGCCAGAACCCAGTTCGTGAGTTGCTGTCATGTCGTCGTTGGCCGAGACCTCCGCCCACCAATCTGACGACAAACGCGCGCACTTGCCCGACCGCGCTTGGTACCGCTACGCCAAGCGCTTGTTGCCCCCCCCCGGCGAGGCAGGTAACTGGGTCGACATGGGCTGCGGTCAGGGTGAGTTCCTCGAGCAGACCGGCGCTGCGGGCCACTCCTCCATGGGCTTGGACTTCTGGGCGAGCAACGCCGAGGTGGTGGCTGCCGCTGGGCGTCCAGCATTGGCCGCCGATCTGAACAAGGGCCTGCCCTTTCGGGATGGCTCCTTGGACGGCGCCACGCTGATCGAGGTGATTGAGCACATTGTGCGCGCTGAAGATCTGGTGGCCGAGCTGGGCCGGATCATCCGCCCCGGTGGCTGGCTCATCGTGACCACGCCCAATGTGGTGCACCTGACCTACCGCATTCGCACGCTGACGGGACACCCTCCCAAGCAAGAGGGCTACCACTACCGCTTCTTTACGCGCAAAACTCTCCGTGCGACTTTGGCGGCGGCTGGCTTCGAGATTGATGGCTATGCGTCGTTCGGCAAGCAGGTGGTGTTGAGCAAGTTGGCGCGGCTGGCGGGTAAGGGCAAAAAATACAAGGTGCGCTATGTGGTGCCTCGTCCGTTGGAGCCCCTGCTGGCCCAGCATTTTGTCTGGCGCCTGCGTCGCAAGGGCTGAACCGCTGTGGGTTCGCCGCTACCTTTCATGAACCGTTGCCGTCGTTGCACAGTTGGAGTCGCCCCTATGGTTTTTTCGTCGAACAGGGCTGAAATTGATCGGTCGATGGGGGCGCTCGCGCCATGGCTCCGTGGCACTTCGCGCAAGGCGCTCTCAGGCCTCGCGGGGGCCGTTGCGCTCTCGGTGGCCCTTGCGGGTAGCGCTCTGGGGCAGGAGGCTGGCGAGGTCGAAGAGCCGCCGAGTTCCCCGGCGGAGGCTGTGGCAGAGAGCGTTGAGGCTGTCGTCGAAGACCCCGCAGCGGGCTGGACCGTGCAGATCGCCGCTGAACTCGGTGAGAAGCTGGGCTGCGTGGCCGTTGGCGACGTGAATCCGTCGAGCCCGGGCAATGAGATCGTGGCCTTGGGCGCCAGCGGCAACGTGTATGTGGTGTCGTTTCGGAACGGAGCTTGGAGCCACGAGGTGGCGCTGAAACTCCCCGGTGAGATGATCCAGTGCGCCGTGGGCGATCTGTATCCCGAAATTCCTGGGGACGAGATCGCGGTGGTGGGCATGGCTGTGGGCGGCGAGTCCGCCGGCGGTGCTGGTGCTGCCCACGTGATCGTTCGCGACGGGGATGGCTGGCGCGCGGATGAAGTCTATCGCTCCCCGGCATTGCTGCACGCAGTGGCCATCGGCAGTTTCGCCCCCACTCCGGGCCGGGACATCATGGTGGCGGGCTTTGCTGAAGAAGCGCTGGCCTTGGTGCGCGGCGACCACGGTTGGGAGGCTCAAGACGGGGTGCGCCTGCCAGGGGCCGGCAAGTCGGCGGTGACCTTTCGTGGGGGCGTGGCCATTGCTTGCACGGACGGCTCGGTGGTGAAGGTTCGTGGTACGACCGCGGGCTGGGTCAGTACTGAGGTCGACAAAGTCTCTGCGGGACGAGCTCGCATCGCCTGTGACGGAGAGCGCCTGTTGGTGGCCGGTGATGATGGCGCCTTGGTGCTGGTAGCCGGGGGGACGTCCGGCTGGCTGTACAAGAGCGACGACAAGTTGCGCGGGGCGGTGATGTCACCTCTCGATCGTTTCGCCGGCCCCTCTTCGTTTGCTACCGCTGGCTACGACGGCCAAGTGGTCGTGTTGCGCTTCACCGCCGAGGGCCTGCGACCGGTGGTTGTGGCCTCTGACAGTGACCGCTTGCATCACCTCACCGCCGGCGAGCTCCCCGTGCGCGCGGACGGCAACGCCTTGGTGACCTGTGGCTACTCAGGTCGTGTCTTGGTGATCACTGCGCCCGAAACTCGCTGACCGGGTCAGCTCTGAGTCAGCTAGGGAAGCACTTGCCGAAGCGCACCAGCAGCCGTGGGTCCCCCGAGATGCGTAATCGTCGCAGGAGCAAGGCGGGGACCAGCTTCTTTTCTCCCGCCAAGAAGCCGAGCCAGGTGGGAGTGTCTGCCTGGACCGCAAGATCGGGGCGACCGTGATGCCCATTGCTCACGGTGAGGGCGCCTTCGTGGATGACCACGGTGACGGCCACAGGGCCTGAGACGTGATCGGCGACGTGATCGGCGACGTGATCGGCGACGTGATCGGCGACGTGATCGGCGACGTGATCGGCGACGTGATCGGCCGCAGCGCTGTGGTGGGGCTGGGGGATGACGTTGGGGTTGTCCACCACCGTGGCGCCGGGTTCGCCATTGAGAAAGGTGAAGTGGTAGCGAGCGCTGAGACCCTGAGATTGCCCTGACTGAAAGACCAGGGGCATGCCGTTCAGAAACTGCTGCAGTGTTCTGGGGATCAGGCTGCCGTTCACCCGGCGCACCGTCTTGTGAGGGAAGCGCTTGGTTACGTGGGCCTCGGCATCTGACCCGGGTACGACGTAAATGTCTTCAACTTTGTCGGTGAGCGGGCGCACGACCGACGTCACGAAGTCTTTGCGATTCGCCAGGTAGTTGTCGATGACGTCGTCTCCAGCGGGGCACGCGGCCATGCAGTAGGCGGCCTTGTAGTTGGCCCCGAACGACAAGCTCTGCCACATTGAGGCGGACTCGGCCTCGGAGACACGACGGCGATAGTCGTAGCGATTCTTTGAGTCGGCCACGTCTTCAACCCAGTCGGTGAAGCCGCCCATGAACTCCCGGTAGTTGTGGGTGTAGCACGCGTTGAAGTCGAACTGCCCGTCGCTCTTGATGGCACCGGTGGGACAGGCCGCTACGCACAGCTTGCAGGTCAGGCAGGGGTCTTTGTCGAGGGTTTGGTTCTGGGCCTCAGCGCTGACTTCGATGTCGGTGGCAATGGTGCCGAGCAACACGAAGCTGCCAAAGCGCGGGTGAATGATCATGCGGTGAATGCCCATGCGTCCCAGCCCCGCAGCTTCGGCAACGGTCTTGTGGGAGATGACCCACAGTCTCCCGGGGAACTTGTCCATCTCCATGGGGAAGCCCATGGGCGGCGCTGCGGCCCGCTGCCCGGCTCGTTCTAGCTGGCCCACGACGCGGCGTCCCACGGCGCTGATCTCTTCGCCGGTTTCGTGAAACTCGTGGTTGGCCACTGAGCGGGCCGGTGAACGAATGGGCTCGCGGTGGGTGCGGCAAACGAAGGACACCAAGCTCTTGGCCCAGGGGAAGGCCGCCAGGACGTGAGCTCGCTCGTCGGCCAGTTCGGGGCGATCGAGAGAGACGATGCCCACATCATCGGCACCAGCTTCGAGGGCCATGGTCCGCAGGGATTCGGCGAGAGGTGGCTGCTGAAGTGTGAGGGTCTCGATCATCATGAGCTGTGCTTTCTGTATGGATGTATATGCAACTATATGGAGAAAAAAGAGATCAGGTCAATTTGTTGAGCCCGTCCGCTGCGGTGTGGAGGCCCCTGACTGCGTCCATGCCCAGGAGCTTCTCGGTGGCTCGTTGTGCCCGTCGCCAGTCTGGAAGAGTTTCGCGGATCAGGCTCTTTCCACTGCTGGTGATGGACACAGTGTGGCTCCGCCCGTCGTCATCACCGCGGCCAATGGTGAGCCAACCGCTCTCGACCATGCGATCTACATTGCGGCTCACTGTGGAGCGCTCCAAGTGCAAGCGCTCCGCCAGATCCTTGGGGCGCACGGCTCCCAAGCGCGAGACGGCCACCAAGACGTTGAGCTGGCTGGACTTGATCCCGCGGGGCCGCAGGGCCTCGTCGTAGACCCTGGTGACCACCCGATTGAGCATGCGTAGGCGCACGCTGGTGCACTCAGCTGCAATGATCGCCGCGGGGTCTTTCGCCTTGGATGTCTTTGCCATGACGTTGTATATACAACTATGAGCGAGGGTTGTCAACTGAAGAGCTCGTCATGTGCTAGCTTGCGCCTTCCATGAAAGAGATCACCCAGAATGCTGTGCCCTTGGGCTCCGAGCCGTTGATTCCCCCTGGTGACGAAGCGCCGACGGCAGCGGTTCCCGCGATGGCCCTGGTCAGGGCCGCCGTGACCTGTGGGGTTCGATCACTTGCTCTGGCGAGTCTGTTGTGGTCCTGCGGTGAAGGTCCGTCGAGCCAAATCGCTACGCCACAGGATGCCGGATCGGGGCACAGGGGCCCTGGGGCAACCGCTTCGCCGGCTGGCACTATCGAGCGAGCGATCGTCATTGTGATCGACTCCACCCACGCGGCGCACTTGGGCTGCTACGGCGGGCCCAGTGAACTCACGCCGCGCATCGACGAGTTGGCTCAGGGGGGCATGCGCTTCGACAGAGCCTTCAGCAACAACACTTGGACCTTGCCGTCCACGGTTTCGTTGATGACCGGGCAGCTGCAAGAGCGCCACGGAATCATCACCAACCGCCATCGCTTGGGCGCTGAGACCACGGTGCTGCCTGAGGTGTTTCAAAGCGCTGGATGGCGCACGGCCGCCTTCGTCGAGATGATCTACGGTTCGGGGGTCTTCGGTCTCGATCGGGGCTTCGACGACTACAACTACTACTCGATCAAGGCGGGGGCGCATCCGCTTACCATGGGCAATGCAGTGGTGAACTGGATGGCGGCCCATCAGGATGAACCCTACCTACTCTACGTGCACCTGCGCCGTCCGCACTCGCCCTACGATCGAAACTTGCCGGTGCAGCGGCGCTTGGCTCCAGACTGCCCCTTGGTGGATGGTCGTGACGACGAGCTGCTGGCCCACGCAGACAGCAAGGTGCACGACGGGTTGGAGCCAGCACAGGCAGCCCACGTAGAACATCTCTATCGCGGCAACCTCGCAGCCGTTGATCACACGGTGGGTCGCTTGCTCGATCAGCTGGCGAACGATGAGCAGGCGCTGGTGTTGCTGACGTCAGATCACGGTGAGGCGCTGGGGCAGCATGGGCATTGGGGCCATGGTCATTCCCTCGACGCGGAGTGCGTGGACATCCCGTTGATTGTTGCGGGGCCGGGTGTGCCTGCGGGCGTCGACGACAATCCCGCTTGCACCGTAGATGTGTTGCCCACATTACTCGAGCTGTGCGACTTGCCAGCGTTGCCTGGTCTTCCCGGGCGGTCCTTTGCGGGGAGAGTGTCTGCGTCGGGCACCCTCGACCGCGAGCGGGAGGACGCTAACCAGCAACAGCCCGTGGCGTTTTCGTCCGCTTACCGAGCGAAACGTATCGCGGTGCAGGGAGTGATCTTGGGGGATCTCAAACTCGTTCTCGACCGAGACGGTGGGGCGCAGCTCTTCGATCGCCGGGCTGACCGTGGTGACACTCGTGATGTCTCCGGCGAGTACCCGGAGCAGTTCGAGCGCATGGTGCGTTGGGCCCAAGCTCGCCGGGAGCTAGGCGAGGCTTTGCCGCTCAGTGGCGAGGAGACGTTCGACGTAAACCAAGAACAGCTGCGCGCGTTGGGATACGTCCGCTAGGGGTCTGCTTCACAGATCGCCATTCTTGCGATGCGGCCGGGTGGCCCTGTTTTTCGCGCAAGAGATCTGCTGCTCAAACGACTCGGCTCCGACCTCATGGGTGAAAAACAGGGTCACCCTCGTCGGTGGTCGCTTTGGCGACTGTGGGCTTCCCGGGGTTCTTGCCGGGGGGGCTGAGGCTGGGCCCTGGTTCTTCTCGTGCTTGGCCCACATTTCTTACCAGACGCGCCCGCAGCGGAACCTGGTGAGAAATACGGGCTAGGTGTTGGCTGTGGTTACGTTCTTGGGCTTGCGCCAGCCATCCCAAAGGTCGAGCAGATCGTGGCCTAGGGAGAGCAGCACTGGCACGAGCATCAGCGTGAACAGCGTGCTCAACGTGAGGCCGCCGACGATGATGGCGCCCAGCCCTTGATAGAGCTCGGCGCCTGCGCCACCGCCCATGGCCAGGGGGATCATCGCTGAAATCGTGGTCATCGCCGCCATCAAGATGGGACGCAGGCGAGTGCGAGCTGACAGAGCCAGAGCCCGGCGGCGCTCGTGACCCTCTGCGCGAAAGTTGTTCGCCTGGTGCACGATCAAGATGGCGTTGTTCACCACCAGCCCGGCGAGGATCACGAAGCCGAGCATGGCGATCACGTCGAAGGCCGCTTGTCCTCCGGAGAGATCGTGGGCTACGCGAATGCCGAGCAGCCCACCGGTGAGTGCCAGGGGCACGGTGACCAGAATCACCACGGGCGTGACCCAGCTGCGGAAGAGCGAGACCAGCAGCAAGTAGATGATCAGCACGGAGAAGCCGAACCCGCCGGAGAGCGACGCAAGCGTCTGCTGCAGCTTGTCCGCCGACCCTCCCATGGCCAGGGTGTAGGCCGGGCCTAGCTCAGCGGAGAGTCCGGGGAAGATCTTTTCCTCGACTTGGCGCACCACCTGTTCGAGGGGGGCGTCCGCAGCGATGTTGACCGTGAGCAAGACGTTGCGCTCTCGTTCCAGGCGCCGAATACTCTGGGGGCCGATGGTCTGTTTCACGGTGGCCACGGAGCCGAGGTTGATCACCCGACCGTCCGGGGCGACAAAGTTCAACGCGGCGAGCTCGGCAGGAGTGGAGATGCGGGCCTGGGGCGCGACCACGTTCACCTCGACTTCTCGCCCGCCGTCGATCAACGCCGACACGCGTTGGCCCGCGATGACTGTAGAGACGACTTCGCCAATAGCGGCGGTGGTGAGCCCGAGGTCTTTGGCGCGGTTCTCGTCGATGGATACGGTGAGTTGAGGACGTCCCATGGCCAGAGAGTTGCGCACGTTCTCAATGCCGGGGACGGCGTCGAGCCTGGTCTTGAGCAGGTCGCTGGCTCGCTCCAAGCCCACGAGGTCTGGGCCAGACAGCTCAACTTCAAACTGCTTGCCTGGGTCTTCGAAGAGACTGTTGCGCACGGGGACGACGAAGCGAAAGCCGGGCATGTCCCCGGTGGGTTGGTAAAGCCGCTGGTGAAACGCAGCCAAGCTCTCTGCGTCGGAGTACTCGTCTTTGAGGACGATGCCGCCGCCGTTGAAGAACCGTCCGCCCACGGCAAACATGCGGTCGGCCTCGGGCTGAGACAATGCGAACTTCTCGAAAGCTGCGAAGTTCTCGCGCACGGCTTCTGGCCGTGTGCCGGGGATGGGATCGGCGAAGAAGAGCAGCAGGTTGCGGTTGCCCGTGGGCAGGTATTCCGCCGGAGGGGTTAAGCGTAGAGAAGCGAGAGCCATGGCCAGCACCAGCAGGGCGAAGCCGGTCTTGCCCGCGGTGGCGGCTGGGCTTCGAGTACAGAGCGAGTCGGTGAAGCGGCCGTAAAGGCGACCGATGAAACCGAGCCCTGCGGTGTTGGTTTCGCTGGCTTGAGTGGCGCTGCTGCTGAGCCCACCAGTCGATTGTCCTCGGCGGTAGAGCAGAGAGGCCAGTACGGGAACCACTGTGAGCGCGACCACAAGCGACAAGGCCACCGCTGAAGAAATGGCCAAGGCCATGTCGGCGAAGAGGGCGCTGGTCTCGTCCCCTTGGAGCAGGATGGGTACGAAGACGGCGATGGTGGTGAGGGTGGAGGCCAACACGCCGCCCCAAACTTCACGTCCGCCGGCAATGGCTGCGGCGGCCGCGCTCTTGCCCTGCTCGAGATGACGAAAGATGTTCTCGAGGACGACGATGGCGTTGTCCACCACCATGCCGCTGGCAAAGGCAATGCCCGCCAGGGTGATCACGTTGAGCGTGCGTCCCAAGGACTCGATGACGATGAAGACGGTCACCAGTGAGATGGGGATCGACAGGGCCACCACTAATACCGCCCGAGAGCTGCGCAAGAAGAGCAGCAGCACGGCGATGGCTAGCATCGACCCGATCATCAGGTTGTCCGTGACAAAGGAGAGAGCCTGACGGATGTAGTCGGTCTCCTGGTACGTCGGCCACAGGTGAATGTCGATGCCGCGGATGTCGTACTGAGAATTGATGCGCTTCAAGGTTTCGAGCAGCGCGTCGTTGAGGTCGAGAACGTTGGCGTCCAGGCGGCGGTTCACCCCGAGGGCGACTCCGGCCACACCGCTGATGTTCACGAAGCCGCTCATCTCACGGTACGTGTCGACCACCGTGGCCACTTCGACCAGGCGCACGGAGCCTGCTGGGGTTTCTTTGACGATGAGCTGACCCAGCTGCTCAAGGTTGGGAGCCCGGCCCACGGTGCGAACGACGAGCTGACGTCCTGCGGTTTCGACACTGCCGCCGCGCACGTTCACGTTGCCGCTCGCCAGAGCGCTCAACACGTCTCGGACGGCAATGCCCCGGGCGACGAGCTCGTCAGGGTCAATGCGCACCTGCACTTCGCGATCGTCGCCGCCCGCCACGAACACGGAGGCCACGCCCGGCAGCCGTTCGATCCGCGCTTTGATGTCTTCTTCGACAATCTGGCGCACACCGTTCGGGGAGTAGCCTGAACCCACGACGATCCACATGACCGTGTCGCGGCCCAGGCTGGCGTCGATGGTGACCACGGGCTCATCCGCCTCGATGGGCAGCCGCGAGGCTTGGCTGAGCTTGTTGATCACGTCGACCACGGCGAGCTGGGTGTTGGTGCCGTAGGCGAACTCGAGAGTGATGCTGCTGACACCTTCAGAGCTGGTGCTGACCATCTCCACCAGGCCCTCGACACTCTGCAGCACCTCTTCGAGTTCGCGGGTGAGCTGCTCTTCGACCTCGACGGCGCTGGCGCCGCGAAAGGTCGTGTTGATGCCAATCTTTGGCGTGGCCACGTTGGGCTTGAGCTGTACTGGAATCTCGAACAGTGCCATGACGCCGAAGAGCACTGCGAGAATCACGGCGACCGCGACGGTGTACGGCCGCTCGACTGCTGCTTGAATCGGGTTCATGGTTATTCGTTTGCGTTGCCGTTGTCCGCAGACGGAGCACGAGGCCGTAAGGGGACCCCGGGGTAGGTGCTGTCTACGCCGACCAGAACAACTTGCGTACCCGCGGGGAGTTCACCTGCCAAGGGTTCGACGGCAGAGAGTCCGTTGTTACTGGCAAGAACGCGGATGGGTACGAAGCGCGCTTGCATTGCTGAGGGATCGTCGGGGTTGGCTGCTTCGGCCACCGCGAGAATGGGTCCCTTGTCCGTGATACGCACGGCGTCGCTGTGCACCACGGGCGCGCCGTTGACCGGGGTCAAGTCGAGCTCAATGCGGACGAACATGCCGGGGTGCAACACGGCCTGGGTTTTGGCGTCTGCGGTGAGGCGAATGAGGCCGACAAAGTTTCGACTGACGCTATCTGCTGTCGGCACGGTGGCGTCGAGAGTTGCTGAGAGCGAGAAGTCGGGAGCTTCATCGACGGTGAGCCGCACGGGGGGGCTTTGCCCGAGGCGTAGGGCGTACTCGGCGGGCACTTCGACTTCGATCTCAAGATTGAGCAAGTCGGCTAGCTGGAAGAGCGGCGCGCCGGGGGCCAGCACGTCGCCGACCGAGCGAAACCGTCGGGTGATCGTGCCGTCCCATGGGGCGAAGAGCTGAGTCTTGTCTTGAGCTCGCTGAGCTTGGTCGCGGCGGGCCTCGGCGGCGCGCACTTGGGCTGCGGCGATGTCCAGGTCTTCGCTCCGAGTGCCCGCTTGAGCTTCGGCGAGCCGTTCGGCTGCGGCGCTACGTCGAGCCTTGGCTCCCTTCTGGGAGGCCAGGGTGCGGTCGAGCTGGGCACGGGAGACGTCGTCACTTTCGGCCAGGGCGAGATTCCGCTCCACCTCGCGGTTGGCCAGCTCTTCGTCCGCTGCTGCTGCGTCCTGCTCAGCGGTCAGTCGGGCGATGACTTCGCTGCGTTCCCCTGCTGCGAGCCGGGCTAGGTTCATTTGGGCCACGGTCACGTCCGCCTCGGTGCGAGCCAGCTCGAGGGCCTGATCATCGTGGACGAGTCGGGCGAGCAGCTGCCCTTGGCGGACCGGTTCGGCTTTGCGCACTGAGATTTCGCTGAGCGTCCCCGAAACCTCAAAGGCCAGGGAGGCCCAGCGCAAGGAGCGCACCGTGCCCGTGAGCGACACGGAAGGGCGCACTTCGCTGATCTCAACCGTGGTGAGCGTGACCGGTACCACGTAGGGCTGGCTGGCGAAGTCAGCGCCAACGTCGTCTCGTTCTTGGCCCAACCACCACCAGGCCGCTACCACCGCGGCGAGGCCGATCAATAACGTGAAAAATCCTGCAAGGCGTTTCATGGGCGCAGTGTCTGGATGTACCGGGCTCGCCGTCAACGGTCATGCCGGTGACATGAAGGGGCGCATGGCCAGAACGGAGGGAGACTAGGATGTTGCCGTGGGTCGTGGAAGAGCCGCGACTTGTGCGAGACCTCCACTCATTGGAAGCACGCCATCATGGACAAACACGTGACACCGGGGCCGGTTGCCTGGATTCAGACGGTCCCTGAGAGCGAGGCCACCGGTGAATTGTCGTCGGTCTATGCGGCGGAGCGTGACCCGGGTACAGGCAAGGTGGACCACATCCTGAAGGTCCACAGCTTGGCGCCTCAGACCCTGAGCGACCACGCCCGGCTCTACCACACGATCATGCACGCCCAGGGGGAGCTACCTGGCTACGAGCGGGAACTCATCGGGCTGGTGGTCTCGAACGCCAACGGCTGCCGCTACTGAGTGGCGCACCACCGGGCCGGTCTGGCTCGGCTGACACGGCGCATGACCCATCGGGGAGAGGCTTGGATCGCCCATTTATTGCAGGATTGGCGATCTGCAGAACTCACCGATCGGGAGCGGGCCCTGCTGGAGTACTCCGACAAGCTCACCCGCAGGCCCGGGGCCATGGTGGAGGCGGATTTGGCCCCTCTGCGCGCGGTTGGCCTTTCTGACGAGGCGATCTTGCAGACGAATCTGGTGGTGGCTTACTTCGCCTACGCCAACCGCATTGCTGACGGTTTGGGCGTGCAACTCGAGTCTTAGCTGCTCAGTTGTCGGCGGTGATGGGGTTGCGCGGCAAGGTGAGCTCCAAATCGGCGACGATCCATATGAGGGCGGCAATGACGCCGGCGCCCAGGTTGATCTCTCGCTCGTTCACTGCGGCCAGGGTGTCCCGGGCCGAGTGGTGCAGGTCGAAGTAGCGCTGGGGATCCGGGTCGTAGCCCACTAGAACCGTGCCGTGTGCTGCCAAGGGGCCGATGTCTGCGCCGCCGTGCCCCGTGGTCATGCGTCCGGCGCCTGCCGCAGAGAGCAGTTTGGCGATGGCGTCCAGGATGGCGCGGGCCTCGGGGTTGGCATCGGTGGTGAAGCCTCGGGGCGTGAACACGCCACTGTCTGACTCCAAGGCCAGGATGTGCTTGGAGAGCTCGTCTCGGTGATGCCCGATGTAGGCTTTGCCTCCAGCGAGGCCGTTTTCTTCGTTGGCAAAGAGCACCACACGCAGGGTGCGCCGGGGGTGCAGGCCCAGGGTCTTCAGCAGGCGCACCGCTTCGAGGGCTTGGCAGCAGCCGCCGCCATCGTCGTGAGCGCCTTGGCCCACGTCCCAGCAATCGAGGTGTCCGCCCACAACGATGATCTCGTCCGGGCGTTCGTGACCCAGCCAATCGCCCACCACGTTGGGGTTCGGGGCGTCTGGCATGGTGCGGCAGTTCTGCTCGAAGTGCAGCACGACCCGTTGTCCCGCTGCGACCAGGGAGGCGATCTTCTCAGCGGCGAGAGTTGATATGGCAGCGGTGGGGATCTTGGTGACGTCGTTGGCGTAGCGCATGCCTCCCGTGTGGGGTACGTCGTCGATGCGGGTGGTCATGGAGCGCACCAGAGCGGCCACAGCCCCGACCTTGGCGGCCGCCCTTGCTCCTTGGCTTCGCTGGCTCACGGCCCCTCCGTAAGCGGAGAAGGTGTTGACCAAAGAGCCGTCTAGTGGCCTGTTAAATAGGACTATCTTCCCGTGAGCTTTGATGCCGAGCTCGGCCGCTTCGGCTAGGGACTCAACGACCACGACCTCTGCAGTCAAGCCGTGCTCCGGTGTGGCGATGGAGCCCCCTAAGGCCAGCATGGGCAGTTCTGCCTGGTGCGCGGAGGGCTCGATCAGCGCCACTTTGCCCACAGAGCCTCGCTCCCAACGAGGCGCATCTGTCCACTCGAAGCGCACATTGCTCAGACCGTCTTCCTCCATGGTCTGCCGAGCCCATTCAGCTGCGGCCATATATCCGGGGGAGCCAGCAAGTCGGTGGGGTGCCCGGGTGCACAGGTCGGTGAGCCGCTCCATGGCACGTCCCCGGGTGAGGGCCTCCTTTAGGATCAGCTCGACCTGGGCAGCGCGGGCCTGCACATCGGCGACGGCCGACGTGATGGCTGGAGCGCTGGTGTCCTCGGGCACGGAGGCGGCGGTGGTCAGAGCTGAGCTCGCTGCTGTGCTGACAATGACGGCTGCCAGCGAACGCGCGCAACGGGTCAGAAACAACGTGGAGAAGAGGGCCATGGTGCGAAGTCTCCCTTGAATGGTGGGCGGGCATGAACGATCCTGCCCGTGCAGAAGGTACCTCGACGGGGGCTTGTCGACGGGGGCTTGTCTTCCCCCAGCGCGCGACCATCGCTCGGACGGGGGGTGAAGTTTGCTTGAGGACCGCTCTGGCTGCTCGATGGGGCGGCACGGCTGACTGAACTTTTTGTATTTCTTGCGTCCATTGTGTGCGGGCTCTTTTCGAGCTTGCTCTGACTCGGCGCAGCA
The DNA here is from genome assembly GCA_047638635.1 of Pseudohongiellaceae bacterium. GTDB lineage: Bacteria > Planctomycetota > B15-G4 > B15-G4 > B15-G4 > CAZIAK01. The sequence continues at coordinate 11,334 of JBLIMM010000015.1, read as the reverse complement.
TCGCGCTTGCCTGTGCAAGAGCGGCTCGAGGAGGGCTCGATGACATCTCGGACAGACACGGGCATGCGTCTGTCGTGGATCATCGTGTCGCACCAGAGCGCCTCCGATTTAGAGCGGTTCCTGCCGAGCCTCACGCCGGTCCTTGAGTGCTGGCGTAGAGCGGGCGTCTCCTGCGAACTGATCATCATCGACAACGCTTCGACCGATGAATCTGTGGCAATGTCTCGGCGCCTGGCTCCTGAGGCGCTGATTATCGAGAGCGCCCAGAACGTTGGCTACGGCCCGGCGATCAACACCGCCGTACGACGGGCGCGTGGCGAGTGGCTGGTGATCGGCAACGCCGACCTCGAAGTGCCCGCCGGTGGCCTCGACGGCTTGCCGAAACTTCTGGCTGCACTCCCAGCAGACGTGGCTTTGGCCGGGCCCACCTTGCTCGATATCGAAGGACGCCCGACCCTGTCCGCAGGGTTCTTTCCCACGATGATCACCTTGGTGCAGGGTCTTGTTCGCAAGTGCCGGGATCGCAAGTACTTGCCACCTCGTCGCCACGTGGCCGGGGCTGTGGACTGGGTCACGGGGGCTTGCCTCTTTGCGCGCCGTGATCAGCTGCGCCGGGCCGGTGGCTTCGATGACGAGTTTTTCCTCTATTACGAGGACGTCGATCTTGCGCAACGCTTGGCTAGGGCCGGGCTGCGCTGCATGTACACGCCGACCATGCGCGTGGTTCATCTCAGCCCTCATCATGTGCGGCCACCCCAGGCTCAGATCGAAGCCATCGTGCGGGCCAGCCGTAAGGCCTACTTCGCCAAGCACCGTCCGGTGTGGGAGCAGCGTTTTCTCTCGCTGTTGGGCAAGTTAGAGCCGATCTTCAGGCGTCCCAGCGGGTTGGATGGCCACATCGATTCGCCAGCTTCGCCGCCCCTGGTCACTCCTTCAGCGGAGCGCGGTGCAGCTCTCTCGCAGGCTTCTACGGCCTCGGGGCAGGGCGATGTTGCCGAGAGTGGGCAGCCAGCTCGGGCCCATGGCCGTGCTCGGGCCGCCGGTTCTGGTGCTGCGCCCTCTCGTGACCGCGAGTTGGCCTTGGCTGAGGTCAATGGCGTCGCCAATGGCCGGAAACGCGCCGATTCGTGACTGCAGTGATCCTCGCTGTGGATTCCCTGCGAAAGAACTGGCTAAGGCATAAAGAGCTCGTTCTAGGGCTGACCCGCCGGGAGCTCTTCAGCCAGTTTGCTGGCTCGGGCTTCGGCGTGGGCTGGGCCCTGCTCCACCCCCTGCTGCAGATGTTCGTCTACCTGTTGGTGTTCACCTTCATTTTCAGGGTGCGCTGGCCGGACGCTGGTGGGGGCATGGACAGCTACCAGGCCTACATCCTCTCAGGCATGGTCTCGTGGATGCTCTGGGCGAGCTTGCTGCCGGGGGCCTGCACGACGGTGCTCTACAGCGCGAGCTTGGTGAAGCAAGCGGATTTCCCTGCGCATGTGCTGCCTGTGCGTACGTTGCTGGTCAACCTCGTGCCCCATGGAGTGAGCTTGGCCGTGCTGGGGCTGTACATCTTGGTCAGCCACGGAGGCTTGCCCTGGACGGTGATCCTGCTGCCCCTGGTTGTGCTGCTGCAAGCAACGGCCATGCTGGGCATGACCTTCATTCTGAGCGCCCTGTGCGTGTTTGCCCGCGACGTCAAAGAGCTGATCACGGTCTTTACGTCCCTGGGTATCTTCCTTACGCCGGTGTTTTACACCCCAGATATGCTGGCTACGCTGCCGCCGGTGGTGCGCTGGCTCATGGGCCTCAATCCCTTCACGCACTTCTTGTACATCTACCGGGACGTGCTGTTTTGGGGGGAGATACGCCACCCCATGTCTTGGTGGATTTGCGCGATCGTTGCACCCCTGTTGTTGGTGGGTGGCTATCGAGCCTTCGCGCGGCTGCGCCTGTTCTTCGGCAACTTCCTTTAGCGAGGTCATCTTGCTCGAAGTTGCCGCCAGCCGGGGAGGCGGGGGGGCAGGAGAGGCGGGTGTCAGCATTGGCTGGTCGGCGCGCTACCGTCGGTGACCACGGGCCGTTAGAATCCCACCTTGTTCTATGGTCGTCCGGGAAGACAGGTCGACGAAACGCGATACAGCTGGAGAGTCTGTCCCCATGTGCGGCATTGCTGGATTCGTCGATACGACCGGGCGTTATTCCCCTGAGCAGATGTCTGCCATTGCCACGGCGATGCGCGACACGTTCACCCACCGCGGCCCAGACGATGCTGGTGTCTGGGTTGACCCTACGGGCACTTGCGCCCTGGCTCACCGGCGCTTGTCGATCGTCGACCTGAGCCCCTCGGGCCGCCAGCCCATGGTGACTCCCGACGGCCAGGTGGGCCTGACCTTTAACGGCGAGATCTACAACTTCGCCGGCCTGCGCCAAGACCTGCGCGTCCGTGGATACGACTTCACCTCTGAGACCGACTCAGAGGTGTTGCTGTACATGTTCGCCAGCTCGAAGGATGAGCACCTCACCGAGCTCGAAGGGATGTACGCCTTCGCCACGTGGAATGCCTGCACGCGCACATTGATGCTGGCCCGAGACGCCTTTGGCAAGAAGCCCCTGTATGTCGCTCAAGGTGATGGCTGGTTCGCCTTCGCGTCTGAGTTGCAGGCCTTCAGCCAAGTGCCCGGCTTTGAGGGGCGCATCTCAGCCGAGGCTGTGTCCGAGTACTTGCTGCTGCAGTACGTCCACGCGCCGAGGACGATCTACGAAGGCGTTGAGAAGATGCTCCCGGGGACGTGGCAGCGCTATAACTTTGAGGGGCGCGGGGCGCCCACCAGAGAAGAGGGGCGGCACTTCGCCTTTGAGACATCGGGCGACCACGTCACCTCCACGCCCTACAAGCCGTTGGCCAAGGCAGACCTCGAGGCGGCGGCCGATCGTCTGCAGCCGATCCTGCTGGACGCGGTCGACCGGCGCTTGATGAGCGACGTGCCCTTGGGCGCCTTCCTGAGTGGAGGCATCGACTCGGCTCTGGTTGTGGCCATGATGACCCGAGAGCTGGGCATCCCTGTGCAGAGCTTCTCTATCGGTTACGAGGGCACGGACGAGTCTGAGCACCTGCTGGCCCGAGAAGCCTCTGAGCTGCTGGGCACGACGCACCGGGAGAAGCTGCTGTCTCCCAATGCCATCGAGATGATGCCCACCATCGCTGCGGCGCTCGACGAGCCCCTCGGCGACAGCTCATGCTTGCCCACGTTTCTGCTGAGTGAGTTCACCAGAGAGCACGTCACCGTGGCTCTCTCCGGCGACGGGGGCGATGAACTCTTCGGCGGCTACGGTCGTTATCGCGACACCTTGCGCGAAGAGGGCGACTGGAAGATGCGTGCCCTCTACATGGCGCGCAATCGTCGGGTCTGGAAGCCCGGGCCTGCGTACTGCAGCCTTCGCTGGCTGATGTTCATGCCTGAAGACGTAGGCAAGCTGGCTGGCCCTGACGCCGGAGCCCACGCTGAGCGTTTCGTGAGCGACTGGATCCGCGAGATCGATGAACCAGGCAAGCCGCTGATTCACCGCATGCGCCAGATCGATGCGCGCACGTACATGCCCGGGGCCGTTTTGGCCAAGGTCGATCGCATGGCCATGGCTCATTCCCTCGAAGTGCGCTCGCCATTGCTCGATCGCTCTGTGGCCAACTTCGCCAAAGACCTCGGCGCCGAATACACCTACTTTGATGGACTGACCAAGCCCCTGCTGCGCACTCTTGCCGGGCGCTACCTCCCGAAGGAGTACATCGAGCGCAAGAAGATGGGTTTTGGCCTGCCGGGCAAGTCCTGGACGAAGAACGAAGTTCTGGGTCTATGCGACGACACGCTGCTCGACGGCAACGGCAAGTTGGCTGAGCTCGTGGGTGACGAAGGCCTCAAGCGTTTTGTGGCTCACCAGCGCCAAGAGGGCTGCTTCTCGATCTACCAGATCTGGACGGTGCTCATGCTGGAACTCTGGCTGCGAGCCCACGTTCGCGCTCCCCGGACGGCGGTTGCTGTCTGATGGGTTGCTACGCCGAGATCGTTCGGGCGTCGTTCCCGGGCGCTGTGGCTGAGCCGGACTTTCCCCGGGGCACTGGTTGGGTAGTGCTCACGGCGTCCTGTCCAAGCCCGGCCGAGATTCGGCGTTTGTTTCCTTCGGCTTGCCGATTGTTGCTGATCACTGGTGCTGACGAGCAGCATCCCACCGTTGACGATGTGGACACTGTGCGTTTTGTCCCCGGGCCGCCCCCTGCGCTCACTGCTAGGGCGCGAAAGGCGTTAGCTAGGGGCTACGGCGCCGCTGTGCTGCTCGACGGGATTGATGGCACGAGCGGGCGCTTGTTGAACGAACTCAAAGGCAGCGGAGTCAGTCACGTGGCTTGGCGCCGCGGAGTCGGTTGGTACGTGACGCCCATTGCACGGGCGATCATGCGCAAGCCGGTGGCTCAGCTTGAGCGCATGTTCGATCGCAGTCGTCTTGGGCGTTGGTACCGCAAGAAGCGAGTGCGTGCCATGGCCCACTCGAAGCTCTGCGAACGCAACAGTCAGGCTTGGTTTGGTCAGCGGGAGTGGCTGAGTCACATCGAGCGCGTGGGCCTGTGGAGCTGCAAGCCTCGGGGCGACAAGCTCTCGGTGATGCTCTATATCGGGCAGCTGAACTCTGGGGGCGCCGAGCGGCAGCTGGTGAACTTGGCTCTGGGCCTCAGTCGCCTTGGGCACAAGGTGACGGTCTTTACGACCTACCCGCTCTCTGACGAAAACGCGCATTACTGCGAAGACTTGGCCCGGGGTGGTGTGGCTTTCGCCGCAGCGGGAAGTGAGCGCAAGCCCGGTGTGCGCGACGCCCTGCGAGAGCTCGATGTGAGCCCTGAGATTGTGGGCGCTTTGCCTGAGATCATTCGGGATCCCGTGCTCGATTTGGCGGGGGAGCTCCTCGCTCACCGACCAGACGTGCTGCACTGCTGGCTCGACTATCCAAATATTATCGGTGCCGCCGCAGCGGCTGTGGCGGGCATGCCCCACGCGATCATGTCGTCGAGAAACCTCAACCCCACTTGGTTCCCGGCCTTCTATCAGAGCTGGATGGATGTCTGGTACGAGCGGCTGGTGAACTTGCCCCAGATGCACTTGGCTGCGAACAGTAGCCAGGGCGCCGACGACTACGCCCGTTGGATGGGTGTGCCTCGCGAGCGTTTTGAAGTGATCTACAATGGCGTCGACTTGGCGCGCATGACTGTCCCCGACCCGAAGACAGTGACGGCTTTTCGCCGCGAGATAAAGCTCGCTGCTGAGGCGCCTCTCTTGGTGGGCGTGTTCCGCCTCGCTCAAGAGAAGCAGCCCGACTTGTTTCTCGATACGGTCGAGCATGTGTTTCGCCGCCGCCCGGACCTGCGCGTCGCGCTTGTGGGCATTGGTGACATGAAGGACGACATCGTCGAGTCCGTGGAGCGTCGCGGCCTCGATGGAGTGGTGACGTTGCTCGGCCAGCGCAAAGATGTGCCGGTGATTCTGGCTGCTGCCGACGTGATGCTGCTGACCAGCAAGGTAGAGGGCACGCCGAATGTGGTGCTCGAGGCTCAGTGGTCGAGCTGTCCTCCTGTGGCCACAAACGGCGGGGGCACTGCCGATGCCATGGTTCACGAAGTGACCGGATTCGTGCACGAATGCGATGACGACGAAGGGCTCGGCGAGAGAGTCGTGAAGCTGCTTGACGACGAGTTGCTGCGGGTCGAAATGAGCCGTGCCGGCCGGCGTTTTGTGGCGGAGCGCTTTGGCCTCGACCACATGGTCGACACCACGCTCCATTACTACGAGTCGATCTTGGGGCCGTCGCTGCCGACGTCGAAAGTCTCGGCGCGGACCTCGACGGCCGCTGTTGCCGATGCTGTGGTCGACCGCGAGGAGGCCGTGCTCACGTGAGTTCGCCGGTGCAAGAAGACGTGGCTATCTCTGTGTCGGGGCTGACGAAGACCTATCCGGTCTACAAGTCGCCCCTTGATGCGTTGAAAGAGATCATCCCCGGCCGAAAGCACCATGTGGACTACCCTGCCCTCGAAGGCATCGACTTCGTGGTGCGCCGGGGCGAGCGGGTGGGCATTGTTGGGGCCAATGGGGCGGGCAAGTCCACCTTGCTGAAAGTGCTTTCGGGGACTGTCGATCACAGCGGTGGCAGCTACGAGATCACTGGCGAGTTGCGCGCCATCCTTGAGCTGGGCACGGGTTTTCACGAAGAGTGCACGGGCCGCGAGAACATTCTCATGGGCGGGTTGTGCCTGGGTTACTCCCAGCGCGAACTCGAAGAGCACACCGACTGGATCATCGATTTCAGCGAGCTGGCTCGGGTCATCGACCAGCCCCTGCGCACCTACAGCAGCGGCATGAAGATGCGACTGATGTATTCGGTGGCTTTCTGCCGCCCGGTCGAGGTGATGATCATCGACGAGGCCTTGGCCACGGGCGATGGGGCGTTCATCCGTAAGTGCACCAACCACATCGTCGAGTTGTGCGGCGGCGGGACCACAGCGTTGATCGTCTCCCACAACCTGTATTTTCTCGAGCGCATTTGCCATCGGGTGATCTACCTCAAAGACGGCAAAGTCGTTGCGGACGGTGATCCGCTCACGGTCTGCAAGCTCTACGAGAAAGACCTGGGTCGCGACTTCGTTGACGGGGGCGAAGGAGCGGGGAGTGTGTCTGAGTTTGTTCGCGACGAAGCAGGCGAAAAGACGAACCCTCTCGAAGAACTCACTGCCGCGGCGCCGATCATTGCTGGCGGTGTTCACGGGGATGAGTCGGTGTTTGTCGACGATCGCCCGCTCTCCGTCGACATGCTTGAGAGCGGTGGCGGTCCAGGGCGTCCTGACCTGAGCGGGGCTAACGGGCCAGGTGAGATCATCCACCAAGATGGTCGGGTCGAGCCGTTCGACTTCTCGGGCGCGCCGGCGGTGCTGCACCGGGGCTTGGTAAAGCTGCTCGAAGCGCGCTTGTTCAACGAGATGGGCGAGCCGGTCACTGAGATGATTACGGGCAGCCCCTGCCGCATGCGCTTTGTGTTCGAGAGTCAGGTGCGTAAGCCAGACGTGCACTTGGGCTTCATGATCTGGAACGATCGTAACGAGCACGTGGCCACCACGACGAACGTCTGTTCACTCGACGGCCGCGGGCGCTCAAACGCCATGCGCGTCGATCTGATCGATGGCATCTTTAGCATTGATGTGGTCTTTCCGTCTCTGCGCTTGGGCTCCGGCGCTTACTTCCTCAAGTTCGGCGTGTCTCCTGGCACCGAGCACTTCTCTGATGACGACCTGCTGCTCTCAGAGAATCGTTGCTTGGCCTTTGTCGTAGCGCGGCCCGACCACGTGCAGACCGTCGTCTACGAACCTCACTCCGTTTGGTCGCCCCTGAAGCGACTGGCGGCGAAACCTCCGTCAGCCCCAGGCGAGACGGCCCCTAGCGAAGCACCGGTGCAAGCCGGCGACGTGCAAGACGTTGCTGCGACCCCGGCGCCTAGCGAGACATCCGCAGCCGCCTCCTGAAACACGAACGACCATGACCGTCACGCCCGTTAATTACCGCAAGCAAGACGCCAGTCCCGAGGCCATCACCCGTGACGTGGACTACGCTCTCCAAATTGCTGACTTCTACATTTCGAAGTTGCCCGGGGGCGCGTCGAGCCTGATCTACAAGCACGTGCTCGAGCTGGGCCCGGGGATCTCTCTGGGCACAGCTGTGCTGCTGAGCTGTCACGGAGCGCGGGTCACTGTGGCTGACCGTTATCTGTCGCCCTTCGACCCCGACTACCACGATCCGTTCTTCAGAGCTCTGTTGGCGCGCCTCGCAGTGGAGCGTTCGCATCTGAGCCCCGACCCGATCCTGGCCTGCCTCGATGCTCAGGTCTTTGTGGAGCAAGGTGTGACCGGGTTGCACCTGGGCATCGAAGACTTGCTTGAGGTTGATGACGACAGCTTCGACATCGTGGTGAGCAACGCGGTCTTCGAGCACGTGGAGAACGTGCCTGTGGCCTGGGAGAACTTGGCGCGTATCACCCGCCCCGGCGGCTTCGGCATTCACCAAGTGGACTTCCGTGATCACCGCGACTTCTCGCGGCCGCTGGAGTACATGACCCTCTCGTCGAAGAAGTTTCAGAAGCTCTTTTCCGATGTGCACGGTGAGTGCGGCAACCGCTGGCGCCCGAGTGCCATGGGCGTCGAGATCGATAAAGCGGGCTTCGACATTCTTGAGTACGACGACAACATGCAGGCGGACGAGGCCTACCTCGACGACGTCCTGCCCCGAGTCGACTCCCATTTCTCTGGTCTCGACCGGGAGATGCTGCGTTCGATTAGCGGCTGCTTTGTCAGTCGGCTACGGGTGTTCGCCAACACGGAATATCCCCAAGAAACAGACAGCCCGCAGACCTTGGCCCATAGCCGCTGTCGTTACGCCTTCGTGGGCCCGTCCGTGGTGGGTAAGGCCGTGCTCGACGTGGGCTGTGGTGCTGGCATTGGCACGCGCCAGATGTTGAGTCAGGGCGCGGCCCATGTGGTCGGCATCGATGTGCGCCCGGAAGCTCTCGAGGTGGCCGTGCGCTCTGACCCTCGTGGTGACGCCAACGCTTACTTGCTGCACAACCTGAATCAGCCTTTGCCCTTGCCAGACGACAGCTTCGACGTGGTGGTTGCCCTGGAAGTGCTAGAGCACGTCACCAACCAGGCGGAGTTGCTTGCCGAGATGCGCCGGGTGCTCCGGCCTGACGGCGTGGCCTTTGTCTCTGTGCCCAACAAGGCCTTCGAAGACTTCTGGAGCGACATGGCCGGGGAGCCCAACCCGTACCACATCCATGTACCCGACCTTGAGGAGTACGTGGGCCTGCTTTCTGACTTCGAGTGGGTCGAGTTCTTCGGCCAGCTCGACGTGGTCTCGTCGTTGGTCTTGCCCCTCGATGGCAACGAATCCCAGGTGGCTGTGGGCAAACTCGAAGTGCAAGCCGGTGCCTCCATCAGCGACCGGGGGACGGTGACAATCATCGCTCGTTGCCAAAGCGAGCGCCCTGCACAAGAGCCAGAGCTGAAGCCCGTGGCCTACGCCTACGGCAACTACCAAGACACCTTTGGCGGCGTGTTGGCGCGCAACCGTTCGCTGGCCCTCGAAGCCGAGTCGTACTTGCACAACCACTTCACCGCGGCGAACAAGTTGCGTTGGCAGGAGTTGCAGGAGTAGTTGACCGGCAGTTTGCGGCGGGCTGGATCTCTTGATTCGGCGCGTCTCGGCTTCGGTCAAGGGCTGGGAAGATGGCGCTTACTGACAATGGGGTGTGCTTTGCACTGCCCTTGGGCAAGAGACCGCGCAGCTAGTCACGGAAGCGCCTGTGGTGACTGCCAACGCCAGCGCGCTATGCCATTCCAATGCATCTTGCGTCAATGCTACGCGCGACGGGCAGCAGCGCGAGATTTCGCCCCACGGGTCGTGGAGTGCGGCCATGATAGCGCGCGATGCGCGGGCCCCCCTGTGGCGTGCAGTGATCGCGAGGGCAAGGCGATCGCTGGCGCCCACGGGACTTCCCGTCGGCGTACTGTCATGGGGGCCGCAGAAAGGCTGCGTTAGTTGCTCGCCTGCTGGGTCGCCAAAGTCCCGTGAGATGTGCGGGCCAGCTCGGTGTAGAGCTTCTCGTAGCTCGCTGCCACCGCTGCAATCTCGTAGCGAGCTTCGGCGAGCTCGCGCGCGGCTACTGCCAACGGCGCCCTCCGTTGAGGTGACTGAACCAGGCCAGCGAGGCGTGCGGCCAATGCGGCTTCGTCGCCGGTTCGAAAAGTGAGCGCCGCCGAGCGTTGATCCAACATCTCGGTATGGGCGTCGATGTCCGAGAGCACCACGGCGAGACCAGATGCGAGGGCTTCGAGCACGGTGTTTGGCATGCCCTCCCGGCGGGAAGGGTGCACGAAGATGTCGCTGGCGGAGAGCACCGGGCGCACGTCGTCGACTTCTCCGAAGAAGGTGGCTCGTCGGGATTGCCGGGCGCCGTCCACGAGGCTGCGGAGCAGAGGCAGGTCTTGGCCAGCACCGGCGATCACCAAGTGGCTGCGCTGGTCGCCTCTCGCGAGCAGGCGTAAGAACGCGCGCACGAGTGTGGGCGTGTCTTTGCGCGGCGCGATCCGTCCCACGTAGGTGATGACCGTGCTGGTTTGGGGGATCTGCAGGGCGTCTCGCGCTGCTTGGCGCTGCTCGTCGTCGGCGGGGCGAAAGCTTTTCGTGTCGACGCCATTGGGTAGGCGCACGGAGTTCAGGCCTTGGCGAGTGAGCTGATCGGCGATGGCTCCGTTGAGCGCCACGAAGGCGCCGGCCCTGCGCAGCCTACGCCAAGCGGACGACATCATCATGCGCCAGCGCATCCCGCGACTGCCGGCTTGAGCTTCGCCATCGAGGAGGCCTTGCCAACCTGCGGGGTCGCTGAACATGGCCACGTCATCACCTGTGGCGACTTTGACAATGCTGGGCACGCCTGCATCGTCCGCCATGGCCAGCAGCTGCCCGGACAGTTTGTGAAGCCCGTGTGCGTGAACGAGCTGAATCGACGGGCCCAGTCGTCGCCACCAGTTCTTTGGGTTGTGGCGCAGCAGGCCCTTCTCTAGTCGATGGATCTCGCCGAACAGTCCCCGCTCGGTGGTGGGCTGCTGCGGGTCATCTCTGTGAGTCAGCAGAATCGGCGCGACCCTGCCGCCTCTGAGTTGGCTCTGCGCTAAGGTGAGCGCCTGTCTTTCGTAGCCGCCCACCCGGTCGAGGTGAGGCACCACATGCAGCACACGAAGAGGATTCACAGCTGGACGCCCTTCGAGAGTTCGCCGAGCTGGCTCGTAGAGGAGTGCTGTGGTGTTCGCGCCACGGTTTGCGCTCCTCTGTCGATCGGGTGGCTGACTGGATGGCCGACGAGCGGGCCCCTGGCCCTCAATCCTACGCGATGTGGTCGGCGACGCAGCGCACTTCGCTCGGGGAGCCGTCGTCGCTGACCGTGAGTATTGTGGTTCCGGTGCTCGATCCCGAGCCCAAACACCTCCGTGCGTTGGTCGCTTCTATACGGGAGCAGAGCCATCAATCGTGGGAGTTGATCCTGGTAGACGATGGGTCGACTCGAGCCGATGTGCGGGCAGTGTTGCAGCAGTTAGGGGAGAGCGACGACCGTGTGCGCTTGCTTTGTAGTGTTGCGGCCGACGACCAGGACGACAGCGACGCGAACGACCTCAATGACCTCAACGACGACAACGACCTCAACGACGACAACGACCTCAACGACGACAGCGGGGGCCACAGCGGGGGCCACAGCGGAATCAGCGCGGCG
>JBLIMM010000014.1:0-26406 GCA_047638635.1 Pseudohongiellaceae bacterium | reverse complement strand
AATCTTGTGGATCGGCAGGCCGGATGTGTTGGTGGAGATGACTGCGTCGTCTCGGGCGACCTCTTCGACCGCTGCCAGCAAGGCGCGCTTGATGTCGAGGCGCTCGATGACCACTTCGATGATCCAGTCGACGTGGGCTAGGCGCTCGAGGTGATCGTCGAAGTTCCCTGTGCGAATGCGCCCGGCGACGTCGGGGGTGTAGAAGGGGTTCGGGTTGAGCTTCTTCGCCGCGGCCAAGGCTTTGTCGGCGATGGCATTGCGCGAGCCCTCCTCCGAGGCCAAGTCGAGCAGCTCCACGGCCAAGCCGGCACCGGCCAAGAGCGCGGCAATCTGCGAGCCCATGACACCCGAGCCGAGAACGGCAGCGGATCGGAAAGGCGCCGGTGGGGGCGCGATGGGGACAGAATCGGCACTCGACATGTGCTGCAACCTCGGGGCGGTCGTGCTGCCGGCGGTGTGATCGCCGGACTGAAGAGTCACAACTTAGCAGTCAGGCGCTGGGGACTAAACCGGGCTCACCCGGGAACTCTTCGCCGGGGTTCACGAAGCGCTCGTGCTCGAAGCGGTACTGGCGATCGTAGAGCTCGCGATAGCGGCCGTCTTGGGCCAAAAGCTCGCTGTGTCGGCCACTTTCTACGATGCAGCCGTCTTCGATCACCAAAATTTGCTCGGCGGAACGAATGGTCGAGAGTCGATGGGCGATGACGAAAGTTGTGCGCTTTGTTCGCAGGGCGGCCAGGCCTTCTTGAATCATGGCCTCACTCTCGCTGTCCAGGCTCGAGGTGGCCTCGTCGAGAATCAGCAGGGATGGGTCGGCGAGCAGCGCTCTGGCGATGGCCACCCGTTGCCGTTGTCCCCCTGAGAGCTTGACCCCGCGCTCGCCTACGATGGTGTCGTAGCCCTCGGGCATGGTGTCCACGAACTCGCCGCAGTGAGCCAGACGGGCCGCTGCTTCGATGTCGTCACGGCTGGCTTGGGGCTGTGAGAAGGCGATGTTGTCCGCGACGGTGCCGTCGAAGAGGAAGGTCTCTTGCATGACTACGCCCAGGTGGCTGCGGAAGTCGGCGAGTCGTAGCTCGGCGAGGTCTTTGCCATCCACGGTGACCCGCCCTGATTGGGGACGGTTGAAGGCCATGACCAAACTGACCAAGGTGCTCTTGCCCGAGCCGCTGGAGCCCACCAGAGCGGTGGTGCTTCCGGCGGGTGCTGTGAACGAGATGCCCTTGAGTACCGGCTTGCCCGGCTCGTACTCGAAGTGCACGTCTTCGAAGGCAAGATCACCGTCCATGGCGGGGCACGGTTGGCGGAGCTCGTCCCCCGCATCTTCTTTGGACTCTTGGCGGATCTCGCGGATGCGGTCGAGGCCGGCGAAGGCCTCTGTGATCTGGGTGCCGACCTCGGCGATTTGGACCACAGGGCCCACTACCAAGCCAATGAACAACAGGTACATGACGAAATCGCCCATGGTCATTTCGCCGGCCAAGATCGACGTGCCGCCCATGATCGTGAGCATGGACCCAATCAGGCCGACGATGGCGATGGCCATGGCGCTGGTGGCGGAAATCCCTGTCATAGAAGCGCGAATGTTCTCGAAGAGACGGTCGATGCCCTTGCGGAAGACAGCTTCTTCTTGGGCTTCGGCCACGTAGGCCTTGACCACGCGGATGCCGCTGAGGCCTTGCCCTAGCCGCCCGGTGATCTCAGCGCGAATGGCCGAGCGCTCGCGAAACAAAGGGCGCAGTTTGCGAAAGGCCCGGGCCATGGCCGCTGCGAACACGACGATGACCACCAAGATGATCGCGGTCATTTGCCAGTTCAGGAAGAACAGCACGCCCATGGCGAGAATGGCGGTGAGCAGCCCGCCTACCAGCTGCACCAAGCCTGTACCGACCAGGTTGCGAATGCCTTCGGCGTCGGTCATCACCCGAGAAATCAGCACGCCGGTCTGGGTGGCGTCGAAGCGCGAGATGGGCAGGCGCGTCACGTGGGCTTGCACGGTGGCGCGCAGATCGTTGATGGCTTTTTGGGCCGCCACGCCCAGGGTGATCGAAAGAGAGTAGCGGGTGCCGGCTTGAATGAGTGTGGCCACGGCCCCTGCGATCGCTAGGGGCCACAGCCAGTCTGCCTGCCGCTGTCCGATTACGTTGTCGATGAGAATTTTCGAGCTGGCTGGCAAGACCAAGCCGCTCAGGCGGTTGACCATCAGCAGGCCTAGGCCGAATCCCAGCCGCTTGCGGTGCTGGGAGACGAGCTCTTTTGCCTCGAGGAATGCTGGCGAGGCGAAGAAACGAGGGGGCTTGGGCTCAGACACGAAACCAGTCTGCCTGCCAGTGGGTGACGCGCTGCTTGATCTCGTCTTGGCTGGTGAGCTTGCCAGCGGTGATGTCGCTGACCAACGCCGGGAGTTCTTCGTCGCTAGCGAAACGCAGGGCAATGAGCTGAGAGCGGCGCAGGTCGGTGATTTGGCTGCGCCGGTCAGCTCCGAGGACCCGTTCGAGGCGTAGCTCCATCTCAGTGGTGATCAGCCGGTCTTGGAGGCGCAGGTGGCCAAGGCGCACGAGAGGCAGGAAGGTCATCAGAGCGGCACCCACGAGGACGTTCCAGGTGCTGCCCCAGCCCGGATCGGTGAAGAGCAGCCAAATCAGACGGAGCTCCTCGATGAGCAGCACGGCAAAGATCGCCATGAACAGCCGGGGCGTGTTGCTGTGGTTGGCGAGGTTCTGCGGCGGGTGTGTGCTGGCGCTCATGGAGCCTCCCTGGCGAACCGGTCAGAGAGCTGGCCGGTGGCGGGAGCATAACCGGGTAGACTGGCGGGTTTTCACCAGAGTCTGAGCAACGTGTCCAGCGAGAACGAAACGTCGAGCCCTGAGAACCCGGCCCAAGATCCGAGTCACTGCGAACCCCGAGATTGGCAGGGGGTTTTGGCCGCATTGGAGGCACTCTCTGGGGATGGTGCGATGCTGTCCGAGCTCGATGAAGAGGTGCGGGTGCGGCTGCTTGTAGCCTGTGGCACCTTGGCCCGCCCCGGGCGTTTGGCTCGGTCTCAGTACCGTAAGTCCCGTCGGCAGCAGCGTCGTGATGAGCTGCGAGCGGCAGATCAGGCGGTGCTCGACCGCACGCGGATTCGCAATCAGCGGATCGCCTTGGTCTATCCCACGCCCGCGCCCCCCGGGTTGCCCGGTCATGTGGCGCTGGATGCTGAGGACGCGACGGATGCTGTGGCCTCTGAGAGTGATGCCGCTACCGAAACCGTCGGCCGGCTCCGCACGCCTCGCAGCTGCTACATCTGCAAGACCGACTACCAAGAAATTCACGTGTTCTACGACGCGTTGTGTCCCACCTGCGCAGTGTTCAACTTGGGTAAGCGGGAGCAAACCGCCGATCTCACCGGGCGGGCTGCCCTGCTCACGGGAGGCCGGGTCAAGATTGGCTACCAGGTGGGCATCAAGCTGCTGCGGGCGGGTGCAGAGCTGATCGTCACCACGCGCTTCCCTCGGGACGCAGCGACTCGATATGCGTCCGAACCAGACTTCTCCGAGTGGCGCGACCGCCTTCAGATTCATGGGCTTGATCTGCGCCACACGCCAAGCGTCGAGGCACTCAGCCGGCACTTGCTAAAGCGCGCAGGGCGCCTCGACTTTGTGGTCAATAATGCCTGCCAAACGGTGCGCCGTCCTCCGGGCTTCTACGCACACTTAATGGAGGGAGAGACGCTCTCCTACGACGAGCTGGACAGCGACACCCGGCAGGTGCTGTCATCGCACGAAGCGTTGAGAGACGCGCATCTGCAGCTCGCGGCCAGTGCTGCTGAGGGCGCTAGCAGTGCTGAGGCTCTGACCGCACCTGACGCTGCGACCCAAGGCACAGCCGCCGGTGATGCGGCAGGGCTCACCTTGTCCGCAGCGCTCTCACAAGTCATGTTGGTCAAGGGGGACAGCGAGAACGGTAGCCATCTCTTTCCCGAAGCGACCCTTGACGCCGACTTGCAGCAGGTCGATTTGCGCACGCACAACAGTTGGCGCTTGGCCTTGGACGAAGTGCCCACCGTTGAGTTGCTAGAAGTGCATTTGGTGAACGCCGTTGCGCCGTTCGTGCTCGCGGCGCGCCTCAAGCCACTGATGGTGGCGACCACCGATCGCGACAAACACATCGTCAACGTCTCTGCCATGGAGGGCCAGTTCTACCGGGCCTTCAAGACCGACAAGCATCCGCATACCAACATGGCTAAGGCTTCCCTGAACATGCTCACGCGCACGTCTGCTCCTGATTACCAGCGAGACGGCATTCACATGAACAGCGTGGACACCGGCTGGATCACGGACGAAGACCCAGCTCAGCTCGCCGAGAGCAAGCGCATCGAGCACGGCTTTTACCCGCCCCTCGATCACGTGGATGCGGCTGCGCGAATCCTCGACCCCATCTTCGCGGGCATGGCCACCGGCGAGCACCTGTGGGGCCAGTTTCTAAAAGACTACAAACCCGCGCCGTGGTGAGCTGGACAGATCTTGGGCTTGCTGATGATGGTGCCTCGCGTGAGTGTGCCTCGCTGGGGCAAGGCGTTTCCGGATGCAGCGAGAAGAGGGCCGAAGGTCACCGGCGCAACGGATCTCGTGGATTCTCGCGGGCGCTTGTGTGCTCGGGTATTGTTTCGGGATATGACGGCACGCTGACGTCCTAGCCGTAGCGTCAGGCCGAGCCTGATGAGCAAGGCTGGCTAGTGCCCGCCGGACTCGCTGTGCCGGGTTTCGAGTTCTTCCCAGCGATCGCTGAGGGTGGCCACGTTGGCTTCGATGCTCTCTCGCTCGGCTTGGAGTTTTTGAGTCTTTTGCTGAGGTCCGTTGTAGAGCTGTGGGTCGGCTAGACGCTTGTCGATGTCCGCGAGCTTGGCCTCTGCGGTCTCGATCTGATCCGGGAGCTTCTTGAGCTCTTTGACCTCCCAATGGCTGAGCCGGCTGGCGCCCGAGGTGCTGCTGCTCGTAGGGGCGCTGGGGGCTGCTGCTGCTGTCGGAACGGCCGGGCGTTCTTTGTGATCGGTGAGCTTGCCAGCTGTCTTGCCGCCGCTCTTTCGTCCAGGCCCTCGCTTGGCGATGCGCTCGAGCAGCTCGCTGGCCGAACAGGCGTCGAAGGTCAACCCACCCTTGCCGTCGAGGTGCGCCACCAGGGTCGACACCCGATCGAGGAACCAGCGGTCGTGGCTGACCACGATCACGGTGCCGGGGAAGGCCACCAACGATTCTTCGAGCGCGCGCAGGGTGGGTAGGTCGAGGTCGTTGGTAGGCTCGTCGAGCACGAGCACGTTGCCGCCCTTGAGCAGCAGTTTGGCAAGCAGCACTCTGTTGCGCTCGCCGCCGGACAGCTCGCGCACGGGGCGGTGCTTGGTCTGTCCGGGGAACAGAAAACGATCGAGGAAGGCTTCGATGTGCAGGGAGTTCTCGGCCACTTTGACGTAGGTGGCGGCGCCGGCCACTTCTTGGGCCACGGTGGCGTTGGGGTCGAGATCTTCTCGTGACTGATCAATCGACGCGAACTGCACAGTCTTGCCGATGGACACTTCGCCGGTGTCAGGCTGCAGGCGCCCCAAGACGGTATTGATCAGCGTGGACTTTCCCGCGCCATTGGGCCCTAAAATGCCCAGACGCTCACCAGCGCCAATCTCGAGATCGAAATTGGGCAGGATCACCTTGCCGTCGAAGCTCACAGACACGCCTTTGAGCTCAATGACCTTTGAGCCGAGGCGTGGGCCTGACGGCAAGACCAGCTCAAGCTCTTCGGGGAGCAGCGTGGGGGCGGCGTCGACGAGCGAACCGTGGCGCTGAATACGGGCCTTGGCCTTGCCTGTGCGCGCCGGGGGCCCGCGAACCATCCAGGCTGTTTCGCGCTTGAGTAAGTTCTGCCGGGCGGCTTCGAGATGGCGTTCTCCAGCCAAGCGCTCGGACCGAGCCACGAGGTAATCGCCGTAGCTCCCTTTGTATTCGTGGAGCTCTCCCCGGTCGACCTCGACGATGCGATCGACGACCCGATCGAGGAGGTAGCGATCGTGGGTGACCATGATCAGTCCGCAGGGCAGCTGGCCGAGAAGCCCTTCGAGCCACAGGGTGACTTCTGCATCGAGGTGGTTGGTGGGCTCGTCCAGGAGCAGCAACTCGGGGCCGGACAGCAGCAGCCGAGCCAGGGCTACGCGACGTCGCTCTCCACCGGAGAGCTGCCCGCAGAGGGCCTCGGGGTTCGGCAGGCCTAGGTGCGCGATGGTGGACTCGACCCGGTGCTCCACGTCGTAGCCGCCGGTGGCTTCGAGCTTGTCTTCCAGTCGCGCCTGTTCAGCGAGCAGACCGTTAACGGCGGCGTCAGGCAGGCAAGGCTCGGACAGCTCGGCTTGCACGCGCCGCAAGTTGTCGAGGACTTCAGTCCGTCCGGCCAAGCCCTCGCGCACAGCGGTTCGAATCGTCGCTGTTGGGTCGACCACGGGTTCCTGGGCCAGGAAGCCCACGCGCAGGCCGCGACGCTTGACCACCTTGCCGTCGTCGGGCCTGTCGATGCCCGCTAGAATGCGCAGAAGCGTCGATTTGCCCGATCCGTTGGGGCCAATCAACCCCACCCGATCGCCGTCGCCTAGGTGGAGCGATACGTTGTCGAGCAGCACTCGGTCGGCGAGGCTTCTAGAAATACCGGTGGCGTCGATCAGAGTCATGGTTGGGGGGCGGGACTACGTCGGTTCATTGTGCTGGGCGTTGATCGATCCGTCATCGTAGAAAGAGATGCCGTGATTTGCACCGGCCCTTTGTTTCGCGATGGCCACCAGCTGCCCCGTGTGCCAAGAGAAGTGCTCGACCACGTGGTACATCGCCTGCAGGGGGGAGGTGGGGAATCCCTGCAGGACGAGGGGCTGGGTGAGCTCTGCTTCGCCCTGCTCGGCGATCACAGTGCAGGCTGCTTGCACTGTTTGGGTCAAGCGCTCAAACAGCGCAGCCGCATCGCTGCCACCATTCGCAGAGAGCTCAGAGGCGCGATGGCGCTGGTCTGCGGCTCCACCCAGGCCGCTCACGATCCACTGCTGCACGTTCCCGGTGAGGTGCAGCAGAATCGTGCCGGCGCTGAGGGCTCCGTCGTTCGCTCGCCACCACAGATCGTCGGCGGGCAAGGCCGCTAAGGCACGCTCGATGCGCGGCAGGTAATCGTCCCGCAAGAACTCGATGGATTGGCGTAGGAAGGCGGCGCCCACGGAGCCTTGATTTGCGTCTGCGTGGCTCAGTTTGGCTGACCCTCGGTCATGCCCTTGATGCCGGCCAAACCGGTTTCGAGATTGCCGCCGATGAGTGGCACGAAGACCTGGCTCATGACCTTGTCCCAGGGCATGTCCCCAGCGGCTCCCCAAGACTTCCAGGTGATCTCGGTACCAGCTGCTGAGGGGGCGTAGGCGAAGGAACCATAAATCTTCTGGGGCATCCCTTCGAAGGTGAGGTAGTACTCGAGGCCTTCGAGAGAAGCTTGGGTGATCTCCAGGCGCCCTACGCCCAGCTCGTCGCCGGTCCACTCTTGAATGGCGCCCTGACCAGACTCGGCGCCGGAGAACGTGTTGATCATGGTGGGGTCGACGGTTGTGTTCCAGGCCGACCAGTCGTTCCAGCGGCGCAGGTCTGCGAGCAATGGCTGGATTTCACTGGGCTGGCTGCTGACCACGATGGTCCGCTCGCACTCCCAATCTGAGGGCAGGAACAGGCCGACGACAACCACGATGACGACCAGGGCAACGAGGGCTTTGACCAGGAAGAAGATGGCTTTCATGGCGACGCTCCGAGCGGATGATGGCCGCCATGTCGGCGATGCCGGCCGCAGCATACTCGTGCTGCACCGCGGCCGCACGCACCCAGTCAGGGGCTGAGGCGACGGCGCTACAGCGAAGAAGGGGGCTTAGGACTGGCCATCGCCAGAGGTGCTGGAGCGTTCTTAGGGCGACTCGGCATCCAGCTGGGTTTGCACCGCGTGATGGATGGCAGCCTGCACGTCTTTGTGGCCGAGATTGCCCAGGTGTCCGCCTCGGTTGAACAGGAGAAGCTGGCTGCCGAAGGTCTCACTGATCCACTGCAGATCGTCGGGGTACAGCAGCGGATGGTTGCGATTGGTCACGAAGAGGATGTCTTCGCGATCTTTGAGTTGCGCCTCGATGGAACGCAGGTCGCAGGCATTCAGCAACGTCTCGGCGCCCTCGTCGTCGAAGCTGATGTCGTCGCGGAGGCTGGCGTAGTAAGGCAACACGAAGCCGTAGAGATACTCCATGAACGAGAACGTGGAGCACTCGAGATAGGACATGCTGCGGCGATACCACTGACGCTGGGTCTTGAGCACCCCCAGATCGTGGCGATCCTGCGTGTCTTGAATGATGGCGACCGTTGTTGTAGGTGAGCTCGGACACAGCCAGGGCCGAGTTGTCCAGGCGGTGGCCGCCGGTGCCTGGGATGAAGTAGAAGAGCGGCGCAGGTTTGTCCTGCATCCACACGGTGTAAGTGATCTTGCGCCCGTTGGAGAGGGGCAGCGTGTGGGTCTCTCCCTGGGTGTCCCAGTCGGGGTCTTCGGGCCTGAAGAAGATCGAGGCCAGGGTCTCGGTGTCGCCGGAGTCTTCTGACTGGGTCGAGTAGTCTTCGGTCTGAATCTCTCGGTTGAAAATGAAGAGCAGTTTGGACAACTGGTACGGATCGTAGTTCTGCTCCACGAAGGCGACCACTCCGGGGATCGCCCCGCTGAGGGCGTTAAATGTGCGGAAGTACTGGGCGTATAGGCCTTGCGGTTGACTCGTGTACGTCAGCGGATCGAGAGAGTAGTCGCCGATCTGCCCGAAGCCGTCGCGGATTGTGGTGGGGCCGAGCACGGGCATGACGAAGTACGTTGAGTTGCGCCAGCCCCAGTCGTGAAAAGTATGGCCCATGTCTTCGTGCGACGACTCGATCTCCCAGCTGTTCTCCGCCGGATCGAACAGGCCGAACATGCCGACGGTGGTGTTGATCAAGAAACGCTGGGTTTCTCGCCCCGCTCCGTCCCACTGGGCCTTGAGCAAGTTGTTCACCAGACGCGCTGGATAGAGCCAGTTCGAGAACAAGTTACCGATGGCCTCGCGCCCACCCTCGGGCAGCACCTCGCGATAACCCCAGGCCACTGGCTGGACGATGCCGTAGAGCAAGCCGTAGTTAAACACCGAGATAGGCCGATTGATCGGTTCGAGTGGGTCGTCCATCAGGTCGAAGCTAAAGCCAAGCTCTTCCGCCTGAAAGTACTGTTGACCGAGCCCGTCGTAAGCCGCCCAGTCGTTCTGCTGATAGGGGATCGTGCAAGCGTTCACGACCAGCAACAGGAGGGCGAGGGCAGCCAGCCATGGGGAGCGGCGCGCAGCATGTGGTGAGGTCATCTGGTGTCTCGGTCTCTCGGGGTTTCGCCCGGAAAGAACGATGAGCCAAGAAAAGGATGCTATCGGCTGGAGGGTCAGTTCCACAACGCTGCGAGAAAGGCTCGTTGTGGGCGCCTGGAAAGCTGGCAGATTGCTGCTTGGGAGGGCGTTTGTCTGCGTTGACGTATGGGGCATGGATGCGCGACGATTGACCCCTTCAGTACGTCTCTCCGTTCGTCGTCCTCTTGTCCTGGAAGTCGTTGAAGAGCGCGCTGTTGAGAACCCTATTTTCCGACCGCTTTTGCGTTTTCTGAGAGAGTTCTATGAGTTGGAGACGGAGTCTGGAGTCTCTGTTCGCCCTGGTTGTCATCGCGGCGGCATTCGGCTTGGTCTGGACCAAGGTCATCAACGTTGAGAAGCCGGTGCGCGCCGCGCCGCCCTTGGACGTGGGGCCAGTTCCGGTGACGGTGGTTGAGCTGCAAGAGCAGAGCTTGCCCCTCGAAGTGAGGGCTTACGGAACCCTAGAACCTCTGCGTCGAGTGGCGCTCACCAGCGAACTCATGGGGCGTGTGGCCAAGGTGCTGGCCGATTGGCGACCAGGAGCCGAAGTTCAGCAGGGGACTTCGTTGCTTGTCCTCGACACAGTTCAGGCTGAACTCGCCGTAGATTTGGCGCAGGCGCGAGTGGCAGAGGCTGAAGTTGCTGAAGCCAGTGCGGTGACCGAGCAGCACACGGCTGAGGCACTGATCGAGAAGGCTGAGGACTACCTAGAACTGGCAACTCGAGAGCGTGTGCGCCTGACGACCTTAGAAACGACTGGCGAGGTCTCGCCGAAGCTCGCCGATGATGCCCGCGCCGCCGAGATCCTGGCGGCGAACTCGCTGCAAGAGATGCGTGGACGCCTGGAAGCTGGCAAGTCGAGCGCTGCGGTGGCACGAGCGTCTCAGGCCGTAGCCTTGGCCACGGTGGCCCAAGCCGAAGACCAACGAGCGCGCCTCGAACTGCGGGCCCCTTTCACTGGTCGCTTGACCATACGCGGCCCGGCAACGGGAGCGCTCATCGGTCCCGGGACGTCCCTGGGTGAACTGGTCGACACGGCGACGCTGCTGTTGGTCGCGAACGTCCACGAAGACCGCCTGGCGGGCCTGCGCCTCGGGCAGGCCGCCACCGTGAGCTTGCCGTCACGACCGGGGGCAAGTTTCGCGGCAACCGTGCACGCGATTGGTTCCCAAGCTGATCCGGCGACCCGCAGTGTTCCTGTGGAGCTGCGTTTCGAGAACGTCGCGCCAGCAGATCAGGGCGAGCCTCTCCAGGCAGGCCTGTTTGCGGAGGCAACCATCTCTCTGGGCGTTCGTGATGCTGCCATCTCTATTGAACGTGGAGAGTTCAGTTGGATTGACGGGCTTCCCTTCGCTTTTGTGATCGCCAAGCAAGGCGGCGCACTGAGCGCCACCGCGCGGCCGATTGTTCTCGGTCCGCCGGTGGGTGAGGGCTTCTTGGTGGAGGGCGGGCTCGCAACGGGAGAGCGCATCGTGACGTCTCCCCTCGATCGCATGTCTGTGACGACAGCCACCTTGGTGCGCGAACTTGCAGGCGAGGTTCGCCGGTGATTCGCGCCCTCGTTCGTATGGCGGTGAACAACCCGGTGGCGGTCAATCTCGGCATGTTGGTTGTCATTGCCGCTGGAGTGCTGGCCTACTTCTCCATGCCCCGGGAGGTCTTCCCCGAGTTCTCCATGGGCGCGGTGACCGTGACGACACTCTATCCCGGTGCCACACCAGAGGACGTTGAGCGCTTGGTCACGCTGAAGATCGAGGACGAGCTGGACGGCCTCAACGGGCTCGAAGAAATCTCGTCCCAGTCCCAAGAAGGCATCTCGACGATCCGTCTGAAGGTCGACGAAGATCGGCCTATCAGCGAGTTTCTCGACGGTGTTCGCAGCGCCCTCGCGCGAGATCTAGAGTTCCCTGAAGAGGTGGAAGACCCGCTTGTTCGAGAGATCGTCTCTGAGTTTCCGGTCATCTCGGTCTTCGTCTACGGCACGGCATCTGAAGACGTCTTGCGCCGGGAAGCGGAGTTGCACGAGCGCGCTATCGAACGGATCTCAGGTGTGAGCCGCGTGATCGTCAACGGGCCCCGTAATCCCGAGGTCTGGATCGAAGTGGACCCGCTGTCTCTCGAACGCTACGGGCTCACCTTGGATGCCATCGGAGCTGCCGTTGCAGCGCGCAGCCAAGACATTCCCCTGGGGAGTCTCAAGACCGCTTCGGGCGAGTACCTCTTGCGCGTGGAGGCCAACGTGGACTCCGCCGAGGGCCTGCTCGACTTGCCGATCGTGCATGCCACCAATGGCTCTGTGGTGCGCTTGTCCCAAGTGGCGCGGGTTCGTGACATGCACAAGCGCCGCATCGTGCGCTCGCGCTTCAACGGTCGAGCCAGCATGTACCTGCAGGTGAACAAGAAGTCGTCCGGTGACACCATCGACATTGCTGAGGCTGTCTACGAGTACATGGACTCTCAGCAAGCGCGCCTGCCCGAGGGCGTGGCTCTGGGGTCCAATGCCGATCTGTCGATTTACGTGAAGAACCGCCTGGAGGTCATGCGCAACTCGGCGCTTATGGGCGGCCTGCTCGTGCTCGTCTCGCTGATCATGTTCTTGAATACGCGAGTGGCGTTGATGACGGCGCTGGGCATCCCCGTGGCCTTCTTGGGTGGACTGGCCATCGCCGCGGCCGTCGGCATCTCCATGAACATGCTGACCATGTTCGCGTTGATTGTCGTGCTGGGGATGATCGTCGACGACGCCATCGTGGTGGGCGAGAACATCTACCGTCTCATGGAAGAGGGGCTCTCGCCCAAGGAGGCTGCTATTCAGGGCACGGCCGAGGTGGGCAAGCCAGTGGTGGCGACGGTGCTCACGACCATGGCCGCGTTTTTGCCCATGCTCATGCTCGGCGGACAGATGGGCATGTTCATGCGTCCGTTGCCGTTGATTGTGACCTTCTGCTTGGCGGCCTCGGTGTTTGAGGCGCTGCTGGTGCTTCCCGCGCACCTAGCCCATTGGAGCGGAAAGCGTTCGCTCGCCAACGTGGGTTCGGAAACCAATGGTCGACCGGTCCGTTGGTACACACCCATCGAGCGGGTTTATATGGCCTTGCTCACTGTGGCCGTGCGCTATCGCTATGTGACGGTCGCGCTGGCTCTGGCCGTGTCAGGGTTGCTCATCGGCTACGCCACCCATCAGATGCGCTTCAACCTCTTCGATGAGTTCGAGTCGAAGGTCTTCTCGATCAACTTGCGCGCGGTGCCCGGGACATCCATGGAAGAAACTATGGAGATCGTGAGTGAGCTTCGCGAGAGCCTGCAAGAGCTTCCTGCCAGTGAGCTCGAAAGCACCAACAGCATCGCTGGCATCTCCTACATCGATTCAGTGCGCTTCGAGTACGGCGAGAACTTGGGCCAGATCTGGGTAGAGCTCCGGGAGGGCAGCGTGCGGACGCGCTCGACGTCCGAGATCATTGCCAGCTTGCGTGAGGGCTTCGCAGAACTTCCTCCGGGCGTGGAGACCTTGCGCATTGTTCAGCCACAGGCGGGGCCCACGGGGGCAGCGGTGGACCTGTCGATTCGCGGAGAAGACCGAGGTGCCTTGGTAGAGATCGCTGGTGAAGTTCGCGAGCTCTTGTCCAAGATTGAGGGCGTCGTCGACATCCACGATAATATGGCGTCGGGCAAGCGCGAAGTGCGCCTGTCGCTCACGGACGAAGGGCGTTTTCTGGGCTTCACCGAGGTGGGCCTTGCGCGCGAGTTACGGGCGGCTTTCGAAGGCACGCGCTACGCCAACCTGCGCCAAGGGGACGATGACGTGGAAGTGATCGTCAAGTTTCATGAAGAGCTGCGAGGGCTCCGTGGCGCCCTCGATGGGTTGAGAGTTTCGGTGCCGTCGTCAGATCCCATGAATCCTGAGCCTCTACGCGTGCCGCTGTCGAGCGTGGCCCGATTCGAGGAGCAGACGGGCTTGCTTGAGATCACTCGCGATGACGGTCGAGGCTCTTTGCATGTGGTCGCCGACGTGAACAAGAAACTCACCAGCTCCAGCGAGGTCATCGCGCAGATTGTCGAGCGCTTCGAGGATGTGCCTCAGCGCTGGCCCGGTTGCGAGATCGTCTTCGAGGGCGATCAAAAAGAAACCAACGAAGCGGTAGGCGGCTTGATCGCAGCGGGAACCTTGGCGCTGCTGGTGATGTACGTGATTCTAGGCACGCTCTTCCGCTCCATGACTCAACCCGTGGTGATCATGCTGGCCATCCCGCTCTCGTGTATCGGTGTGGTCACTGGTCACTTGGTGATGCAGCGTGACCTGTCGTTCATGTCCTTGATCGGCCTGCTGGCGTTGGCCGGTGTGGTGGTGAACGACTCGCTGATCTTGATCGACTTGGTCAACCGCCGCAGGCAAGCGGGGGATGGTCTCGTCGAAGCTATTCATACGGCGGGTCGTCAGCGCTTCCGCCCGATCTTGCTGACGTCGGTGACGACCATGCTTGGCTTGGCGCCGCTGACGTTCTTCGCCTCAGGACAGGCGCGTTTCTTGCAGCCCATGGCCATCAGTGTCTTCTTCGGTCTTGCCACCACGACGATCTTGATCTTGGCCGTGATCCCCTGCGCCTACGGCATCCTGGACGATCTGCTGGGCTTCTTAAGCTTGCGCGGTGAGCGAGAGGAACCGACGGCGTAGAACTGCCTGTGGGCCGAGAGCCTACAGCCCGTCGAGATACTCGATCAGGTCGCGCATCTCTCGGGGAGTGAGCGCTGCACTGAGCCCCTCCGGCATGGCGGAAATCCCAGCTCTGCGGTCGGTGATGAGTTGCCGAGAGACCTCCAGCAGCTCCCCGTCTGAGTCTATGAGCGAGACGGTTTCTGCGTCCTCGCGAATGATGCGGCCTGAAATGATGGCGCCATCTTGCAAGAAGAGGTGCGTGCCGCCGTAACCCGGCGACTGCCGCCGATTGGGGTCGGCGATGGAGGCCAGAACTTGCAGCCGGGTCAGGCGTTGTCCCACGCCAGAAAGGCCGGGGCCCACACGGAGCGCATCGTCGTCTTCGGTGCTGTGGCAGCGCTGGCAGGAGAGCGTGCTGCGGAGGAAGACCTCTTGGCCTGCAGCGCTGTCGCCACCGAACAGTGAGTCGAGCCAGGGGCTCAGGGCGTCGTCGCTCCGTAGTCGGGGGTCGGCGAGGCCACGTTGTTGAGCTGCTTGGATCAAGTCGAGCGTGAGTTCGGGGGACAACAAGCCCTTGCTTAGCCGGCCCAGTTCGGCGGCGAGTAAGGCGTCCGCTCCGGGGAGATCGTTGGACGCACCGAGGATTTCGTATGCCACTCGCCGCTCGGCGATCTCCCCGTCCACAGTGATGGTGGGCAACCAACGCCAAGCCCTCTCAGCAGGCATGGCCTCCAGCGCGGGAAGGGCAGCGGCCCGCAGGGCTCCGTCCCCATCGGCGAGGGCCATGTCGAGCAATGTGCTGATGAGCTCTGGGCTGCCGTCGGGCCAGTGAATGAGCGCACTCATGGCCGCAACGCGTATGGCGGAGGGCAACGTGCTGTCGTTCGTCCACTCCACAAGCAGGCCTTGCTGGCCGACTCCGTTGCAACTGCTCACGAACTCGACGAACGCCACGGCCACTGGAGCGGGAAGCGTGTCTGCGATCTCGGAGAACTGCTGCCCCAGCTCGTCGGCGAGCTCTGGCAAGAAGTCGCTCTGTCGTGGGGCAATGGGTCGCCAGTCGCCCATGACGGGATCACGCGATTCTGGGTGAGCCCACTCGCTGAGCATCTGCAGGGCTTCTACTCGCAGATCGGTAGGCGCGTCGTCTCTCATGGCAAACCAGGCGACTCGTCGCCCGTTGACCTTGGTGCCGAGGGAGCGATTTGCAGCGAGCACACGCCGTACGAAAGGGGCTGTGGGCAAGTCGTCTTCGGTGAGAAAGCGTGTGAGCAAGTCGGGCGCTTGCAGGGGCTCTGGTCGAGGCCAGGCGAGCAACTCGGCCAGGGATGCGGCGGCGGCAGGCACGGGGACATCGTGAATCGCCCGGGCCACTTCGAGGGCCAAGAGCGCAGTGTGTTCATGGTCTGGATTGAGCGTGAGGGTCTGCAGCACAGCGCCCAAGAGTGGCGACTGCAAGCGCCGCAACGCGAGCACTGCGCCCATGCGCACGTGAGCTGATTTGTGGTCCGTGAGCTGCCAGAGATCACTGGCAGACGTCGTAGACAGGAGTGCCATCACCGCACCGTGACGCAAGGTCGTGTCGTGGCTGCCAGCATCCTCCAGCAACTGCAGCAGCGCTCCTCGCAGCGGAGCCTCGTTGGCTGGCGGAGGGCCAATTCGCCCAGCGGCAAGGGCAGCGAAGAGGCGGACGCGGGCAGAGCTGTCTGCGAGTCCTGCCAAGAGCTTGTCTGCCGCGGGGGCGTGTCGCTCATCACCAAGGATTCGCCAGGCTTGAGCGCGCACTTCGGCGTCGTCATCACCGGTGAGCTCGAGCACTGGGGCGAGTGCCGCGTTGTCGTCCCTCGTGCGAGCGACCATCCCCAACCCCCAGATCCCGTGGAGCCGTGGAAAGAGCGCCGGTGCAGAGGTGGCTGCTTCGGTCAGGGCGAGCAACCCCTGGGCGCCGCGTTCGACGAGCTCGAACTGTGCCTCCTGTCGCACCCGTTGGTTAGCATGTCCGAGCAGGGCAGACAGCTCATCCAGCGATCGCTCGAAGCAGCCGTCTCGGAGCAGCACCGCCGTTTGCAGCACGACGGGGTCGTCTGCCAAGCTCATGTCGCCGGCCCGAAACACACGGCCTTTTCCCGTGCGATTCCACCCTTCGACCCAGTCGGTGAAGTAGAGCCCGCCGTCCGGGCCGAACTGGCAGTCGGTGACCATGGTTTGCCAGAGAAAGCGATCCCGGTCGACCAGCGTGAACCCGGCGCCGTCCGCTTCGACTGCAAAGCTGTGCACGCCGCTCCAGTCGGGCTCGCCGACGAAATCACAGAGAAAGAAGTGCCCGTCGTAGTCTGCCGACAGCCCCGTGCCCGGGTAGTAATCCAGGCCGGACGGACCGTTGGCGATGTTGTCCACGGGAGGCAATAGGTAGGCCGCTTGACCGTCGAAGCGGGGCAGCCAGAGTTGCTCGTCGTTCCACGGACCACGACTTACCGGCGCTTCGATCCATTGGTAGCTGAAGCGCCAGCCCGAGTCGCCGCCCTCGACGAGATGCACCCAACGGGCTGCGTCGCCGCCGTCACTGTTGTTGTCCCCGGTCCACAGATTGCCGTAGGCGTCGAAGGCCAGGTCTTGGGGATTGCGCAGGCCGCTGTGGAAGACTTCGAGGCCGCTGCCATCGAGGTTGCAACGGAGCACCGCGCCAGTGTGCGGGTGGTCGATGACGCCGTCGTCGGTTTCTACGTGCAGCGCGCGATCACCCATGGAGAAATACAGCCGTCCGTCGGGCCCGATGCGCAGGCCGTGAAGATCGTGGCCGAGCAAACCCGTCTTAACGCCGTAGCCGCTGCTGAGAGCTTCACGGGTGTCGGCTCTGTCGTCGCCATCGTCATCGCGCAGAAACCACAGGTCGGGGATGCAGGTGTAGTACACGCCGCCTTGGTGGGACAAAATACTGGCGCCAATGCCAGCGGCAGGATCGTTGAAGCCATCGGCGAAGACGGTAGAGCTGTCGGCGCGGCCGTCGCCATCGGTATCTCGCAGCAAACGGAGGCGGTCGTGCTCGGCGGCATAGTCCGCGAAGTTGTCCCCTTCGAACCGTGCGATGTAGGCGACTCGGTCGGCTACGGTCCTTGCGGCCAAATCGTCGTCGAGCCAGTCCCAGTGCTCGCGAATATCAGTGACACCGGCGTGGTGACGGTGGGTTTCGCCCACGTAAATCGAGCCGTCGTTGTCCACCCATAGGCAGACGGGATTGGCCAACAGGGGCTCGGCGGCGAAGAGGCTGAGCGAGATGCCGGGGGCCGTTTCGATGGCAGCCAGAGCGGCGCGCCAGTCGTCGGAGGCCGACGCGATCTCGGGGGCGTATCGCTCGTCGCTCGCCGGCGATGGTTCTTGCCAGGCGAAGGCGGTGGTGGCAGAGAGGAGAAAGAACGAGAGGCCGGAGAGTGTGGCGAACATCAGCGGCGCGCCGCCGCAGTCACCATCTCGGAGCGCACACGTTCGAGCAGTGTGCGCGTGGCCACGATGCCGTCGTGCTCTGGGAGCCCACCGCCTTCGTACTCGATGCCGATGTGCCCGTGGTATCCCGCTTCCATGACGATGGCCAACATGCGCCGGTAGTCCGTCGTCGTTTCGTTGCCCGCTTCGTCGAAGGCGTGGGTCTTTGCAGAGACGGCCTTAGCCCAGGGCATGAGTTCTTCGACTCCGAGATAACGGTCGTACCACTCGCCTTCCTGGATGCGGAAGTTGCCGAAATCAGGGAGCGTGCCCACACGTGGGTGGTCGGCGGCAGCCATCACTGAGGCCAACCAGGCGCCATTCGATGAGATGCCCCCGTGGTTCTCGACGATGACGTCGATGTTGTAGTCGTCGCCCACGTCGGCCAGCTGGCGCAGTGAGTCTGCGGCGTGGTCACGCTGCTCGTCCGGTGTGCCATCGCCCCCAGCGTTCACGCGAATGGCGTGGCAGCCCAAGAACGACGCTGCAGCGATCCAGCGAAAGTGGTTTTGCACCGCCGACCGCCGGGCCTTGCTCTCGTTAATCCCCAGCTGACCTTCGCCGTCGACCATGATCAGCAGATTGGTGACGCCCACGTCGTTGCAGCGGCTGCGCAACTCGCTCAAGTACGACCAGTCAGCGGCCTTGTCCTTGAAGAACGTGTTGACGTACTCCACGGCGCCCAACTTGTATCGCTCGCGAGCAACGCGGGGAAAGTCGAGGTTGCTCATGGCACCGGAGAACAACGATCTGTTCAACGACCATTCGGCCAAAGAGATCTCGAAGAGTTGCGCATCCTGCGGCTTCTTCTGGCGCGGCGAGGGCTTCGATCTCGGAGCGGAGCAGGCGAGCAAAGGGCCCCCTGCGATCATGGCGGCTAACGCGCTTGCACGTCCCAGCAAATAACGGCGGCTTGGATCCATGGGGAACTCCAGGGTGCAAGGATGATCGGAAAGAGTTGGTGTGTGTTGGTGGCTCGCCTAGGACCCGCTAGGTGGGCTCGCTGTTTCGCGGGGGATCAGGGCGGCTAGGCGCCCCACGGAGAGCCCTTGCACGAAGATCGAGAAGACGACGACCACGTAAGTCACCAGCAGGAGCGTGTTGCGGGCAGCAGCTGGCATGGCCTGACCGATGGACAGGGCAAGCGCGATGGAGATGCCGCCGCGGAGTCCGCCCCAAGTCATGATCTTGATCGCGTGGGGAGTGAATGTGCGCCGACGTTTGAGCGCGAACACCGTGCCGCCCACGGCGAGAAACCGTGCGACCAACGTGAGCGGAATGGCGATCAAGCCAACAACAGCCGCTGCGCCGTCGAAGGTGAGCAGCAGCACTTCCATGCCGAGAAGCACGAAGAGCACCACGTTCAGGATTCCGTCGACCAACTCCCAAAACGCATCGAGGTGGCCGCGGGTCTTTGCAGACATGCCGAGGCGACGGCCGGTGTTGCCCATGAGCAAGCCCGCTACCACGGCGGTGAGCGGGCCCGACGTATGCAGGGCAATCGCTGCGGTGTACAGGCCCATGCAAAGAGCCAGAGTGAGCAGCACTTCGACCACGTAGTCGTCCACGGATCGAAGCATGAAAAAGACGATCCAGCCCCCTGCGAGGCCCAGCACCACTGCGCCGAGAACCTCTTGGGCGAAGAACGTTGCCACCCCCGCAACATCGAGGATGGGACCATGGCCGCTTCCGTGGGCTTCACCACCCTGTGCGGCGGAGAGGCCTAGCAAGACCGAAAAAACCACCACGCCAATGCCGTCGTTGAACAGCGATTCCCCGGTGATCTTGGTCTCTAGGCTCTTAGGTACGTTGGCCTGCTTGAGAATGCCCAGAACTGCGATGGGGTCAGTAGGAGCGATGAGTGAACCAAAGACCATGCAATGGATGAGCTGTAGTTCGATGCCCAGGAGAGGGGCTATGAGCCAGAGCCCTACGCCCACGAGCGCGGTGCTCACTAGCACGCCGGCCGTGGCCAGGATGCCGATGACCCAGCGCTGCCCTTTGAGGTCTTCTAGGTCAACGTGGAGGGAGCCAGCAAAGAGCAAGAAAGCCAGCATCACGTCGAGCAGGCTGTGGCCTAAGTCGAATCGTTCTAGGAGTGCGGCGACCGGCGCTGTGAGTTGGGCGCCCAGGGCGTCTGCGGCTTCCAGGCCCAGGCACATGAGCAGGGCCACGAGCATGACCCCGATGCTGCTGGGCAAGCCGATGAAGCGATGGTTGAACCAGGCCAGCAAGGCGGCCGTGGCGATGACCACCGACAAAAAGGTGAAGGCATCCATAAACGATCGGGCCGGTGGCTCGGGGCTGGCAGGAGACAGAGAGTGACAACGAGGGCGCGCTGGCCGTGATGATTCCGGCGGCACTCGTTGCTGACAGTGTCAGGGCGATGGGGTCCCCGTCAACTGTTGCCGCTCTGGCTGCAGCCCGTGAAGGCTCCGGTGGCTTCGCCGAAGTGCGTTGAGCGGGCGCCCGTGGTAGGCGGGAGGTGCTGGCTGCCAAAGAACGATGGGTCTTGGCCGATGGGGCTTCCCGGGGGCGCGTTTGAGGGGGCGAGCCGGGGGGCCAGGGCTTCGTGAGGGCGGGACAGATGCCGTGCTAGATCCGCCCGAAGGAGAGCTCGGTGAGCGGTTTCGGCGTTGTTGTTCGGAGGGCTGCCGGCGGGCGGCGCGAGCTGCTCTGCCAGGGCGTTGATCGCCGCCTCTGCAGCGGCCCGAACGTCGTGGGAGGCACTGCGATCTCGGGAGAGGGTAACGAGCCCGTCGGCCACCACACGTTGGGCTAGCC
This sequence comes from Pseudohongiellaceae bacterium, assembly GCA_047638635.1. Taxonomy (GTDB): domain Bacteria; phylum Planctomycetota; class B15-G4; order B15-G4; family B15-G4; genus CAZIAK01. Next base: position 6,052 of record JBLIMM010000014.1, on the reverse strand, counting down.
TGGCGATGGGCGCGAGTCGCGGGGTGCGAGCTGCGCTAGAAAACGCAGCGTCTACCAAACCCTCGAGCAGCTGATTCAAGGTGGGCGACGATTCGTTATGGCGGTGCGGGTGGACCAGCCGAGCGCACCGTTGGGGCTGCAGCAAACCGGACACCACCATGTGCGCGGCCACCGCGGCGGCTTCCAGCGGATCAAAGACCGGGCCCATGCGTCCGGGGAGATCTTCATTGCTGCGCCGGGTGCTGGGGTGGGCAGGGGCCAAGAGCTGCAGAGCACCATCTGGGATGTCGAGGGCAGCAGGGGACATGGCAGAGAGCACCGTGTTCAGCGCCGCCCGTTGCGTCGAGCCGTCCACCGCCTGGGGACCGGGGCGACCGTCCCCGTTCAGCGAGTGTTCGAAGATCACACCGCCCACCACTTTGATGGCGGCGGCGAGTTGGTAGCGGTGGTGCAGGTACACCGGCGTGAAGACAGCCAGCAGGTCGCTGAGAGGCCTACCGGGAGCGATGCGTTCACTGTCGAAGTTCTGCAGAGCTGCGGCGCGTACGTCGAGAGTGCGTTGCAGTGCGGCCACCGGGTCGGCGCCGGTGTCCCAGAGGTTGGCTCGGGGCTCGGCGGCTGAAGCGGCTCTGGCGTCAGCGTCTGAAAGAAACGGTGGCAAAGGCTCGCCGGCCGCGGCGATGAGCCCGTCGAGACGTTGTGGGTCGGGGACGCCTGTGGGGAGCGCCGGCGCTCCAGGGCGAGGGGCGCTGTAGAGCCAGGAAATGGCCAGGCGATCCCACGAGCCTGTGCCCACGCCATAGGCTGCAGAGGCGTCGATGGTGCCGTCGGTGTCGAGGCTCAGGAAGGGCGCCGGGTAGTCCATTACCGAGCTGTTGCCCAGGATGCTGGCGGCGAAGTTGTGGGCTACGCCGAGGGTGTGGCCCACTTCGTGGGCGGCCAGCTGGCGAATGCGTGAGAGGGCTAGATCCGACGGGCTGCCGTCGTCGTTGCCGGTGACTCCCAGCAACCCTTCGAAGAGCAGCTGATCTTGGCGCACCCGTCGCGATCCCAAGGACACGTGCCCCTTGAGGATTTCTCCCGTGCGCGGGTCGGTGATGGAGTGGCCGTAGCTCCAGCCCCGGGTGGAGCGATGGACCCACTCGATGACATGGAAGCGTACGTCGAGGGGGTGAATGCCCTCGGGGAGCAGCTCGACCGAGAAGGCCTCTGGGTATCCCGCTGCGGCAAAGGCAGAACCCCACCAGGAAGCGCCTTCGAGCAGCGCACTGCGCATGGGTTCGGGGACACCCCGGTCGACGTAGTAGACGATGCGGTCGGTGGGGGACTGGAGCCGGTGACGCACGGCCAGTCGTCGGCTGCTGGGTTCATCGAGGGCGGCCGAAGTATCGGAATAGCCCACTGAGAAGGCACCGGCTCGGGGGTCGAGTGCCAAGGGTGTGTAGCCGTCGTCTGGCAGGCGCACCAGGGATTGGTGCTGCACCAACGTGACCGCATCGGAGCGGGGTGTGACGGAGCGAACCAAGCTGCCGGGCTGCTGGCCGCTGAAGGTGAGCAAGGCTTCGAACTCGAGGTTGTCAGCGAAGGCCAGGGCGGCGCCGGTGTCGATCACACTGCGCTTCTTGTCGAGGCTCCAGCTGCCCTGCCCGCTGGCGCTGAGCGACGTTGCTGAGCCGTGGGCATCCCGGAGAATCCAGCTGCTGAGATCGATCAGGCAGCCTGCGTCGCTGCTTTCGGCCAGCACGTCCGTGGCCCAGAGCACCGACGTGGCGAAGGACTCGGTGCTGGCGGCGCGTTCCGCAGGCCCGGCGAGGGGAGCACGAAAGTTGAGATTCGGTTGGTGGATAAAGACCTTGGAGCCGTGCCGACGAAATTCGATCAGCGTGGCATCGCCCCATTGGCCTCGATCTAGGCCGACCGGATTGCTGCCCAGGCCCGTGCGCAGGCCCTCCACGGCCAGGCAGCTGGCCAAGAGCGAGAGATCGCCAAGAGCTGCACCGTCGCTGCTCGGGGCCGGGAGCTGCAGTTTCACTGAGCCCTTGCTGTCGTCGATCCACAGAGTGAACAGCCCATCCAGGCGGCGCAGGCCCTGTGTGCCTTCGGCTAGGGAGGGCAGACCCTCAGTGTCGGCTGCTGACGGCGGCGTGTTGCCATCGTGAACGGTTGTTCCCGTGCCCGCGCCCGTGGCGACACAGGCGCTCAGCAATGCAGCGGTTCCCACGGAGAACAGTAGCCTCTGGGCGTGATCGAGCATGACGGTCTCCTGGCGCGAGTGGCCGCACACCGTCGGACACGGGACCAGTGCTCGTCAAGCGGGGGACCGGCTCAGTTGTCAGAAGCGCGGTAGCGGGTGCTGCTGTGGGTGTAGTGAGTCATGCCGTCGTTGCGCCGCTCCGAGTAGCAGACCGTGTCCTCGACGCTGTCGAGCGAGTGCAAGATGATGGAGACTTTCTGCATGACCTTGGTGATCAGGCCGATGACCTTCACGTCGACGGTTTGGGAAGCATCCCCCTGTGGCGCCATCAAGCCGAGGGTGCCAGCTGCCAAGCCGAGTGCGCCGGCCACTTCTCTCATTTGCTGACCCACTGGCCGTAGGCTCGCGGAGGCAACCACCTGACTCTCCAGGCGATCGCCTGATTGCAGTGCCGGGTGTTCCCAAAGGCCATCTTCTTCTCCTGCGGCCACAGAGAACACGGTCTCGATCGCTTGCTCTGAGGTGGTGAAGATGAGCAGGTTACCCACTACGCCGAAGGTGATGGTGGGGATCGGCGGCATGGGGATGGGCAAGTTCGCAACGCCGAGGCTGACTTCCAGTTGCTTCATCGAGGGGAAGCTGCCGTGGGAGTCGGAGAGCGTGAGCTTGTTGATAGGTGAAGGAGTCCTGTTCCAGGAGAGCTCTTCTTTGAGTCGTTCGAGGAGCGGCGGCACCAAGGCGTCGAACACCGCTTGGCAGCGGGAGATGATTTTGCGCGCGCCTGCGGGGTCCCGGAGGCGAGAGATCATAACGGTGTCCACCGTGCCCACGAAGCGTTTGGAGGGCACTGCGATGGTGATGGTCTCGCTGCCGAGCCACGACAGCAGATCGTCCTCGATGCTCAGGTCCATCGCGGCCTGAATACCCACGAGGGCGAGCAGGTTGTCGCTGGCCTTGGGGAGGTAGTACTCAACCCGCTCGAGCGCCCAGCGGTAGAGCGGGCGAAGATCGGTGTCCTGGGACAGACTGAACGAGAGGGCGTTCGCGGGGACAAAGTCGAGCAGCTCGCCCGTGGCTTCGCCGCCAGCTGTGGCCAAGTAGATCGGGTTGTCGTTGTCCACCGCCTCTTGTCGGAACTGAGTCCAGGACTCGACGATCAGGTCGTTCCCTTCGCCATGAGTTGAGGTCACGGCGGTGTCGCAAATGTCGGCCAGGCCAATCACTTCATGAAGCGCAGCGAGGACGAGGGGTGGGGCACCCTGTTGTGCGACGTATTCGGGGATGAAGTCCCCCAGCCACGTCAGGAACTGGTGGGTGTCGAAGTACATCAGGCTGGGGGTGTTGGCGGGGGCGACCTTGACCGCTTCTTTGTAACGCCGAGTGCGTACCAGCGATTGGGAGGAGTTGCCTTCTAGGATGTTCAAGGCGTTGGCGAAGATCTGCTCGCCGAAGCCCATCATGATCACGTCGTCCCGCACAGCCAGTTGCATCACGTTGAGCTGTCCGTCGCCAACGGTGTGCAGGGAGGTCAGGCGGGCTCCCGACGGGCGCTCTTCGAAGGAAAGTACGAGGTCTTCGGTCAGGCCGCTCGCTGCTCCCAACAGGCCGGACAACGATTGTTCAAGCTCGGCCACGCGGTCCGCATCGGGGCGGCTGGCGAAGAGCAAGCTGCTAAGGAAAGGAGGAGCTCCAGGAACGGGCTTGACCGCCGCCTCGACAAAGATCATCTCGTTCGCCACAAGGGCTTCCCAGTCGACGCTGGCGACGAGGGAAGTCATCAACTCAACGAGCGCCCCGATTTGCGCGGCATCTTCGCCGCCTTGTGCTCTGGCAATGTCGATGGCGTCGACGAGCAGCTCGTGAAGGCGAGCGTCTTGGACTGCTGCCATGAACTTCGCATTGGCGTCGTAGGCGAACTGCATCGACGGGTCGTTGCGAAGCTGCAGCAGCGAGTAGGAGCTGGAAGGAGCCAGCTCGGCTAGCTGGGGTGTGCCCCCCTGAGCGAAGACTGGGGTGGACGCTGGCGCGAGGACGACGAGGGCCACAAGGGCACCGACGAAACGCGCTCTGGAGAGGGGCAGCATTTGAATCATGGCGACTTCCACGACTGGGGGGACGCTTATTATGTTGCCGGTTCGTTGCAGGCCTGCAAGGTGGGCCATCGACACGTCACAGCTAGGCAACGGCTTCAAGAGGCCCTGTCGGCCATTCCAGCGACGTCCTGGAGGGGTGGCATAGAAACGCCACGGTGGGGCTGGCGAGGGCCACAGAATCAGAGGCCCTGCAGGGTCACTTTGAGTTGCAGACGCGATGTTCCGCGGATGATCGTCAGCAGTGCTGTTTCGCCGATTTCGTACTGGGAAAGCGCGTCAATGGCGTTGGTACGGCTGAGCACGGCGGTGTCGTCGATGGACACGATCACGTCCCCGAGGGCCTCTCGACTGCGCAGCTGCTCTACGAGCTGGCCGTCTTGCCGGCGAACCCATCGAAAAGCAGCGTCGGGTGTCCCTCTGAGCCCCGCCTGGTCGGCCGCAGAATCAGGGACCACCGTGCGCACGATGACCCCTTCGATGCCCGGGATATCCAGCAGCCCGACACCCAGGCCCGGCCGTGTCACCTTGCCTGAGGAGATCAGCTGAGGCACCGCATCGCGGACATCGTCCACGGGGATGGCGAAGCCGATGCCCGCAGATTGGGCCTGTGCGAGGCCGCTAGCGCCCACGGTGCTGAAAATCTGCGTGTTCACGCCGATCAGCCGCCCGGCGCTGTCGAGCAGGGGCCCTCCCGAGTTGCCGAGATTGATCGCCGCGTCGGTCTGAATGGCCCCACGAATCAGGTGGTCCGTGGGGGAGCGCATGGTGCGATTGAGCGCCGAGACCACCCCCGTCGTCAGGGTGTGGTCGAAACCGAAGGGATTGCCGATGACGTAGACCTTTTGGCCCACTCGCAGGTCGTGGCTGGTGCCGAGCATGATCGGTTCGAGCTTCTGAGGCGGCACGTTGATGCGCAGGACTGCCAGATCTTTGTGGGGAGCCTGGCCCACCGCCACGGCCTCATAGGGCGATCCGTCCCAGAGCTGAACCTCGAAGCGATCGCCCGGTTCGACCACGTGGTAGTTCGTCACCACATGTCCCGATTTATCCCACAAAATGCCTGTTCCGGTACTGATCGGCGGGGCGTCTGCTGGGTAGCGGGTGCTGCGAACCCTGACGAAGACAGTGGAGCGTGTGTTCGCTTCGAAGATCTCGATGGTGTTGAGTTCGTCGGCGGCCAGGTCGCCCCGTGCAGTGATGGCTCGGAGCTCGGCGTTGGCCAGGGGCAGGTCGCCCCGGCTCCACATGACGTAGAGCAGCACCGCCAGGGCTGCTATGAGGGTGAGCCCGGAGAGCAAGTTGGCGCCCACGCTTCCACGGGACGAGTCGTGCTGGGCGGTGCTCATGACAGTGCCTCAGGGCAATAAGCGGAATGTTCAGCGACAGCTGGAGAACCGCGCAGGCTAGCTGGTAACGGGCTGGGAGCAAAGCCGTCGGAATGGTCACCCCGCCTGAAGTCTGTCTTCAGTGGATCGGGGAGACCACCAGATCGGAGATCCATGATGAGCAGCCCCACAACCCTGAGTGAGTTTCATGTCCCCCAACGAAGGAGCCCTGCGCCTGGAGTCGCTGAGAGCTTGTTGAGGGGCTCTCGGCTGGCCCTGTTGTCCGTGGGGTTGGTGGTCTGGGCGGGGCCAGCCACGGTGCTGGCCGCCGCCGTGACTGCAGCCGGTGCCTCCCTGGCTGAGAGCGTTGCTGGCCATGGAGCGGTGGCTGCCGGGGAGGTGGGGGGCGGCGCCCCCCCCCCGGCGCCCGAGGGGGGAGG
>JBLIMM010000013.1:0-26513 GCA_047638635.1 Pseudohongiellaceae bacterium | reverse complement strand
CCGCGCCCCTGCCGTGGTGCAGCCTTCCGTTCCGGGGCCACTCCCAAGGGACTGCTGCCGTCTGCTGCGAGGGCTGAGCTCTCTATCACCTGGCCACCTTGCGAGCCTGCCCCAGGCCCCAGGCGTACCAAGTGATCGGCCCGCCGCACCATGTCCGGGTCGTGCTCGACCACGAGGAGCGTGTTGCCCAAGTCACGGAGCTCGTCCAGCACTGCGCTCATGCCCTGCTGCCCACTGGGATGGAGCCCGAGGGTCGGCTCGTCCAGAGCAATGAGCTGGCGACCGAGCCCGGCGGTCAGCTGGGCTGCTAGGCGCAGACGCTGGGCTTCGCCGCCCGACAACGACGGGCTGCTGCGGTCAAGGCTCAGGTGTCCCAGCCCCAGCTGCTCCATGCGCGTGAGACGCTGTTCGAGAGACGGGCGGAGAGCGCTGAGCACGTCAGAGTGCGGCAGCTCATCCAGCGCGGCTCGCAAGGCAGCGGCGGGTTCCGCAAGTAATGCCGGCAAGCTCCAGCGCCCTAACAACGCCTCGCGCCCGGGGCGCCCAAGCCGTGACCCCGCGCACGTTTGACACGGGATCGAGCGCACAAAACGCAGCACGTTGGGATTGCGATTGCGCTTCAGCGTCTCAGCAATCACAGGGATCAAACCAGGGTAGTAACCCTCCTCCCGAGGCCGAGCGGTGATGCCCTCCCAACGCATACGCGAGGCGATGCTGTGCTTCCCGAAGGGTACTTTCAGCGCCTTGGTGCCGTAGAAAATCACCTGCTGCTGTGCCGCGCTCAGCTCTTGCCAGGGCGTGTCTACGGTGAATCCGTGAACCTGGCAAATGTCGTTCAGCACCTCGACGGTCACTTGGCTGTAAACCGTGTAGCCGTTCTTCAGCGTAGGACGCAGGGCGCCGCCGCGAATGCTGCGCCCCGGGTCTTCTACGAGGAGCTCAGGGTCCACCTGATCTTCGATGCCCACGCCCTGGCACGACTCGCAGGCGCCGTCCGTCTGATTGAAGCTGAAGTGGCTGCGGGTCAGGGGCACTCCCTCCGGGTCGATGGCGCAGCGCGCATACAACAACCGCAAGAGGTCCAGCCCACCGCTGAGCGTCCCCACCGTGGAACGCACATTCTCTGTGGCTGTGTGCTGACCCACGGCAATGGTCGCTGGCAAGCCGCTGACGGCGTCCACATCGGCCCAACCCAGCTTGCCGTAGAAGTGTCTCGCCCGCGCGGACAACGCACCCAGAAAACGCCGCTGCCCCTCTCGGACGATGGTGTCGAAGACCAGCGACGTCTTGCCCGAGCCCGACGGACCCACCACAGCAATCCACTGCCCCAAGGGCAGCGAGAGATTGCACGCACGCAGGTTGTGCTCCCGCGCGCCACGGACAATGAGGTTGCGCAGCATGGGCAGCGATTCTACCGACCGAACCCAGCGGGAGGAGACTCTCAGAAAGAATCACCCCGCAGGGTCTGAGCGATCCCGTGAGCACTCTTTCGGTGTTCCCACGACACTGCCAGCTCGCCCACTCGAGAACCCGATTTCGTGGGCCTGTGGTACCGTCCGCCCGGGCACTGCGGCCCTCCTCGACTGACACCTCCACTACCAACTCATCCACCTTGACGGAGCCCCCTCCATGCGCACCACAGTCCTAAGTGCCCTGACGTCACTCGCCTTGTTCCTGGCCCCTGCGCCCACGCAAGCTGGCACCGGTGGCATTTGCTGCGATCCATGGACGGACTTGGGCGACGCCCTCTCTGGCACACACGGGGCACCACTCCTCGAAGGCACGGGCTCGCTGGCGGGCAACACTCTGGCCACACTCTCGCTCACCAACGCCCTCGAGAACGCGCCCGTCTTCGTGGTCATGGGACTGACCAACATCTCCGTACCCTTCAAGGGAGGCGTGCTGGTCCCCAGCCCCGACTTCCTCTTGGTGCAGAACACCGACAGCGCAGGCAACCTCGATCTCGTGGCCCAGTGGCCGAGCGGCCTGCTCCCGGGCACCGTTGCTTATTTTCAGGATTGGGTCATCGACCCTGCCGGGCCTGCGGGCTTCGCCGCAAGTAACGCCATCTTGGGTGCCACTCCCAACCCGCCCGTGAGCGGCAGCTTCCCGGCGAACTGGATCAGCGGCACAGACTGTGGCGGCGACCCAAAAGTGCAAGTCGAGATGTACAACGCCGACACCTTCATTCTGCGCCAATCCATGTGCACCAATTTCGAAGGTCCGTTCCTCTACCTGTTCTTTGGCGAGGACAAGGTGCTGATGCTCGACTCGGGCGCCGGCAACATCCCCATCGCAGAGGTGGTCGATGACGTGATCAACGATTGGCTTGTGGCTGCGGGCAAAACGTCCATCGAGCTTGTGGTCGGCCATACCCACTCTCACGGGGACCACATCGCCGGGGATGCCCCGCTGATGACCTTGCCGAACACCACCGTGGTCGGCACCTCAACAAATGCGGTGATCAACTTCTACGGCTTCAACGACTGGCCCAACGACCAAGTGACTTACGACCTCGGCGGACGAGTGCTCGACATCGTGGCCATCCCCGGGCACCACAGTTCGCACATCGCGGTCTACGATCGCGAGACCGCGATACTGGTCACAGGCGACACCCTCTACCCGGGCTTCCTGTTCATCAATGGAGCCGTGAGCCAGGGTAATTTCGTGACCTACAAGAACAGTATCCAACGGCTCGTCGATTTCACTGCCGACAAGCCCGTCACCTGGGTCATGGGCACACACGTCGAGATGACAGCCGTGCCCGGTGTGGCCTACCCCTACGGCACCTCGGAGCAGCCCAACGAGCGACTGATTCAACTGGATCGCAGCCACCTGCTCGAGCTGCACCAAGCGGTGCAGCTCATGGGCAGCAACCCGGTGACCGAGGTTCACGACGACTTCATCATTCAGCCGAGTAACTAGCGGACGTAACCGAGGCTCTCTAGGGCTTCGACCACCTCTGGGGGCAGGGCCGACTCTTCGCCCAGGCCACGCCCTAACTGCTCAGAATCCTGGATGGTCTCTAGCAGCGTGCGGCTCATCTTTTCGGCCACCACTGGCTGTTGCTCGATGACGTTGCGGCTTTCTGCCGGATCATCCCGTAAGTCAAAGAGCTGGTCGTTCCCTTCGGTGAGGTGGTAGTACTTCCAGCGTCGGCCCGTGAGCGAGAACTTCAGGCCGTCATCCCAGCGACGCTTACGCACGACTCTCTGCGAGAAAACGTAGCGACGCTCCGGGCCGTCACCCAAGAGGTTGATTCCCGAGAACTGCTCCTGATCGGTTGGCTTGAACGGGAGTTGCAGAGTCTCGACCAAAGTCGGCAGCACGTCGATCATCGCAGCGAGGGCTGGGTTGCGTTCCCCCACGCGCCCCTCGTCTGCAGGCAACTTCAGGATCAGCGGTACATGGAGATCTTCGTCGTAGATTGGCCCGTGATCCATCCAGCCATGCTGGCCCAGACCTTCTCCGTGATCACCAACGAGCACGATGGCACTGCTGTCGTAGAGCCCCCGAGCCTTCAGCTCGTCGAACAGCCGTTCCAGTTGGCTGTCGAGGTAGAGGATCGAGCCGTCGTAATCGTTGTTGTTGGTCAGCACAGTCTCTGTGGGCTTCACATTGCGGGCCTTAAGGAAACGCAACAGCCCTTCGTCGGTGGAGAAGCTATCCACGAACTCTTCCGGTGGACGGTAAGGCTGGTGGGGATCGAAGAGGTGTACCCAGAGAAACAGCGGCCGGTCGTCGGTGCTCTTGAGCCACTGCAGCGCCCCATCGATCGTTTTTTGCGCGGGCCTCAGTGAGCCGGTCGGTTCGTCGTAGGCATCGAAACCCACGGCGATCCCCGAGTGACTCATGAGCGGCGCACAACTGACGAAGCCCCCGGTCTGGTAGCCCTCCCCCGCGAACATCTGCGCTGCGGTGCGCAGGTCGTCTGAGGTGGACAGCGCCGTCTTGAGATACTGGAAGTTTCTAAGCACCCCGTGTTGCAACGGGTTCAGCGACGTAAACAGCGAGATGTGGCTAGGCAGGGTGGTCGACATGGGCGCGTAGGCCCGCTCGAAGAGAATCCCGTCCTTGGCAAAGGCATCGATGTTGGGGGACGTGTCGCGGTGGTAGCCATAGCACCCCAGGTGATCGGCTCGCAACGTGTCGAGGCTGACCACAACCACACTGGGCGGTGGAGTCACGGGCAGTGGCTCCGGCGCGGGGCTGCACTGCAGCAGGGCCAGGGCGACCAGAGAAAGGGCAACACGTCGAGCAAGGGCTGTCATGGCGTCGAGGATATGGCCGCTCCCAGGGCCGGTCAACGGCGAGTGAGCTGCAGGACTGCAGTAGTAGGCAGCTCGCAAGCGGTCCAAACCGTGTCCCCAGGCCAAAGCACTTCTAGCGCAGTGATGACCGTCTCAGCAGCGACGCCAAAGTGCAGCGGCGGCAGGGTCTGAGAAACGAACGATTTGGACGCTGAACCGTAGCGCTGCACAGAGGCTCGCCCGTCATCCGTGTGCACGCGGACCAAGGCTCCCACGGGCTCAAAACCACCGTCAGCCAAATGCACGATCAAGCTGCGATTCTGATTGGCTGTACGGTTGTAGGCGATCTGCCTCGACTGGCCGACGAGGACGAGGTCTGTGCGCTGGTCTCCATCGATGTCTGCGGCCGTGGCTGCGGAGATCAGCCCCTCTCGGGACCCGTCTCCCGAGACTCCGGGGGCCACTTCAGACAACGGCACAACGTCAAACAGCTCCCCACCCCGGTTCCAGAGCAGCAGGGCTTGGCGCCCCAGGGCCAGGACGTCTATGAAACCGTCGTCATCCACGTCCAGACGCGTCGTGCTCCCAGTCCCAGTGAGCTCTGACAAGCCAAGAGCTTCGGTCACATCGAGAAAGCCCGCGCCCTCACGACGGAAGACCTTGTGGAAGCCCTGGGCCCCAAGGCTGCTCAGCCACACATCGAGCGCGCCGTCTCCGTCGATGTCGAAGACCGAGAGACTGGTCTTGTCGAAGCCGGTGGAGCGCTCTTCGAAAGAGCCTCCGAGATCAAGGCCGTAAGACAACCCCGGCGACATCTCAAAGCCTGCGTCACCGCGGTTGAGCCAGAACCTCAGGATGTGGCGATGCAGCACGAGTTGATCTTGAAGCCCATCACCGTTTACGTCGAACCACGCCGAGGCATCTCCTAGCTGATGGTCGAGACCCACTTGCGCAGCGCGATCGACAAACACCGGGCCAGAGGCAGACGACTCGGCTGGCTCATCGAGAAACCAGAGGGCGTTCGGTGACGTCTTGTTTCCGATGGACAGCTCGTTGCTGCCATCGTTGTTCACGTCGACCCACTCCACGCTGCGTCCCCGAGAATGGTCGCGGGGCGCCAAGAGCGGGTCGAGCTGCTCGTAGACCACACCGTCGCCCCGGTACACAAAGACACGATTGGACTTGGGCGGGTCGGGCTCGCTGAGAGTGCCCCGGTTGCCGCCCCGAGTGATGATCAACTCGGGTTCTGCAGAGCCGAATGCCTGCACCCAAGCGATGCCGTGTGGATCGGGTTTGCGCAGCTGAACGCGGGCTGTGTCAAACCGCGTGGGCGTGCGCCCCACGTGATAGGGCCAAAGCACTGCGGCTGACTCGTCCTGTCTCAAGCGGAGATCCGCGCTGGGAAAGCCGTTCGCCAAGTGCAGTAAGCGTGCTGGGCCCCCGGGAACAAGCGTCAGCCGTAAGCCCTGCCGATCAGCATGAAGCGACTCGCCCTGTCGTAGACCTTCGACCTCGGCAAAACTCTCGTTGCTACGCAAGACCAAAGCTGTCGCAGGACCCTCCGGCGGAGGCACGAGGCAAAGAGACCACACCAGCGCGTTCTCATGCCAGACGTGAATGCCCGGGGGCAGCTCGCCGAGGGCGTCCAGCGTCGCTCCGCGCCGAGCGTAGAGAGAGGGCACGCCAGGCTGCTCTCCAAGGCCGGACACATCCGCCTCGGGAACGTTCAGCACCTGGAAGCCAGCGCCGGTGTTCTCGCACAATTCGAGACCGCCAAGGTGCCAGTTGATGAAGACGTCCACGTCCCCATCCAGGTCCATATCCGCAGCGGCCACGTCGAAAGCCCCGTAACCGCCCATACGACTGGCCGTGGGAATGGTCAAGCCGTCCCCATGAAAGGCGTCGTCGAGGACGAAAGAGAAGGGCCCAGTTTCTTCGGCGACGGTGCCATCTTGCACCGCCGGGGTCTCTGAGAGCTCAGCCCCAGACAGTTGAGCGCTGACACTGCTCAACGCCAAGGCAGCGGCAAAAACGAACGAAATCAACACAGACTCCTGCGAACCAAGAGCGTCGAACCCAGACAGGGTCAACAGCGTGTTCGACGAGAGACGGAACGAATCCTAGGAGCCCACTGCTCGAAGTCGTTTGTCAGCGACATGCCGACCGGGGCAGCATACCTCCTGCACCGGCGGGAGAGCCCATTCAGCAGGCCTCGCTCTGCCCGACAGCTCAGCGAGCTAGCGTCTTGCTGAACTGGTAGCTCAGCTCTCCCACGCCCCCGAGCACATCCACCGTGGTGAAGGCGGAGCCCAAGACCGGGTGCCACAGCTCGACCTTGTAGGTGCCATCGCTCAACTCGCCGGTAGGCATGGTGACCTCACCCCGATCATCACTCACACCGAAGTAGCCGTGGTTGAAGACGAAGCATGTGGACGCCATCCAGGGGTGCACATCGCACTGAATGGCGATCTCTCGCTCGGCGACTCGAAAAGATTTCAGCACCTGCATCCCCTGGGTGGGCAGCGCCAAGTTGAACTTCTTGTTCTTCTGGGGCATGGCGTGAACGTTGTGCAGAGTGTCATCGCTGTTCAGCAATTTGATCGGCTGTCCCTCCATCACCGCGAACACTCGGGGCTCATAAACGCACCCCTGCTGGTCCAAGAGCACAGCCTCCGTCTGCCCTCCGCCCTGAGCCCCAGGCACACCCGTCAGGTTGACCATGACCTCAGCCAGCAGGCCCTCGGCACTCACCCTGAACTCGGGCGCCGAGACCGCCTGCCCATCCTGCCCATGATGGGGACGACAGACAGGGTCTTCTGAGTGATCGAGTTCGAGCTGCTGCGGTGCCGGCCCGGAGTAGCTCACTTTGACCACAATCGTCCCAAGGATATTCTGCGCCGTGGCAACGGACAGGGGTACTGGAGCCAGCGGTTCGACCAGCGCAGAACTTTGAGACGGCGGTGGAGACACCACGGGGCCAGCAAATCTCAGCGCAGACCCCGCAGACCGCACAACGGGTTGCCTCGCTGGCGCCACGTAGGCAGGCACCAGATTCTCCGACTTCGAAGCCACCTCTGGCAGCTCCGTTTGCCCCACGGGGCGGGACGGATCGCTTCCTCCCGTCGAAAGCCAAAACACCACCAGCCCGCCCACCGCCATCACTGCCGCCGTGCCCGTCACAAACCAGCGAGACAACCCCACTCCTCGCCCTCCCCCCACCATGGCGAGTCGAGGCGCGACCGTCGTCGCAAAGGCCAGCAGGCACAGGGACGTACGCCAGTCGTCCCCGTTCGTGGCCCTCTTCCAGCTCTCTTCCAATCGTTTTCGTAGCCGTTCTTTTGCCCGGGCTAGGCGGCTTTTCACTGTGCGTAAGGGCACGCCCAAGTGCGCAGCCAGCTCTCTGGGGCCCATGTCGTCGTAGTAGCGCAGCACCAAGATTTCCCGGTCCAGTGGGCGCAAGCTGAGCACGGTGTCCGCCAGTTTGCGCTGCCACTCCAGACGCTCCGAGACATCCATGCTCTTCTCGTCTGCCTCGGGGCGGGCACCTGCTTCATCGCGCCGCCGCGCCCGAGCCTCGCCCCTATGACGCTGTCGCACCACGTTGCGCAGCACCGTGGCCAACCAGCCCCGCAAATCTCCGCCCCGCTGCGGCGGCCAAAGCAAGGCGTTGAGCCAAGTCTGTTGGACCACGTCGTCCACATCGTGAGCATCTCGCACGAGCCCTCGGGCTAAACGGCGGATCCAGCTTTCGTGCTCAAGAAGCGCTCGCGCATCGAGGGGCGCGTGAAAGGGAGTCTCGTGGTGCGATCGTTGGGAGTTTGTCATAGCACCCCCCTACAGTACTCCCGAGCACAGCAGGACTCAGCAAAATCGAACAGCGCCTGCTAGCAGCGTGTGCGTAAAGTGTCTCCCGCCGAGCACTCGTCATCACCGCACGTTACGCACCCCCTGCTAGGGTTCTGGCCGCAACTCACGGGCGAACTGCACTCGCTGGCTACGCTGATCGAAGGACACGGCGAAGTGCTTGAGCACCTCGTGACCCAGCAGACGCCGCCCAGCCCCCTCAGTAAAAGTCACCGAAAGATCCTCCAGGCTATGCCCCGCCAAGGTCGCCGATTGCTCCAGTTCGCCTCCGTAGATATCGAAGGTCGAGTAGACAGTTCGCGCCTGGCCAATCACCTTGAGCTCTCCCGCCAAGGGCAAGACGTCCGCATCTTCCTTGTGTAGCGACAGCGCACCCCCTAAACCCGTGTCGATGCCAAACTCAAGCGTCGTGTCCCCCATCGAGATCTCGATGTCTGGCGAACCGCTTGGCGTGCGAAACGGAATCGAATGAGTCGCCTCAGCGCTCATGATCTCGTGACTCAGCACGAGCTGCGAGTTGGGGTAATCGAAAGTCAGCATCAGCTCGCGGAACAACGTGAACCCCAGCAAACCATCCACCGAGCGACCGTTGCGCTCGCCGATCCAGCCGTAGTCGTCTACCAGGGTGCGCGCATCTTTGAAGGTCGCGCCGCCCAAACGCAGCTCAGGGATCGACACCAAGTTTCGAGTAGTGGTGTTGTGTCCATCGCTATTCAGCGTTGTGCCCACCACGGGAAACCCGAGTTCTCTGGCCACGTCGTCATCGAGGCAAGCGTCAATGCTCGCGTAGGTGTCCACCTGAAACAGGTACGGCCCCTTGTCACCGATGTAGACGTCCACCACCACGTGGCCACTGCTGTGGTCCATGGGAATCACGACGACCGGTGTGGAAAGCTCTGCCTGAGCAGACTGAGCCATCAGGGCGGGAACAAGAAGGCTGGTGCACACACCAACCACGACGACGCCTGCGAGCAATTTCAACATGCGCTGATTCTGCCCCGCCTTGGCCCAGGGTGCTGCGGCGCCTGAGTGGCGAGAGTCTGTCCGAAGTTTGTTCAGCCAAGCAACGGGCCGTCACTCCTTGGCTGCAGCAAGGTCTCACAACACGAACTCTGCACGTTGACCCCCACGGACCTGCATCCGCTCGTCGTTGGCCACGGCGGCCACACAAAAACAACGTTGACGGCAACATCCTCGACGGCCAAGACGAGCGCACAGGAAGCTACGCTCTCATCCCATGAATGCCATCCCATCCGTAGGTCTGACTCTTGAGCCCCAGACCGCAGCCCACGCAGAGGCCATGTTCGTGGTGCTCAGTGACCCTGCGCTTTACGAGTTTGAGAGTGAACCTCCCCCATCCATCCCATGGCTTGCGGAGCGCTTTCGACAACTAGAGACCCGACGCTCCGGAGACGGTCAGCAGCACTGGTTGAACTGGGTGCTGCGCGAGGCGGGAGGCGAGTTGATCGGTTTCGTCCAAGCCACCGTGCGCAGGGACGGGCGCGCGCAGATCGCTTACATGCTAGGCAGCACCTGGTGGGGCAAGGGCTATGCCAGCCGCGCTGTGGCAGCCATGCTCGCCGAGCTGCACAGGGAGTACGCCGTCACCCACCCCGAAGCCGTCTTCAAGCAGGACAACCATCGCTCCCGGCGATTGCTCGAACGACTGAACTTCCTGCGAGTCGATGCGGGTGCCCCAGGCCATCTCGACCTTGAACCCGACGAGAACATCATGGCTCGGAGACTCAGTTGATGGGCTTGAATGAAGCGGCCTATGGTAGGACATGACATGCACACCGACGACCACGACGCAGCTGCCGTTCACCTTGCCGCAGCGCTGTCCTATCACGAACGTACCAAGCACGACTATGCCCGGCCGGCCCGGTCCCCTGGGTATCTCGATTGGAGCAATCAGCCCGATCCCTTTCGGCGCTATGCCTCCGCTCCGCTGACCTTGCTTGAACAGCCGACGGGCCAGCCAACGGCCACCTACGAAGAGCTCTACCACCCAGGGGCCGTGGCCGCTCAGCCCTTCGACTTGGCCTCCGTCTCAGCCCTGCTCTATCACAGCTTGGCGCTCTCCGCCTGGAAGAGTTTTGAAGGCTCTCGCTGGCCCCTGCGCGTCAATCCGTCCAGCGGCAACCTGCACCCCACTGAAGGCTACGTTTTCCTGCCCGGACTTACCGGTCTCGACCCAACGTCGGGGACAGAGAGCTGCGGCACACCTGGCCTCTTTCATTACGCGCCGAAAGAGCACGGCCTCGAACGGCGGGCGCGCTTCGATGACAGCGGCTGGTCCCAGTTGATTGCGGGCTTGCCGAGCGACAGCTTCATCGTGGGGCTCAGCTCAGTGCCCTGGCGCGAAAGCTGGAAGTACGGCGAGCGCGCATACCGCTACTGCCAACACGATGTGGGACATGCTCTAGCCGCCCTGCGCTACGCAGCCGCCCTGCAAGGCTGGACGTTGCAAGTCTTGCCAAACGTGCCTCACCCGACCCAGGCCGCGCTGCTGGGCCTCGACCGCGCAGCAGAGTTCGACAGCGAAGAACCGGAGCATCCCGACCTGCTCGCGGTCGTGCTCACGAACCCTGCGCAAGCCGAAACCGCGAGCGACATCAGTGCCTGGAAGCCAAGCGCCCAAGCGGTGCGGCAACTGCTCCAGGCCAGTTGGTTCGGCCGGGCCAACACCCTCAGTCCCAGCCATGCGCACTGGCCCGTCATCGCAGAAGTCGGGTCGGCCTGCACGCGCACCCTCCACAGCCCCACCATCGCCGCGCCCCAGGCCAGCCCCAGCCAGCCGCTCCCCCTGGATAGCTCCGCAGACGTGCCCAACGCCAGCACGATCCTGCGCCAACGACGGTCGGCCACCGCATTCAACGGTACCACTGGCATGACCCGCGACGGGTTCTACGAGCTGCTGTCTCGCCTGCTGCCCCTACGGAGCGCTGTGCCCTGGGACGCCCAAACCTGGCCCACTTTCGTGCACCTCGGCCTCTACGTTCACCGGGTCGCCGAGCTTCCCCCAGGGCGCTACGCCTTAGTGCGCGAGCCCAGCCAGCTCGACGCCCTGCGCGCCTCCATGGACAGCAGCTTCTCGTGGACACGCCCGGAGGGCTGCCCCGACTCACTGCCCCTCTATGCACTCAACGAAGACAACGTCACCCGCCAAGCAACAGGCGTGAGCTGCGGCCAAGAGATCGCCGGGGATAGCGTGTTCAGCCTGGGCATGCTGGCCCAGTTCGATAAACCGCTCCAGCGCTACGGCGCCGCCCTCTATCCCATGCTGTTCTGGGAGACGGGCATGATCGGTCAAGTGCTCTACCTCGAAGCCGAAGCGATCGGCCTACGGGGCACGGGCATCGGCTGCTTCTTCGACAACCCGGTTCACCGAGACTTTGGGCTGCAAGACCAGAGCTTTCAGAGTCTCTACCACTTCACGATCGGTGGAGCGGTGAACGACGAGCGGCTCTCAACAGAAGCCGCCTACGGCGACTCGCACGAGTCGACGTAGGCGGAGGATCAAGGAAACACTCTTAATGAAGGTCAGTCGCCGTCGACCCATTCGGACCATTGCACCACCACAGAACCGTTGGCGTTCGAAAGCACCGGCGTGAGGATGCCCGATCCCTGGGTGACTAAGTCGAGCGGCAAGTCGAGCATGCCGAAGAGGTCGTTCTGCTCCACTGACTTGTAGCAGTCGATGTGCAGATTGCCGCGGGACGGTGCGTCTTCGAAGGTCAGCTCAAAGCCCAAGCCCAAAACAGCGGGGTCGTAAATGCCGTCGCAGTCTCCGGGCATGTGGGCAAAGTGGTGCGGGTTCGAGAGCACCTTCTCGCCGTTCACCACGCCCACGGCCTGCAAGTAGAACTCGTCGCCGTAAGTGTCAGCGGTGCGGCAGAACAACTTCTCCGGCAAAGAGATCGTCCCGGACGGGGGAATTTGCCCCAAGGGGATCATGAAGAACTGGCTGGAGAAGCCCACCCCGAAGGTGCCAAGGCTCGGCACGGTGACCGGCCCAGGAGCGAGGTCGACCAGCAGATAGATCGGCGTGCCCACAGGACCATCCACAGTGAAGGTGGTCAGCTGGTTGACCTCATAAGAAGGCTGATCCGTGGCAATGGTGATTTGTCCCGTGGCGCTGGAGCTAGCGGTGGCCAGGGCGGTGAATGTCAGCACACTGGCGATCGTGGAACGAAGCCGAAGCATTGAGGTGAATCTCAGGCTGGGAGGACGGGAGCACGAATACCGTGCCCGACAGGAGGCTAGCCCGGTCTGGGCGAAGGGCAAATCGAGGCAGATCTGCCCAGCAGCACTTCACCCAGAGATCGTGAATTGCCGAGAGGGGCGATTTGAGAACCAAACCCCCTGTACTCCCCTAGTTCTCGGCCACTGGCGCCGCTTCTGGAGCATTCCATGTCGTCTCTTTCTCTCTAACTCCTGGCCCTTTCGCTGCTTGGCTTGCCCGGCTGTATTCTCAGCTTCACTCCCCCGGAGCAGCACGCCAGCCTTCCGGTATCCTTCGCTCCGGCCGCTGTTGCAAAAGCAGCTCCCGTGGCCGAGCAGCAAGAGGTTGAGGTCCCTTGGCGCACTGACGTAGACGACGCGCTCGAAGCAAGTAACCGGGTGGCGGTGCCCGGCTTCTTCATGGTGCTGCAGACCGAAGACAAGGCCTCGGCCTCAGTTTCCGGTGGCAGCACTCTGGGAGTGCGGACAATCCAGCGGCGCCCGTGCCTCTATGGAAGTGCGCGTGACCAACCTCGGCGCGAAGCGCATGACCGCCTTGGTGGACGCAGCCTACGCCAACTTCATCGCGCAACTCAAAGCGTCCGGTCGCGAAGTGCTCTCACTGGATGAGATGCGCTCGCCCCCCGGCTACAGCGGTCTCGACTTCGTCCAAGGCGACGAGCACGGCTTCTACTTGCAGACTGCGGGCATCGGCGCGCCCAAGGGAGCTGTGGCGGTCTCCGCTAGCGGCCAGCCCCTGTGGTGGACCAACGGGAAACACATCACCGGCCACCTCGTGGGCCCCGTCTTCGATCAGAACAACCACAAGGCCTTGCAGTGGGTCTCGAAGGGCAACAAGGCCATCGTGATCTACCCAGTCTTCAACGTGAACTTCTTGGACATGGAGTCCAGCGGGCGGGACAACAACGACTTAGGCGGCGGGACGGCAGAGGTGTCCGCCGACACCAACATGACCATCTCCGTGGCCTACAACATCTTCGACGGCCAAACACTCTATGGGAGGAGCTGCCAACGGCTCGGCCAACATGGGCGACGGCTTCGGCGCCATGGTCACCACGAGCGAAGACTCGAGCGGCGGCATGGCTTCAGGCTTCGCCGGCCTCTACAGCGCGGCCAGCTCGTCATCGGACCAAGCCCTCGAGCTCGACTGGCCCGCAACTCGCAAGCTGATTCTCGCCGGCGTACAAGGTCTGAACGCCGGCTTCATCGAGGTCGTGAACGAGTACGCCCCGTAAGCCACGGCAGCACCGTTCTTGGGGTAGAACATGACAACGACTCGCCAATGACCATGGTCACGGGCGAGTCGTTGTTGTGCTGGAACAGGTGGTGCAGCCAAACCTAAGCCGAGGTGACTTCCCTCTCAGCTTCTATGACCAGAGACCGAACCACTTCAGCTGCTTGGCCACGAAGGGCAGCAAGATCAGTGCGATGGACATGTCGCGGAACAGCACGCGGCGGCCGTCTTTGGTGGGCAATAGGGTGGCCAGGCTCGGCAGCCAGCGGGGCACTCTCTTGCAGTAATCGGCGTAGAGCTCGCCGTACTTGGCGAGCATCTTGGGCTCTTCGCGGCGGACGACCACGTTGAAGATCAAGATCATCCACACCAAGGTGATGGGGATCATCCAGATCAACCCGGAGGCGGCGATGGCGCCGAGGATCGCCAGGGCGTTGCCCACGTAGAGCGGGTTGCGCCCCAGGGCGTAGGGGCCCGTGTGAGCCAGGATATTCTGAGCCCGGCGGTTGTAGTTGCAGTGTTGATTGGACCAAAGCCGCACGAGTATGCCGCTCCCCGTGAGCAGCCCTGCGAGCAGCCACACCCCCCAGACGTTCTCCCATTCCCAACGGGTTGAGAGAATGACGTAGATCATCGGCAAAGCAGCCAGCTTGTTGCGAAAACGAAAGACGAATTCGGTCATGTATGGGGGCCTCGGGGCAGTATTTCGTGGGTTTTACATAATAATAAAGAGAATCTCCACACGCAATGAATACCGACCCAGAGGAGCATTGCGAAAGACGAAACCGTCATCTTCTTCTTGCGATACTCACGAAAACCGCCACACCCGTGAGCCGTCACTGCGACTCACAGGCTTGGCGATCGGCTTCTGCGCTGCTCGGCGAAACCTCGCAGCAAGGTCATGGGGTGCTCCGGGCTGCCAGCTGGGCGTTCAGACGCTCGGTCAACTCAGCCTTCGAGCCGCCGCCGACGAGCCGCTCTACCTCGACGCCATCGTCGAACAAGATCAACGTGGGGATCGAGGCGACGCCCAGACGTTCAGCGACTTCTGAGTGGGCGTCGATGTCGAGCTTGGCCACCGTGACTCGGCCCTCGAAATCGTCGGCGAGAGCCTCGATAGTGGGCGCGATGGCGCGGCACGGCGGGCACCATTCTGCCCAGAAGTCCACGATGACCGGCCCTTGGCCCGGGGCAACGAGAGTGTCAAACGCTTCGGCGGTGAGCTGCACTGCTCCGGCTGATGTACTCATGGCACGTCCTTTCGTAGGGGCGGGTTGTGAAGTGATCTGTTCGTCTCGCTGGCCCAAAGCTATGACCGCGGCGATGAGAATGGCGGCGAGTTCGTAGACCCTCGGCCCTTGAGTTCGCCAAGGGCGTGGTGTCTCGTTGCTAGGTGTCAAAACGTACCTCCTATGTCGTGCTCTTCGAGCTCGGCCGCGGTGAAACGAGGCGTGATGTGTTGGGGGCAGTTCCAGTCGAAGGCCTCCACCTTGAAGACGAAGAGACGCTCGATGCGGGCTCGGTAGTTGGTGTCTTCGAGTTGTGCCGCGAGAGCCGGATCGTCTGCTGGGGAGAGGACTCTGCCGTGGGCCATGACCTTCAAGCGCTGGCGGCCCGGGTAGTCCATGAAGAAGAGCGACACGCGATCATCGTGATCGAAGTTGCCCGTGGAGATGAGCTGCCGGTTGCCCACGAAGTCGGCGAAGGCCAGGGTGCTTTCGTCGATCACGTGCAAGAAGC
This sequence comes from Pseudohongiellaceae bacterium, assembly GCA_047638635.1. GTDB lineage: Bacteria > Planctomycetota > B15-G4 > B15-G4 > B15-G4 > CAZIAK01. The sequence continues at coordinate 11,180 of JBLIMM010000013.1, read as the reverse complement.
CCCGGGGACCGCCGCGGTGTTGCAAGTAGGGCCAACCGCTTTCAGAAATGCTAGCCATGTAGAACGAATCCCGTGCGGCAAGGAACCGCGCTTCTCCTTCGCCCAGGTGCAGATCGTCGATCTCCATTTGTTCCATGCGGCTGGCTTGGCTGCGGGTCCCCCCTCGCTCTTGGGCGGCGACGACGGTAGGTGTGAAGACGATCTCGGTGTAGCGGCGAGACATGGCTAGGCTCCAACAAGTGCGCATGGGTTCGCGGGCGGGCTTCAGGGCTCGGGGCTCAGCTCGATTGCTGGCGAGGCGTCGTAGCCCGGTGTCCTGGCAGCGATCGTGTGGCTGTCAGGGAATGGGGAGCAGGAGACGCACCAGCGCCCCCCACTCCCGGCGGCGGTCAGCCGTTCGCACCGAGCAGCGCCACTTCGGGCCAGTCGATGTCGAGCTGCGCGATCTTGCCGATGTAGTTCGTCAGCGTGTTGAGACCGATGTGGGTGATGATCTCGGCGATCTCACCGTCGCTGAAGCCAGCCTCCTTGATGGCGGTGATCTCGCCGGTGGTCACGTCGCCCTTGTTCTCCAGGACGGCCTTGGTGAAGGTCACCGCAGCTGCAGCCTTGGCATCGGACGACTCGCCCCGCCGTGCTGCCAAGATCTCATCGCTGTCGAGACCAGCGTTCCCGGCCAGCTCGGTGTGAGCGGACACGCAGTACTGGCAGCCGTTCGTCTCGGCGGTGAGCAGCGCAATCCGCTCGCCGATCTTGCGGTCGAGTGTGCCCTGGCTCAGCTTGCCACTGAGCTCCAAGAAGGCCTTCAGTGCAGCTGGGGACGGAGCCAAAGCCCGCATGAAGTTGGGCACGCCACCCATCTTGTCCTGCACGCCATCGAGCACCTCTTTGATCGGGCCGGTGGCGGTCGCGGGATCGACGAGGGTCAGGCGGGAAAGGGTTGCGGTGGTCATAGGTCTGTCTCCGAAGTCGGCCAGCTGAGGGCCGGAGGTGGTGAGCCGCGGTTTGCGACTCTGCCGGAGACATTGCGAAGGCCGTGCCAAACCACAGCCGTGCATCTAAGTGCTTTTATTATAGAGACTTAAAGACATTCACAGCAATCAGCGAGACTCGCGGCATTTCGTCGATAGCGGAATCTCGTCAGTTTAGAGAACGACATATCGCCAGCTGCGCCCCACAACCCCGAGGTAGCTATCCCACGCCGATCAGAGCTGGGACACGGTCAGGGCAGGCCGCTCATCGAGGCCATCACTCACGGCCGTCACGCAAGGCCGTCACGCAAGGCCGTCACGCAAGGCCGTCACGCAAGGCCGCAGCCGCCTTGTTACTGCCCGCCACGATGTCCACGTCACCATCGTTGTCCACGTCCCCCAGAAGGGATGGAGTGCAACGTCGGCGGCCCAAACTGCCCGCCACCCAGCCCGAGCCGTATCTCGAGACGCCCGGGGTCAAAACCGAACCCGGCTGAAGACAGCGGGAAGGCGGTGACCACCAAGTCGGGCAGAGCATCACCATTCAGATCCGCCAGGAGGGCCGTACACGGCTGGACCGTGGTGGGCGTCACTACCGCTGGACCAAAACCACCGTCGCCTTGCCCAAGACAGACGAGGATCTCGTCGCCGGAAGAGTGGGCCACGATCAGGTCGAGAACACCATCGCCGTCGAGGTCAGCGAGCTCCAGGTCCAAGCCGTGGGCATCCAGACCAAGGCCAACGGAGGGAGCGAAGTGGCCCCCTCCAGTTCCCAGGGCGATGTAGACATCATCATCCGCCATTGGTGATTTCTGCGCGATTGCTGCAGCATCGAGAATGCCATCACCGTTCAGATCGCCAATCACCACGCCATCGGGAGTACCCAAGCAATGGACATGCAGGTTAGGGAAAAGCGGGCTCGCTGCTGCGCAGGTCTGTGCGCGAAGACTGCCACAGATCAGCAGCAGGGCGGCAACGGACAGCGTCTGTCTCCAGCTCAACATCGGCATCGTCCTCATGGGGGTCCAGCGGTCTTGGTCGCAGCACGAACTCGACAGCGCCTCTCCAGTGATCCTCAGTATACAAGGCTGGGCAACGCCGGCTTCTGCTGAGATCCGTAGGGTCTGTCGAGCCAACGTCGCCTAGGATTTCCAATCCTCCTCGTCACGATCGCGCTGGCCTGGTAAGCACTTGCATTCTCCCCCCGGGTGCCACATCTGCGGGGCTCCACGCCGTCTCTCGCCTACAGCCCTCGGCCTCAAAGCATCTCCGAACGCTCCAGTCTGCTAGCAAACGCAGCTCTTTTGCGCCGCGCCTGCGCACCTTTCAGGGGCCTCAGGTCATCACGGCGAGGACTGCGCATAGCTTGGATGTGAAGATCTTGGCGGAGTTCGGCTCGAAACACCCAGGAGCGACTCCGAGCAGGGCTGCAGCGTGTCTTCGGCAGCACCATTCCCACCCTGCTCCCAGGGGGCCATGGCGTCGTCTTGGCTGTGGAAGCGCTGCTCGCCGCTACCCTGGGCAGCTCCCGCGGCGGCCACGCCAGAGCCTTGGAGATGCACTGAGCGGGCTCTTCCCCCTGGGTTTCTACCCTCAACAAATGCCGAGCGCTCTGCGCAGCCGCCGAACGAGCGGTAAACCCTAGGCGGGCCATTTACCCCCAATTCAACGGGATCTAGAGCTGGTAGGCTTGGCATGTGAGGCCAACACCTCAGCCCCTGAACCTAGCCCCTCCCCAGAAGAGTTTCACAACATTGCAATAGGGGACTAAGCTGACCGGCGGGTCCGGGCGACTCGTCATACCTGTCGAATCCGACCGCTTCTTGCGCAGAGTCATTCCACTAGGACAACGAAAGAGGATTGCTGATGAAGACGATCACAATGGCGGCGGTAGCGCTGGCAGCACTGACGTGGCTTACGGCAGACGCCCACGGGCAGTGATGCCCCGGTGGTGGGGGCGGTGCGTCCTCAATCGCAGGTGCTGTAGCTCCGAGCGGTCCTCGTGGAGGGAGCGGAAGAACAGGGGCCAGCGGTGGTGCCGGTGGCGCCCCCGAGGTGTATGTCAAACCTGAGCGTCGCGAAACATCCAAGCGACTGCTCAACATGGACTGGGACTTCGCGGTCTACGTCGACCCGGTGGAAGAAGCGGCTCGCAAAGCGGGCACCACTTTCGCTAAGGCGAAGCAAGTGGCTCTGGCTCGGGTGAAGGCCTTTGAAGTGTTGGCCGGCGATGACCCGCGCCCCCTGCTGGTGATGCGCGAGTGCGGTTGGTGCGAGGGCAGCGACGATGCTTTGCTCAGCGCAAACCTCGACAACGAGAAGACAGTGCTGCTGTCCACTTGGTTCCACACGGTCAAGCTGCCGAACCATGTGCTGGAGTCCGACCACTCCTTCCGCAAGCTGTTCGACGACAACTCGCCAGCCCACCTGTTCGTAGCGAACATGAATGGCGACGGCATGGTGCATCTCGACGGTCAGCAATCTCAGTCTCAACTCTGGGATGCCATGCTCGGGATTCTCGACGAAAGCTACGAAGGTGACGCCGAGCGCACCATTCGCAACATCGAGAAGGTGCTCGACAAGATCGATATGGCCGACGAGCAAACCGAACTGCTGCAGTCTCGCTTCGAAGACGTTCTCGAATCCAAGGGCCCGCGGTCCTCTAAGTTCAAGAAGGCCAAGAAGGACCTCGATCGAGCCGTTGCCAAGAAGAAGGAGCTCGAAGGGGAAATCGACAACCTGAAGGGCTCGCTGCCCTTGGTCCCTGAACAAGCGCCCCGCTGAACCTGGGTGGCTGATTCATGCTTTTTCGCCTTGTCCTGTGGGCGATGACCTTGATCCTGAACGCCAGCGTGCTTGCTGGCGTTCAGGATCAAGATGCTTACAAGGTGCCCCCTGATCCCTATCTCAAGGGAGACCCGGGCCTGCTCAAAGCAGCAGGCTTCGTAGACGCTGGCCGCTTCTCCTGGGGAGACGGCCACGGCACCAAAGACATCGAAGAGCTGCTGGGTAGCGTCCCCCTGCGTTGGCTGGAGACCGCCCACTTCAAAATCGGCTCGTCTATGCCGGCGTACACACCGGACAAGAACGAGCGGTCTTCGATCAAAGCAGAGTTAGCGCGACTGGGCGAAAAGATCCCCGGCATCAAGTCGCGAACCAAAACCATCGACCCGTGGCTGCGGCTGTACCTCTATGCCCAACGGTTGGAAGAGTTCTACGCCACGCTGGCCACGCGCCTCGGCGTTGAAGAGAGCCTCGCCAGCGGCATGATCCCCGGCGTCACAGGCAAGTTCTGTGTGCTGCTGCTGGAGAAGAAGTCTAGCTTAGGACGCTACGGCACCCGTTACGGCAGCAGCACCGCCGTCTCCCCGCTCCGGGTGAACTATCCCAAGAGCGGCAGCCTGGGGTTCGTCACCTGCACCGAGTTCTTCGAAGGGGACTTGGCCAAAGACGTGGTCTTGCACTGCCAGCTGGTGTGGGGCGTGTGCCAAAACATGCTCTCTGGCTACCTCGGCTACAACTTCACTCTGCCTCGCTGGCTTGCGGACGGCACGGCCTACTGGTGCCAACGTCAGATCGACCCGCAGTACCCCACCTTCAGCGCACTCAGCGGATCCAAAACGGCTGCCATGGAGGACACCGGATGGCCTCGCAAAGTGCGCGCCCGGGTGAAGGTCGAGGTGTACGCCAAGACAGCTCAGATGGTCGACTGGTTAAACACGGACCCGCTACCCTTCGCCGATCACATGATGATGTTCAGTCGCGCCGACTACTTACTCAGCAGCGATGACAACCGATTTGCCCGATTCATGCGCGCGGTGAAACAGCCGCTCGACGCCGGGCTCGCCGTGCCGGGGCATGAGCTCGTACGTGAGCGGGTCAACGACGCCTTAAGCCAGGTCTACGGTTTCGATGCCGCAGGGTTCGACGAGGTCTGGGCAGCGTGGGTGCTGAAAACATACCCGCGACGGTAAGCGAACGGTGGCAACGGGGTTGCCAGTGGCGGGGCTAAGGAGGCCATTGAGTAGTAAAATGAAGGGAGACTTGTCCATCCCTTCGCACTCGAAAGCGCCCTGCTCATGATCACCAGCTTGCTGATCGCTGCACTTTTCGTGGCCCCCACTGCACTCGTCACGGACCACATCGCCTGGTTCACTTCCCTCGACGACGCCATTGCAGAAGCCAAGCAAGCGAACCGTCCGATCTTGGTGCACTCTGCGGCACCGTCCTGTCAGGAAGTCCCGGGAATCTGGTGACCTGGCTATCGCGGTGCGGAGGGGAGTTACCTCTCCGCTCAAGCCGTCATCGACGCCTCGCGACAGTGGGTTTGCGTGCGACCTGCGAGTTTTGAGAGTCCGTCCGAAGCCGAGTTCCTTAAGGGGCTCTTCTCCGGAAGAGACAGTGAGTTGCGCAACACGGTCTTCGCCCTGCTCGGCCCCGACGGCAAGAAGCGCTTAGGCCCCACGGGGCGCTCACCGTCATTCGTCTTTGAGGACGCCGAGCAAATGGCCGCAGAGATGGACAAGCTCGCCGAACTCTTCGACGGACAGACCAAGCGCTCTGAGCCCCCGCTGCCGCTCATCGGGAACCTACGCCTCGCCCTCAACATCGCCGCCTGCGATCGTCGCCCGCTGATCATCGGTGTCGCGTCCAAGAACCGAGACGCCGACACCTGGCGGAAACGTCTAAGCCTCGCGGCCCAGGACGAGGCACTGATCGGCCAGGCTCATTACGTATGCGTTCGTGATCTGAAGTCGCTGCAGCCCTTCGACCTCAAGCTCGACCCTGCGCGGGACACCCACATGATTCAGCCAGGGCCCTATGGCCGCACAGGAACTGTCATGGGCGCCTTCGACTCGCAAGACCCTCAACTCTCGACACACCTCAAGTCCGCCATCACGACTGTTCTCTGGAGCCCACTCCGAGAGTCTCAGCACGTCCGCACGGGAAAAATCACCGGCATCACTTGGGAAACCGTCGTTCCGACGGCGAAGGCAGGGCCGAAGGCCCGTGGCGGGCTGCAGAACCCTAGGGATCCCGACGAAGAGTAAGTGTTTGAGTTGGGCCCAGCGCCCCACTCTTTTTTCACTTTTGAAAGAGTAAAGAACAGAGCCTCACAACTGTGAACCGACCTCTTCCACGAACCCGAATGGCACGCTACGCTGGCTCTGCGGGGCCTGGCAGACTCTGCGTCATTCACCACTGCTCGGCGACCCTCGCGCCCATGACATGCTTTAGAACGCTCAGGAGTTCAGCTCATGCGTAGAGCCCTCCTCACCCTCTTCGCCTCTGCTGCACTTTTTACATCCAGCGCAGCGGCTGATGTGATCGTCATTGATCTCGAAAATGGCGAGACCATCCAAGCCGCCATTGATGCAGTCTCCTCCGGCGACACGATTCTCGTAGAGGGCACCAAAAGCGCGGTAAGCACCTCAGAGTTTGCCGTCGACGTGGGTAAGGGCCTCACTCTCATTGGTGAAGTGCCGGGCGCAAACCCTCGCTTTTTCATTCGGCGCGTAGCAGTTCGCAATCTACCTGCTGGCCAGGACGTCACCTTTGTTCAAATGAACGTCAGCGGCCCTGGAGGCGAGGGGCTGAGCCTCACCAACAACACAGGCTCCGTGAGCTTCTACGACGTCCACGTCGAGGGTGCCCAGGGGCAAAGTGAGAACGGCCAAGGTCAGCTTCCCCTTCCTGGCAACACTGGCACATTTATCAACAGCTGCAACACCGTTCACTTCGTGAATAGTTTCATCGAAGGCAGAGAGGGTGGCAACGTTCTCTCGGGCATCGGACTGGCGACGACTCCCGGTGGTGCTGGGATGGAGGCCAACAACTCCTCCATCTCCTTCTTCAATGCCGCAGCGCGCGGTGGACAAGGTGGCTCGTCAGGCTTCATTTACTCTCCCAAAGCCGATGCCGGCGGCCCAGGCACCATTGCGACGGACAGCAAGCTGCACCTGAACAACAGCTTCTTTCAAGGTGGTCCTGCTGGGGAGGATGGAACCGGTGGTTCGCTCAGCACTCCCGGAGGCCTCGGCTACCAACAAAACGGAGTTAGTGCCGTCGCCACCCTCCGGAGGTGTGCCTTCAGCGGAGGCGCCGGTTTCGGAGTTTCCCCCATGGGCCCCGCGTCTCACATTGTGGCTGGGGCGGTGGTGACTTACCCCTCGCCGATCGGTTTGATGCGGATCGAAGGGAACTCGCCGGTCCGTGAAGCTGAGCCCATTATTGTGAATGGACTTCAAATCATGGGCGGCACCCAGGTGTTCCTCCTGACAGGTTTCGCGCCGGGGTACCTCTCCTTGCCTTCCCGCGAAGGTGTGCTCACCCTGGGACTGCCCGTGGCCACAGATCTGATTCTCATTGGCACCAGCCCCACGATCACTTTTAACAATCACTTCTCTTTGGGCAACGCTCCCTTGCTACCCCTGGGTTTCGAAGAAGTGCATCTCTACTTGCAGACCATCGAGATCCCGGCGAGTGCCCCGGCGACCCTGGGTGCACCTCAGCACCTCACGATCCTCGCTGCAGGCTTCTGACCCCAGTAGAGAGTCAGACGCCCGGCCGCTCCTTTGCGGGCCCGCCGGGTGTCTGAGAGCTTGAGGCTCCAGACCGTCGCGCCGACCCAGCCCCGCATCTTGCTCCAGAGTCTCTTGGGGAGCAGAGTGGCTATGGACGCACGCCACACTGATCAGTCTTCGTAACCCAACACCACAAGCAGACAAGGCCCCGAGTGAATCAGCTCGAGCCCTAGCTCAGCTGCCCGAGCGATAGCCTCTGCCGACTCGGCGCCGGGCTGCATCCAGAGACGGCTGTACCCCGCAGCTGCGGCCTCTTCGACCACGGCCAGAGTAATGCCGGGCGGAGTGATGATCGACACCCCGGCCTCGGCCTTAGCCAACGCCGTCAAGCTCGAGGCACAAACCATGCCCTCGATCTCCGCGGTCCTCGGGTTGACCGGTGTCACCGCCAGGCCGTGCTGGGCGTAGCAGCGCAGCACCTTGTTGCCGTATTTCTCACGGTGAACTGACGCCCCCACCACAGCGAACTCTGGGGACTCCAAGAAGCGCTGCACCGAATCGTTCATGTTGCTCATGCCTATAGCTCTCTCTGTATGGCGTCGCTGACGCGCGCTTGGGGCTTCGTTGCTGCCGCCTGCTCTGGATAGATCGAGGCGAAGCTCAGCGACGCCGACGATGATCTCGGATGTACAGCCGCTCGACCTTCTTGCGAGCCCAATCTGTCTTCCGCAAGAAGGTCAGCGATGATTTCACACTGGGATTCATGCTGAAGCAGCGAATATCCACTTGGTCGGCAAGGTCTTCCCAACCATGACGTTCGACCAGATCTTCTACGATGGCCTTCAGGGTGATGCCATGCAGTGGGTCTTTGTGCTGTTCGTCAGTCATCAGTCTCTACCCTGCAACGCCTACGAGCGTGGCACGAAACCGTCGGCCTTTGATGCGCCCGCGATTGAGCTGGGTCACCGCGTGCTGCACCACCGATCGAGACACCGCTACGTAAGACAGCCGGTCTTGGACCTCAATCTTGCCGATGTCGGCGCTCTTCAGGCTACCGGCCTCTCCTGTGAGCGCTCCGAGAATATCTCCCGCGCGCACCTTGTCCTTGCGCCCCCCGGAGATGAGCACCGTCTCCATGGTCGGCGGCCGGCCCACCTGCTCAAGCAGAGCCTCAAGCCCGGGGTCATTCTCGCCGTTGAGCCGCAACACTTCGATCTGCACTCCGGTCAGGTCTTGGATCTCGCGGATGCGACCTTCTTGTCTCGTCGTGGTGAGCGACGCCGCCACACCGCTCTTGCCCGCCCGCCCTGTACGCCCAATACGGTGCACGTAGGTCTCAGCCTGGTGTGGCAACTCGAAGTTGATCACCAAGTCGAGATCGGGGATATCGATGCCACGACCAGCCACATCGGTCGCAATGAGCACCCGCACGCTTTGGTTGCGAAACCGCGCCAGCACTTGGTCCCGCTGAAACTGATCGAGATCGCCGTCGAGGCGCCCCACACTCACCCCAGAAGCCGCCAACCTCTGACTCAGGTCAAAGACCGTGGCCTTGAGGTTGCAGAAGACCAACGCCGCCTCGTGGGGATAGCGGTTGAGCAGCCAGCAAAGACCGTGGAACCTGTCGTTCACATCGGTGGTCAGCCGCATCTGGCGAATCTCTAAGGCCTCGCTCCCGGAGCCCTCGATGGTGACGCGCACAGCCGCCCGCTGGCACTGTGAGCTCAAGGCTTCGATGGACGGGGGGAAGGTGGCCGAGAACATCGCGGTCTGACGCGCCGGTGGCAGCACCTTCAGGATCTTCTCCACGTCTTCGCCGAAGCCCATATCGAGCATGCGATCGGCCTCATCGAGCACCACCGTCTTCACTGACGCGGTGCGCAGCGTGCGCCGCTTGAGATGATCGAGCAGCCGGCCCGGTGTCCCCACCACGATGTGGACACCTCGATTGAGCGCGGCCATCTGTGGGCCAATGGGCTGCCCACCGATGATCTCGACCACCACGAGGCCCGGATGCCGACGCCCTAGCTTGCGCGTCTCCCGAGCCACCTGGGCACAGAGTTCTCGCGTGGGACAAAGCACCAGGGCGTGGATCGAACGAGAGCCCTCGGGGATCGTCTGCAAGATCGGCAGGGCAAACGCCGCCGTCTTACCGCTCCCCGTCATCGACTGACCGATCAGGTCTTTGCCGTCGAGGAGCACAGGAATACTCTGAGCCTGCACGGAGGTGGGCTGGTCGTAACCCAGCTCGCTCAAGACAGCGAGGAGCTCAGGGGCGAGGGCGAGATCTGCGAAGTTCGTAGGCACGGCGGGATCATAGCAGGGGCGGCTCAAAGCCTCCCCAAATGCTCAGCCGCCCCGGGACGGACGCCGCCCGAAAACGACGCGGGGGCCCGAGGATTGGCTCACAACTGCCCGAGGCAGGCGGCAATCAGCCCGGCCGGCCCACCGGGCACAGCACCCATGACTGCAGCCCGGCTACTGCAGCCCAGCGAGAGTGGATGCCAACTGGTCATAGGCGAGCTGCTCTTCGCTTTTCAGGTTGGGCAGGAGATCGTTCTGCTCAAAGGGGTCCAGCGCCAAATCGAAGAACTGCATGTCTGGCGCGGAGACTCCCTCCCGAAGAATCAGCTTGTAGCGCGGGCCACGAATGGCTCGGCGACTCTCTGTCTTTGGGCCGAACCCGTTTGGCTTGAACTTCTCTGCGTAGAGCCAGGTGCGCGGCGACGATGTCTGAGGCCGTCGCAACAACGGAGCGAAGCTCAGCGAGTCGCTGGCGCTGCTCCCATCGAAGCCCACCAGTTCGGCCAACGTGGCGAAGACGTCAGTGGTGCTCACGAGCCCCTCGCACTGAGTCCCTGCTCGCACCTGGGGCCCTGACACGATGAAGGGCACGTTGACCCCACCCTCGTAGACCTTCCCTTTGGCATGGCCCTGGATGAACGGCGCAGAGGTGGCCAAGGGCGGCGAACCGTTGTCCCCCAGGAAGATGACCAAGGTGTTCCGCCGAGTGACGGGATCGAGACTGTCGAGCAAGCGGCCGATCTCGCCGTCGAGGGCCTCGACCATGGCCTCGTACTGCTTGATCGGGTTGGGAAACGGACCGAGGGGCACGGAGTGCAGCTCAGCAGGCGGGTTGTGATACGGAGTGTGCGGCGCGTTGAACGCCACCCAGAGGAACCAGGGTTTGTCACTCCAGGTGTCGATCAGCGTGATGGCGTCGTCGACGGTTTGGGTCGTCGCGTAAGCCTCGACCTGCGCCTGCACAGCCTCGTTGCGCTGAGCCACATTCTTTGACCAGTCAAAGTAAGCGTCTTGACCGGTGGTGCTGATGGGCAGATTGCCAATGGGCCCCGCGTGCACCATGAATCCGTCGATAACGGGCGCGTAGAAGCCGCCGCTGAGTTCGTTCGCCAGGTGCCACTTGCCCACCGCTGCTGTGCGGTAGCCCTGAGTAGCAAAAGCCTCTGCCAAGGTCGTCTCTTCGTGGGGCAAGGCCCAGGTGTCCGCAGCGCTCTCGCTGAACTTCACCGTGCTTCCGATGCCCGTCCGAAACCCGTAACGCCCGGTGAGCAACGTAGCCCGACTGGGGCTGCACGAAGGATTGGTCCAGCCGTTGCGGAAAAGCATCCCCTGTTGAGCCAAAGCGTCGAGGCGGGGCGTCTTAGGCGGATCGGGGTGCTCG
>JBLIMM010000012.1:0-26711 GCA_047638635.1 Pseudohongiellaceae bacterium | reverse complement strand
GGCTCAGTTGAGGGCGATGGTGGTCTCGCGGCCCTGGGAGCGGTCTGCGACGAGCGTGAGCAGGCATACCGATTGGGTGGCGAGGCTCGAGAGGGGGCGCTCATTGCCGCCGCCGCTTCTTTCACAGCGCTCGCGAATGACACATCTCTTGCGCTGGATGTGCGGGCAGAAGCTGCCTTCCGAGCTGGTGAACTGCTTCGGGCGCGAAAACTCTCCGAAGCTGCTGCAGCTCGGTTCCGCTTGGCCCTCGAGCTGGGAGGCGGCCTGCCTTTGTTGCCAGGCAAGGTCCTCTCTCGGGCGACATCTGGCGCAGACCAAACCGTTGCTGGGGCCACGTCAGGCCAACCTTCGGGCCAATCGTCGGGCGGGGCGTCCGTTGCCGTAGTCACCGCTACACCTGCGATGGACCCCGCTGCGTTGGCGGCCCGAGAGTTCGCTGCTAGGGGCCTCCTCGAGCTGGCGCACCTTGAGCGTCGTGGTGATCGCCTCATAGAAGCTCTGGCTCTGTACGAGCAGCTGTCCGGCACATATCCTGACCAGCCGCGGCAAGGGGCCCACGGCGCCACCTGGAAGACCAAACTGCTCGTGCGGTTGGAGCGCCTCGATGAGGCCATGGCCGCCGTCTCAGAGTTCGCCACCCGCCACCGTGGCTATCCCCTCGATCTGGTGCGAAACGCAGAGGTGGCTGCCAAAGCACTGCTCGCCGTGCATCGCGAGGAGGACGCTCGGGCGCTGGTCAGCGGTCTGGATTCCCAGCTGGAGCAGCCTCTGAGCGAGCTTTCGGAGGGGGACAACAGCCAGGTGAAAGCAGCACTCTCTGAGCTTCGTGTTACTGTGTGGGGTAAGGCCCTATAACTGTTGACGCAGTGACAGGACCCTGGCGTTGATCTGGGAGAGACCCAACGTCGGTGCAAACCCCGGGGCGCTCCGGTCTGGGAGAGAGAACGGAGCGCCCCTCTTGCAACTCTCCGGGGTTTGCGATCACACCCCGCCGTGGCCCCGTTGCCGTGCCTCGCGCGCCCTCTGAGGCGCCGCACGCCGCGCGCTGCACAAATGAAGCGAGAGACTGCGCGACGAAGCGATCCACTGCCCTGCGGGTCCCCACAAACGACCAACGCCCGGCCCTCCATCTCTGGAAGGCCGGGCGCCGTTGTTTCGCGATCGAGTGGCTGAGCGATCAGCCTGCAGGCGTGGCCTGCCGGGCGTGGATCGTGGGAGCCGAGCCGATCGGGTAGTAGGCGAAGCCTCTCTTCTCGAGTTCAGCCTTCGGGAAGATGTTACGGCCGTCGAAGATCACGGGGGAGTTGAGCCGCTCCTTGATCATGCCGAAGTCCGGGTTGCGGTACTCGCTCCACTCGGTGACCAGCAGCAGGGCGTCGGCGCCGTTGAGCGTGTCGTAGGGGTTCTTGATGAACTGCACCTTGTCCCCATGCTCCTTGAGACGCCAGCTGGCCTGCTCGATGGACTCGGGGTCGGTGACGTTCACCGTAGCGCCGGCCTTGATCAGGCTGTCGATGATGTAAAGCGCCGGGGCTTCGCGCATGTCGTCGGTGCGGGGCTTAAAGGACAAGCCCCAGATGGCGAAGGTCTTGCCAGCGAGGTCGCCGTCGAAGTGTGCGTTGACCTTGTCGAACAGCACGAACTTCTGCCGGGCGTTCACTTCTTCGACCGCCTGCATGATCTTGAAGTCGTAGCCGAACTGGCCGGCTGTACGCACGATAGCCTGAACGTCCTTGGGGAAGCAGCTGCCGCCGTAGCCACAACCTGCGTACAAGAACGGTGCTCCGATGCGGGAGTCGGTGCCGATACCGGCGCGGACCTTGTTCACGTCCGCCCCAGCCCGCTCACAGATGTTGGCGATCTCGTTCATGAACGAGATGCGCGTGGCCAGCATGGCGTTGGCGGCGTACTTGGTGAGTTCGGCGCTCTTCACATCCATGTGGACGATTTTGTTGGGGTTGTCGTGCACGAAGGGCTCGTAAAGCCGGTGCATGGCGTCCTTTGACTCTTCGGTGCTGGTGCCCACGACAACTCGGTCGGGCTTCATGAAGTCGTCAATGGCCGCGCCCTCTTTCAAGAACTCGGGGTTGCTCACCACGGTCATCTCGTGGGAGGTCTCCTTTTGAGCGGTCGCCTTGACCTTGTCGGCGGTACCCACGGGCACCGTAGACTTGTCCACGATGATCTTCGGGCCGTTGGCTGCCTGGCCGATGCTCTTGGCCACGGCCAGCACGTACTGCAGGTCGGCGCTGCCATCTTCGTCGGGGGGGGTGCCCACGGCGATGAAGATGATCTCGCTGTCCTTCACGGCAGCGGCAGTGTCCGTAGTGAAGTTGAGGCGCCCCTCCTTCACGTTGTGCTGGACCATCTCTTCGAGGCCTGGCTCATAAATGGGAATGATGCCCTTGTGCAGATCAGCCACCTTCTTCTCGTCGATATCGACGCAGGTGACGTGATTACCACTCTCGGCGAAACAAGTTCCGGCGACGAGTCCGACGTATCCGGTGCCGACCACAGCGATGCGCATGGTGTGGATCCTTCGAAGTTGTAGAGGTCTGGTAGGGGAGTGCAGAGAGGAGTGCGGACTCAGCTGCAACAGCTATGTATGCTGTACAGATCTCTCGGTGTTTGAGAGACCAAGGCTGGAGCCCAAGGGGCGGGAAAGATACCCCCGCCCATAGATCCAGTCAAATCGGCAACATGGCTGCAAAACCTGTGCACGACTTCACTTGCGTCCTGATCTCAGGATCGTAAGGGCGTCACTCAGGCATCAATGAGTCTTCAAGGATTCTTCAAGGATTCTTCAAGGATCAGGGCGATTGGTTCAGTTGGTTAGAGCGCCTGCTTTACACGCAGGAGATCGGGGGTTCGAGTCCCTCCTCGCCCACCATTCTTGACCCGTCGACCTATCATTGTCGCGCCGTGGCGGGGAGGATCTCCCCCTTGCCCGCCACCTCACGTCAGCGCTCCCGGAGTGTTTTCATGGTCCTATCCACGTTTTCCGCTACGCCGCTGCTCTTGATTCTGGCGTTGGCCGGAGCGGCTTCGCCCCTGGAGGCCTCGCCAACGGAGCCTGCCGCACCCTTGTGGGTGCCGCTGACTTCCCTGAGGGCTGACCTCCCCGGCCGTGCCTTAGGTCTGGCCCATCAGGCCCTGCCCTTGCAGGCCTATGATCTTCTCAGCACTGAGCTTTTAGGGAGTCTGGCCCAGGGCGACTGGTCCGATGAGCGCCGTCGGGCCGAAGCCGAGGTGGCCGCTCTGATCTTGGTGAACCTCACCGCAAAGCTCGATCTCTGGCGAGAGACCGCCGAACTTCTGGCTGCCGCTGGTCCCTGGCCGGACAACACGCCTCCCCAAGTGGCGTTCCTCCTCGATCATCTTGAAGCCAAGTGCTGGAGCCGCGTGGGGAAGACGGACCGGGCCCGGGGGTTGATCAACGGTCTGGGATACGTCACCGATTGGTACCTAGCCGGGCCCTTCGACAACGAGCGGGGAGCCGGCTTCGAGACGGTCTATGAGCCTGAGCTGACGTTTGATCGATCCGTGGCCATGGAGGGCAAGGAGCGCTTGGTGAGCTGGCGCTTGAACCCAGGCCGGCAGCACCCGCTGGCCCGGCTGCGTTTGGACCAAATGCTCCGCCCCAGGAAGCAAGCGGTGGCCTACCTGGCCACGGCAGTGCAGGCTCAGGCTGCTCGCACGGTGGTGCTGCGCTTTGGCACGGAGACGTCCTTCAAGGTCTTCTTGAACGGGCGCGAGGTGGCCTCGCGAAAGGTCGAACGGCCTTTTGCCCTCGATCAAGAGCGAGTGGCCTTGCAGCTCAGCGAGGGCTGGAACCAGCTCTTGGTGAAGCTCGCTGTGGAGGATGGCTCCTGGAGCTTCGAATCACGCTTCACCGATCTGGGCGGCCGCCCGCTGGTCGACCTGGAGTGCCAGTCGGCCTTCACTGCTTGGCCCGACCCGCCGCCGCACGAAGATTTCATCCCCTGGTGGGAACTTGAAGGGGCTGGTTGGAGTGTCGATCTGCTCGCGGCCTTGCCCGGGGACCAGGTGGTCCCAGAGGGAGATCACGATGGGCACGATCACTCGGAAGACGGTGCTGGGCCTGAGGAGGCCGGCGGAGGCGGCGAAGCCCCTGACGGCGAAGGTGGGGGCGATGAAGGTGGGGGCGATGACGACTTTTCTGGCTGGGGCGATCCTCCTCCGCCACCCCCGGCGGATTGGACATGGCCACGTCCCGCGCCCATGGGGCCCCGGCCCGTGCTGGCCCGCGAGGCCGTCGACATTCTGCCGGAGTTGACCGACGCTCCCGGGTTGCGCCAAGCCACGGTGTGGCACCTGTTGGTCCACCCGGATGACGTGGTCGATCGCACCGCTCGCGGATTCGCAGAGCTGGCGGCAGAGCTGTCCCCGGATGACGCCATGGCCCATTACTTGGTGGCCCTGGCGAATGATGCCGAGGGCGCTTCGGCCAACGAGCGGGAGGTCAATCGTCGCCAGCATGCTCTGCAGCGTGCGGTGGCCCTCGACCCGGCCCACGGCCCGGCGTTGCTGGCCTTGGCTGCCTTCGTCATCCACGACAACCCCATACCCCAGCGGGCGAACTCATTGTTGCAGCGGGCCATGGCGGCGTCTCCCCAGAGCTGGGATGTGCTCACGGCTCGGGCCGATTTTCTCGCGGACCATCAGCGCGCCGGGGAAGCAGACAACCTCATGCGCCAGGCCGAAGACTCAGCAGAGGGCGCCACTCGCACGGCGGGGCTGTTGTCCCGGGCGGGCAGGCTTCACGGGCTGGGCTTGCCCGACGCCGCGCTTCAGTTGCTCAAAGAAGGCTACTCCCGAGACACGGGCTCGCGCTACTTGGCGGACCTACTCATCGACAATCTCATTGATGCGGGAGAAGTGGCTCAGGCGCTGTACTACACCGAGCGCTCCTTGCAGGTTGAGCCGTTCGACGTGCGTCGCATGCTCCGCTCGGCGTCTCGCTTAGAGGTGGCCGGGGGGAACTCTGTAAACCGCGCGCGGGAGCTGGTGACTCGGGCTCTCGATGTGTGTCCAGAGAACACCGCGGCTTTAGCCGACCTCGTGCGTATTGACGTGGGCCTTGGTGAGGAAGACAAAGCCGCGCGGGTGCTCGCCGAAATCGTGCGCCTCGATGCAGGGGATGACCATGCCCGGCGCCACTTGTCGCTGCTGACCGCCGCTGAGGACGAACGCTTCGAAGAGCCTTACCGTCGTGACGCTGGGGTGCTGTTGTCTTTGCCCTTGCCCGAAGGAGGCAACGAGGCTTTCGAAGTGCTTGATCGCACCGTAGTCTGGCGAGTGCATCCCGATGGCACCGAGCACAGCTACAAGCACACGGTGTTGCGCGTGCTCAATCAAGCGGGCGTCAAACGCCTGGACACCTGGACCCTCGCTGGCAATGGCGCGGCGCGGATCAAGGTCTACGGCGTGAGGGTGATCCACGCTGACGGCACCATCGAACACGCACCCGCGCCCCGTTGGCGTCGCGGTGGTTATCGAGCCTACGACCTGCCGCCGCTAATCCCCGGCGACTTGGTCGACGTGGAGTACCGAGCGGACCAAGTGTCCGCCGATGTGTTCGGTGAGTACTTCGGTTTGCGCCACGAGTTCTACCTCGATCGTCTGGACGGGCTCGCTCCTGTGCGCCGCTCTGAGTTGGTGGTCATCGCACCGGAAGGCGTCCCCCTGCATGTGGCCACGCGCAACGCAGACGACGTGGAGAGTTCGACGCACGTCGACGATGCTGGGCATCGTGTGTACCGCTGGGTCGCTCGCGACTTGCAGCGCCCGGACATCGAGGGCTTCATGCCTGATCGCGGGGAGTTTGGTCCCGTGGTCGACGTCACGACTTTCGAGAGCTGGGAGTCGTTCGCCAGCTGGTGGTGGGACTTCATCGAGAAAGAGTTCGTCACCACCAACGCCATGCGCGAGAAGGTGGCCGAGCTGGTCGAGGGCAAGTCGACAGAGCTCGAGAAGGTCGAAGCCATCGCACGCTTCGTGGGCCAAGAGATTCGCTACAACGCCTGGGCATTTGGCACTCATGGCTATGAGCCCTACAGCGCGTCGACGATCTTCGAGCGTCGTTTTGGCGACTGCAAAGACAAGTCGATTCTGCTGCGGCAGCTCTTGGCTGAGATCGACGTTGAAGCCATCCCCGTGTTGATCAACGCCGAGTACTACCGGGCCGACGAGCCGCTCGAGTCAGCCATGATCGGCTTGTTCAATCACTGCATCGCCTACTTGCCTGCGACCGACGAGCGGGACGGCTACTACCTCGATGCCACCGCCGACTTGAACCCTGTCGATTACTTGCGCGCTGATGATCAAGGGGCCCGAGTGCTCCACGTCGACCACGGCAAGGGCACACTGCACGACATCCCCTACGCGCCAGCCATCGAGAACGCGCTGCGTCGTGCTTACGACGTGACGCTGTCTGAGACAGGTTCAGCACGGGTTGAATTCGTCGACGAGAGCAACGGTCGCTACGGAGTGGGTTTGCGCACTCGCTACGGCGGCGAGCAAGGAGACATCGAGCGCAAGTTGTCCCAGCAATTCGCCGGGTCGTTTGGAGCCATCGACGTCATCGACGTGGAGGCGTCCGATCTCGAAGACATCACTGAACTCCCGCGGCTAGCCATCGTCTTCGAAGCGGACGAATTCTGGACCAGTGACGGCGAGTGGCGCACCTTGGCCGTGTCCCCAGACCCGTTGGGTCTTGAGAGCTTGGCCCAAGAGCGTCCAGCAGATCGTGAGTTCGAGTTGGTACTCGACCGCCCCTTCCGCAGCCGCACCGAGGTGCTCTACCGCTTGCCCGAAGGCATTGCCGAAGTCGAGCTGCCCCAGCTCGCAGAGATCGCCCTGCCGGGCCTGATCGACTACACGCTCAAGTCCGAGCGAGTCCCCGAGGGCATTCGCGTGGTGCGCGACTTCTCCCTACACGTGCGCCGGGTGGGCTTGAGCGACTACGAAGCGTTCAGGGATGCCGTGCGGGATATCGGCCAGGCCGAATCGCGTGTGCTGCGCGTGCGACCTGAATCTGTGGATTGACTGAACGCCAGGACTTCGGCATTCACTTTTCTGAAGCCCAGGTGTAACGCTCGAATCCGGAAGGGAATTGAGTAAGGAGACGCTTCCTCTCCGAGAGACACGGCCATGTTCCTTCTCTCTCTTCGCCGCACGCAGGCTTTCACCCTCGCCGCACTGCTCTCTTGCGCGGCTCCACCGCTCTTCGGACAAGTGGAATTGACTCTGCCGCCCATGGCGGCGCACCTGCACGTGGCGTCCGCCGATACGGCGACGGCACCGCTGATCGTCTCCCTGGCGAGCCCCACGTTTTTCGGGGCTGAACCCACGGATATCGCCGAGGACTTTCGGATCTCAGGCACCGAACAAGACGAAGTGCTTATCAACGTTCCCGTAGGCGCGAACTACCTGTTCGTCAGCATGAACGACAGACTTGTTCCCAGGCAACTCCGACCCGAGCGGCGATGACCGGGTGGAAGTCACCGAAGTGGGTTGCTGGTTCGACGTGGGGCCCGCCCTGGCAGGCTCTGTGGGGGAGCCGCACTTGGATGGCGCCGGTTTGCTCCTGGGCGGCGACAGCGTGAACCTCGATCTGAGCTCTGCTCGCCCACAAGCGCTGGGGCCTACTTGATCTTTGGAGCCCGCGAAGCGCTGATTCCCTTCGAAGCGCTGATTCCCTTCAAGGGCGGTGTGCTTGTGCCCAGTCCTGATTTTGTCCTCGGCGGCTTTGTCACCGATGCCGCGGGCGAGATTCACGTGAGCACCGTCTGGATTCCTGGCCTCCCCAGTGACCTCACTGTGGTCTTCCAG
This sequence comes from Pseudohongiellaceae bacterium, assembly GCA_047638635.1. GTDB lineage: Bacteria > Planctomycetota > B15-G4 > B15-G4 > B15-G4 > CAZIAK01. The sequence continues at coordinate 18,857 of JBLIMM010000012.1, read as the reverse complement.
CTCTGGATCATCGACCCACTGGCTCCTCTCGGCGCCGCCGCCAGCCAGGGCCATATGTGCGTGACGCCCTGACGGCTGTATTGCACGGGACTTTGGTCCACACGGACCCTTCGGGGCCGCTCCCCTCCGGGGGAACACACCGCCTCTGGCGACGAATCGAACCCCGTGCGTTCTTGGGGTCGTGGTAGGCTTGGCCCGCCTTTCTCTCCGAATCTCCCCCCGATCTGGCATTTGAGCGGCCCCGAATTCGCTCTCATGGCCCTCCCCGACACGTGCGCCCGGTCTCCCTCGGGCGCTGTGGATACAGGTAAACCATGCTCAGACTCTCCCCTGTTTCGCGGTTCGTGCTGTTGCTGACCGCCGCTCTGACTCTGACTCCGACTCTGACGGCCCACGATAGTGTGGAGTTCATGAGCCAGCGCCAGGCGCCTTTCGCCGCGCCTCTCGTGCTCTATAAGTCCAACGCTGCTGAGGCACCCTTCACGTCGAATGGTGTGACCTTGTTGAGCTGGCTGCCCTTGTCGGCATTCGCCGGTTCGCAGACGCGTGGTGCAGACTGCTGGGGTTACGTGTCACCGTCCGGGCGCGAGTACGCGATCATTGGTATGTCCGCTGGCGTGTCCTTCGTAGAGATCACGGATCCAGGGTTGCCCGTTGTGATCCAAACCTTCGCTGCGGTGCCTAGCTCTTGGCGCGACGTCAAGATCTACGAAGACTTCGCCTACTACGTCAGCGAAGGTGGTGACGGCGTTCAGATCGTGGACATGTCCCAGATCGACTCGGGGATCGTGACTAACGTGGGCTCGGTGAACTCTGCGGGCACTACCGCTAGCCACAACGTGGCGATCAACGAAGACTCGGGGTTCCTCTACCAGATCGGCGGCGGGTCGAGCCCAGAAGAGGGCCTACGCATTTACAGCTTGGCCAATAAGGCCAACCCGGTGTTCGTGGCCGAGTGGGACGATCGCTACATCCACGACGCGCAAATCGTGAACTACACCAGCGGCCCCTTTGCCGGCCGCGAGATCGCGTTCTGCTTCTCCGAAACGAGCTCCGGTGGCGGATCTCCTGGTGTGGACATTCTCGACGTCACCAACAAGGGCAACATTCAGTCGCTCTCGCTGCTGACCTACACCAACCCCGTGTTCAGTCACCAGGGTTGGCTCTCGCCGGACAAGCAGTATCTCTACATCAATGATGAGCTTGATGAGACGTCGTTCGGTACGAACACCACTACTCGGGTGATCGACGTGAGCAACCTCAACGCTCCGTTTCAGGTCTCTACGTTCAGCACCGGCCTCGACGCCGTCGATCACAACCTCTACACCAAGGGCAACCTGATCTACGAGGCGAACTACCGCAGTGGCCTGCGGGTTTTCGACGCCAGCAATCCTACGAGCCCTGTAGAGACAGCGTTTTTCGACACCTATGACCCCGACGACGCCGCTGCATTCAACGGCCTCTGGAACGTGTTCCCGTACTTCGATAGCGACACGATTATCGGTAGCGATATCGAGAAGGGCCTCTTTGTTTGGCGCCTGGGTTCCCCTGAACTGTCCTTCGCAGTAGCCGGCCAGTCCGACCTGATTAACCCGAACGGTGAGCAGTTGGACGTCACGATCACGGCGGCCCCTGGTTCGACGGTACAGGCTGGATCGCCCACGTTTCACTTGGACACGGGCTCGGGTTTTTCGACGATGCCCATGACCAGTTTGGGTGGCGGAGTCTACCGAGCGTCCTTCCCGGCCTTGGCTTGCGAAACTGAGGTGACCTACTACTTCACCGCTCGCACCAACGAGGGTGTGACTTGGAGCGAGCCCTCAGGTGCTCCCACTGCACTGTACGGCGCCACGGCTGCCACCAGCGTGACCATTGAGTTCAGCGAGACTCTCGAGACCAACCCCGGCTGGACAGTGGGTGCTCCCGGCGATACGGCCACCACGGGCATTTGGACCCGGGTCGACCCCATCGGGACAGGGGCCCAAACCGAAGACGATCACACCCCAGGTCCTGGTAGCGACTGCTATGTCACCGGGCAAGGTTTCTTGGGTGGCAGCCTGGGTGACGACGACGTGGACGGCGGTGAGACGACCTTGCGCACGTCGACGTTCGACGCCTCCGGCGGTGACTGCGTCATCCGCTACTGGCGCTGGTACTCGAACTCTGCGGGCAGTGGCCCCGGCGAAGACGTTTTCGTCGTGGACATTTCGAACAACAACGGCAGCAGCTGGACCAACGTCGAGGTGGTGGGACCCACGGGCCCCGAGACCTTGGGCGGTTGGTTCCAGCACAGCTTCAAGGTGAGCGATTTGCTCACGCCGACGTCGCAGATGCGCCTGCGCTTCGTGGCCTCTGACCTGATCAACGGTTCGATCGTCGAAGCGGCTGTGGACGATCTCGAGGTGGTGCTATTCGACTGCTCCGAGGTGTGCCAGCTCGACCTGGGCTTTGGCGGCCCTGGCAACTCGATCTTCTCGATCTGCGGCGAGAGCCTCGACTCGGGGAACTCGGCGACGTTGAGCCTGACTCAGGCGCCAGCGAACACGCTGTCTGTGCTCTTCTTGTCCCTCGCTAGCAACCCGCAGCCCTTCAAGGGCGGGATGTTGGCGACCTTGCCGATTCTGCTCGACCTGTCTTTGCAGACTGACGGCAGTGGCTCGATCACCCTGCCGATTGCCGGCGGGAACGGACCGCTGACTATCTACGGGCAGTTCGCCATCGTCGATGGGGCTCAGCCCTTCGGCGTGGGCTTGTCCAACGCTCTGGAGATCGAGTTCGGTCCGTGACCGGGCGCGCTTTCGGGCTAGACAGGTGGCTATGAAGACATCGTTCTTTCCGACGAGGCTACTGCTGGCCGGGTGTGCGGTTGTGCTTACCTTTACCAGCGCCTGCGAGTCTGTGGGCTCTCCTGCTCCTGCGTCGAAGCTGGGGCAGGAGGCACAGGCTGGCCCTGCCGTCGTGGCCGAACCGTCGTTTGTAGAACCCGTCTCCGAGGTGCTCGACCTGAGCGGCTGGACAGTGTCCAGCGGAGCCAGCGGGTTTTATGATCTGGCTTGGCGCTCTGTCGATGGGACCGTGCCGCGCAACGAAGTCTTCGACATGGATGTGCTGTTGTTGCGGAACGGTCAGTCCCTGACTGGGCCGCAGGTCAGAGTGCGCGGCTGGATGCCGGACCACAGCCACGGTTTGGTGCGCACGCCGTTAGTCACGAACTTGGGCGACGGTCGCCATCGGGTGGAAGGCGTGCTGTTGCACATGCGTGGCCTGTGGCAGCTGATGTTCGACGTCACCGATGGCCAGCAAACCGATTGCGTGACTTTCGAGTTGTCCCTGTGATGACGGCGCCCGCGTGGTGGCTGGCCGGGCTCGTGAGCGTCGCGCTGAGTGGTGTCGTCGCTGCAGATGATCCCCCGGCCCCGATCCCAGCCCAGGGCCACGAGCTGTCCGCTGAACTTCGTGCGCTCGCCTTAGAGTTATCGCCTCTCCCTGCCGTGCCGCCTGATCCCACAAACCGTGTGGCCGACGACCCGGGTGCTGCCCGTTTCGGCCAGGCGTTGTTCTTCGACAAGCGCCTCTCCGGTCCGGGGACTGTGTCCTGCGCGAGCTGCCATGACCCGGCTCTCGGTTGGGGCGACGGACGACGGCTGGCCAAGGGTGTGGCCAACCATCCGCGCCACTCGATGACCCTCTGGAACGTGGCCTACAACCGTTGGTTCTTCTGGGACGGCCGCAAAGACTCGCTTTGGTCTCAGGCTCTCGGGCCTCTTGAAGACCCCCGAGAGCACGCGGCTAGCCGACTGCAGCTGACGCACCTGATCGCCTCCGACAGTGACTACGTTCGCGCCTACGAGAACGTCTTCGGAGCGCTCCCAGAACTCGCCGACGAGCAGCGCTTTCCCCCCGAAGGGCGCCCGGTGCCAGGGGACGATGGTCATGAGCATGCCCAGGCCTGGGCCACTATGACCGAGGACGATCAGCAGCTGGTCAACGAGGTCTTCGCCAACATGGGCAAGGCCATCGCCGCCTTCGAGCGCAAGATCGTCTCGCGGCGCGCACCGTTCGACATCTTCGTCGAAGGCTTGGCCACGGACGATCTCGACAAGCAGAAAGCCCTGAGCGCTGCGGCTCAACGGGGCTTCGAACTCTTCGCGGGCAAGGCTCAGTGCATCGTCTGTCACGACGGCCCGCAGTTCACCGATCGTGAGTTTCACACCAACCGCGTGCCCACCGGCGAGGGCAGCGACCCAGGTCGGGGGCTCGGCGTGGCGCGCCTGCTGAACGACCCGTTCAACGGCCACTCGGTCTACGCCGACGACGATGGGCAGCGCGCCCGTTCGAAGCTCAGCTTTCCCCGAGGGGGCTGGGAGCTTCCGGGCAGCTTCAAGACGCCCACGCTGCGTAACGTGTCCCGCACCGCCCCGTACATGCACGAGGGCCAGATCGCCACGCTGCAAGAGGTGATCGAGTTCTACTCCACGCTCAAGAACGCAGCCCCGCCCGGCCAGCACGACGAGAACATTCTGCGGCCGTTGTTGTTGAGCAACGAGGAGAAAGCCGACCTCACAGGGTTTCTTGAAGCGCTCACCGACGAAGAGCTGCCGCGGGAGTTGCTGCAGGCCCCTGAGACCCCGTATCTGCCGTAAGACGTGCTGCTCCGGAGCGACCAAGCTCTGAGCCTCTTGCCCCCTACGTGACAGATCGCGGCCGAGAGGAGTTCGGTGGGCGCACGTCCACCGGGGCTGCCTCGCTCAAGCACCCCACCCCAGCAGCACGCCAGCAGCACCCCAGCATTTCCGCGAATGCTCCCTGCCCCAGACTCTCGCAATCGCCTACAAGTAACCCTTGGCGCAACCATGCGCTTCCGGTTCAGAGACGATGATGACGAGAGACTGCAGCATGGCCAGCGGACGCTTGCGAGGTGTGCACTTCTGTGGAGTGGGGCGCGCCAAGGGGCTCATGGTGGCTTTCGCCGCCTGCGCCATCATCTTGGCCAGCGCTGCGCCAGCTTTCGGGCAGGCGGGCGAGAGCCGCTGGACCTCGGACCCGGCACCAGCTGCTGTGCCGCCTGCGGCTCCGGCCACTGACCCTGGCAAGCCCAGCCCGCCTTTAGCACTCGACGGTTGGGCTCGCGATCTGGTCGCTCCCTCTCTGGGGCGCACGGGCGATCGGGACGCCATTGTCGCTGGCTGGTTTCAGCGCTTGGCCGACGACCCAGGGCATCCTCTGGCTGAGGCGACCCTGCGCTTGATGCGTTTGGTGCGTCCAGACCTGCAAAAGCCTGAAGACTTTCGGCGCCAAGCTGCTGGCCTCAACCCTGACAACTTTGACCCTCTTGCCCGGCACCAGTTGCAGCTGATCCAGGGGCGAGCTGCTGCCGACTTGGCGGGAGCTGAAAACGGTCCCCAGCTGTACCCAGAGTTGGCTCCGGCCATTGAAGTGCTGGGGCCTCTGGCTCCCCGGGCTGATCCAGGAGCCCTGGGTGCCAACCCTGAGCAGCTGATGGACCCCGGCTTCGGAGGGATCCACGAAGGGCTCGACGGCCCGGTGTCCTGGCGGCGCCGTGAGCGGGGCGTCACCGACGTGCGCGTCTCGGCAGCGGGGGCGTTCATCGAGAATGACGGCTGGGCCTTGATGGCCCTGCGCTTCGACGTTCCCCAGGGCGGACAGGCCTATGTCGAGGTCGATCTTGGCGGCGGCGGGGGCGGCTCGTTCTCGGGCAGCAAGAGCTCCGTCTTCTCTTTCGGCGGCAGCTCCTTCAGGGGACACGTTCTGGGGGCAGGCGATGTGCCGGTGGGTTATGCCCTGTCGCTGAACGGCTCGCAGCCGACGCTCGTCGATCTGTCTACCGGTGAGTTCAGCGCGGTGCAGCACCATGGGGTGGTTCTGGCACAGGGTCGCAACCAGCTGCTGTTACGTTGCTCCCTCAACCGGCCCGTGGCGCCGCTGATCAGGGTGCTCGACGTGAGCGGGGCGCCGTTCGCCGAGTTGTCTTGGGCCGTGGATGAGCGACCTCTTGGGGCGACTCCTCGAGTGGCTGCCCCGAGTCCCTGGAGCCTCGGTAGCCAGTGGGTCTTGTCTCGGGCCATCGACCCGTCCCCCGCAGTGCAGGCCTTGCGTGGGTTGCTCGCAGCTCTCGATCGTCGCCCGGCCCAGGGGCTCGCTGAGTTGATCGCTGCCCTCGGTCGGGATGACGACCCGGCCCTGCAGGCCACGGTGGCCGGAGTTATGGAGCGCATGGCATATCTGCCGGACGTCTGGCGCCGGGGTCGTTCGCGCCAGCTCATCGAAGCGGTGCGGGCCGAAGACCCAGAGCACCTGCCCATGACCATGGCCTGGGCGAAGATTCTTGCAGCAGAAGACAAGGATGAAGAGGCCATCGAGCTGTTGCGCTCTGCTGCCGACACGTGGCCCACACAGTCCGGCCCGCTGTTGCGACTGAGCAGCGTTTACGCAGGCCTCGAGATGGATGCCCAGGCTCGTCTGGCGCTGTTCGAGGCGCTTGAGCGTGCGCCCCAAAGCCCGCGAGTCTTGGCAGCGATGGCAACGTTCTGGGGCGGCCGCGGTTTTGAAAGCCGGGCCTTGGACGCGGACGGCCAGCTGCAAGCCTCCTTGGGGTACTCCGCTGCGGGGCTCGAATCTCGGGCCCGGCGGTTGGCGGCTGCGGGAGACCTGCACGGCGCTCTTACGGCTTGGCGAGCTGCTGTGGCTCGGTCGCCCAGCCCCTCTCGCCGCCTGCGTTTCGCCTACGTCCTTCTGGGGAGCGCGAGACTCGACGAAGCGGGCGCGGCAGTGCGGCTTCTGTCCGCTGAGTATCCTCGCTGGAGCGCTCCGTCCCTCGCTCTCGCCGACTACGCCGGCTTGGTGGGCGATGTGTCCGGTGAGATCGATGCTCTCAAAGAGGCTCTGGTCAGAGAACCATCCCTGCGAGTGGCTCGGGAGCGTTTGGCGGGCATGGTGGGGGGCGATGAAACGTTTGCCTTCTTTGCTCGTTACGACATTGGCAGCGCCGAACTCATCGCTGCCTACGAGCCAGACGAGCAAGCCGACTCGGTGGTGCGTTTGCTCGACTTGGGGCTCGTCCGCCTCTTCGCCGACGGCGTCAGCGAGACCTACACTCACGAGTTGATTCAGGTGCGCGATCTGGACGCCTGCAACCGCGAGGGCACTCTGAGCCTCAGCGGTGAGGTGCTTAAGGTGGCCACGATCAAGGCAGACGGCACGGTGTTCGAACCGTTACGCCTGGGCGGCGAGTACGTCATGCCCAACCTTGAGCCTGGGGATTTCATCGAGACGATCACGCGCACTCGGCGGAGCGCCCCCAGCGATGGCTTGGTGCGCTTAGGTTCGTGGTTCTTCACCTCGGTGGATCAGCCCTTCGAGGTGAGCCGCTATGTGGTGCGTTTACCCACCAAGCCCACGTCGCAGGACGCCTCCGTGCGCCTGGAGACCGGCCAGTTCGACGGCTACCACGAGACCCACGTGAGGGGCTCGGAGACGGTGCATCTGTTCGAGCGCCGGGATGGCGGGCGGGTGCACCTGGAGCCCGGCGTCCCCGGGCCGCGGCGCTTTCTGCCCTGGGTCGAGTTCGGTACGGACACTCCCTGGGGGCCAGTGCTCTCGCGCATGTCCCGTGGCCTTGACCCGTTGGCTACTGTGACTCCTGAGATCGAAGCCGCTGCTGCTGAGGCTGTGGACGGCATCGAGGGTCAACAGGCCCAAGCGCAGGCGTTGCATCAAGCCGTGGCCGACATGCTTGACCAGCGCTACGGCTCACCGAGCCCTGCGGTGGCCTCGCTGCTGGCCCGAGAGGGCAATCCCACGGTGCTGTTTGGTGCGCTGCTGTCGGCTGTGGGCATCGAACGGGACTTCGTCTGGAGCCTGGCCACTCCCCCGGCAGCAGACGACGAGGCCGCCGCGCCCTTCGAGGAGCCGGCCCGCTTTCGCCAGCGCCTGTTGCTGGTGGTGCGCCCGAACGACGGCCCGGAGGCCTGGTGCGATCTGTCGTCCGGCACCCTGCCTTACGGCCACCTCTCTGGGGACAATTCCGGGGCCGAGGCGGTGCAGGTCAGCAATGGCGAGCGGCTCTTCGTGCCTTCTTTGGACGCTCCTGGCAACGGTTGGCTGATCAAGTGCCGGGTGGCGACAGACGGTAGCGCTCAGGTGGAAGGCCACTTGCAGCTTTTGGGTGGCCCGGGCTTCATGGCTCGTGAGCAGCTGCGGGAGTACCCGGATGCCTACCACCAGCCCATCGTGCAAGGGGTGGCGTCCCAGAGCCTGGAGGGCCTGGACATGGCCACCCAGAGCATTACCGGTTTGTCCGATGACGATGATCTCGGGGTGGCCTTCTCCTGGACCGGCGAGGTGGCCCGTTTTCTCGACGGCTCCGAGGGCAAACTCAGCCGGCCTTTGCCGGTGGCCAGACTCCAGTTGAGCCCGGCGGTGGCCATCGAGGGGGAGCGCCAGCTGCCATTCCTCTCCCGGGCCTTGGGTTCCGAGAGCACCGAGGTCATCCTCGAGTTGGATTCCGGTCTCGAGCTGATCGACCCGCCTGCAGGGCTCACCTTGTCCTTCGAGGGCTGGAGCTACGAGCTGTCTCTGGTGGCCGAGAGCGCCAATCGCTGGGTTTTGCGCCGGACGATGCTCAGAGAACCCTTCTCCATCGACGCCTCCGACTACGGCAAGCTGGTGGCCTTCTGCGCCGCCGTAGACCAAGCGGAGGAGGCTCGTTTGCACCTACGAGTGCGGTCGACGGGCGAGGACGAAAGCGGCGATTGACGCAGCTTGGCCTCCGTCAATCTTGTCACTCTCGGGCACTCGTTGCCCTGCCTTGGCTGCGCGGATAGATTCATCAGCTGAACTCACGATTCTCAAGGCCGAGTCCAGCGATGCATCGCGTCCATTTCCGTAAGGAAAACGTCACCGTCGAAGTCCCCGCCGGCAAGAGTTTGCTGGCCGTCTGCAAGGACGCGGGCGTCGACCCCTACCCGCAGCTCAAGGGCTTGCTCTCCTGTCACAAGAAGGGCTTCTGTGGCACCTGCGCTGTGAAAATTTCTATCGAAGAGGGTGACGCTGAGCCTCTGAGCCCGCCGTCGAAGCGTGAGCTGAGCTACTTCAAACGGCTCAAGCTGACTCAGCTCAAGGGCGATCAGCTCGCCGATCAGCTGCGGCTGGCCTGCCAGGCAGAGGTCCAAGGGGACATGGTGGTGGTCACCAATCCGAATATGAAAGAAGGCTGGAAGCGCCACGGGCACTACGCCGGTCGGCCGACCCGCTCTTGGGAACGTTCTTGATGAAACTCTGTCCTTCAGTGGCATGGCTGGTTGTGGCATCAGCCCTGTTGTCCGTGGGCTGCGCGTCTGCGGTCATTGACCACACGAGGCTGGGCGAAGGAGCCCACATGTCGAACGTTCGTCAGCTGACCTTCGGCGGGACCAACGCCGAGGCCTACTGGTCCTACGACAACGACGAGCTGATCCTGCAGATCACCAACAAGAACCTGCACCACGACGGTGTGGTCCGGGGCTTCACGGTGTGCGACCAGATCTTCACGATCGATGTGGAGAGCACGGAACTCACCGAGTTGACCAATGCAGGGCGCACCACCTGCGGGTTCTTCATGCCCGGTCGCGATCGGGTGGTCTACGGCTCGACCCACGAGGCGGGGATCGCCTGCCCACCGAAAGCCGACCGTTCCCAGGGCTACGTCTGGGACGTGTACGACACCTTTGAGATCTACGCGGCTGATCCGGACGGCGGCAACGTGGTCAACATGACCAACACCCCGGGCTACGACGCCGAAGCCACCATTTCGCGAGATGGCCGTATCGCCTTCACCTCCATGCGCAGTGGCGATCTTGAGCTGTGGACGATGAACCTCGATGGCGGCGAGCTGCAGCAGCTCACCGATCGACCGGGCTACGACGGCGGCGCGTTCTTCAACAACGCGGGCACGCAGATCGTCTGGCGCAGCACGCGCTTCGACAGCCAAGAAGAGATCGACGAGTACTGGGGTCTCATCGCCAGAAACTTGGTCAAGCCGGCCAAGATGGAGCTGTGGATTGCCGATGCGGACGGCAGCAACATGCGCCAGCTCACAGACAATAGCTGCGCGAACTTTGCGCCGTTCTTTTCCCCCGACGATCGCTCGATTCTCTTCTCCAGCAATCTCGGTGGGGGCCCCGGCAGCTTCGACTTCGACATCTGGAAGATGGACTTGGAGACGGGCGAGCAAGAGCAGATCACTCACTCCCTAGGCTTTGATTGCTTCCCCATGTTCTCGTGGGATGGCAAGCGCATCGCCTTCACCAGCGCGCGATCGAAGATATTCCAGGGTGACCTGAATGTCTTCGTCGCTGATTGGACTCCATGAAAGACGTCGTCGCCGTGATTATGGGCGGAGGGCAGGGCACCCGGCTCTTTCCTTTGACGGAGCATCGAGCTAAGCCCGCCGTGCCTGTGGCCGGCCGCATTCGGCTGATCGATATCCCCCTGAGCAACTGCATCAACTCGGACATCACCCGGATGTTCGTGCTGACGCAGTTCAACTCGGCGTCGCTGAACCAGCACATTTCGCGGACGTACCACTTCGGCATGCTCACCGATGGTGGTGTCGATGTGATCGCTGCTGAGCAAACCGCGTCCAGTCGCGATTGGTTCCAGGGGACTGCGGACGCAGTGCGGCAATCGTTGCATCACGTGGTCAATGGCAGTACCAGCCAGGTGCTGATCTTGGCCGGCGACCATCTCTACCGCATGAACTACAAGCCGTTCCTGCGGCGCCACGAAGAGAGCCAGGCGGATATCACTATCGCCGTGTGCCCCGTGTCTCCAGAGGCGGCTTCGAGCTTTGGCCTGCTGCACGTGAACGAAGAGGGCTTCGTGACGCGCTTTGCGGAGAAGCCCGAGGGTGATGCGTTGGAAGCCATGCGCGTGGACCCGGATCTCCCCGTGGCGGGGGGAGCGGCTCCCGGCGCGCCGTACTTGGCGTCCATGGGCATCTACATCTTCTCGCCCTTCGTGCTGCAAGAGCTGCTCGACGCGAACCCCGATGCCAACGACTTCGGCCGAGAGATCATTCCCTCAGCCCTCGAGCCCAAGAATCGCTATCGGGTCGCCGCGCACTTCTTCCGCGGCTACTGGGAGGACATCGGCACCATCGAGTCGTTCCACCGGGCGAATATCGCCCTGGCTCAAAAGGGGCAGTTCGGCCTCTACGATCCGAAATTTCCGCTCTACACCCGGCCTCGGTATCTCTCGCCCACGCGGCTCAACCACGCCCAGGTCGATGAGTCGCTCATTGCCGAGGGCAGCATCATTGGTCGAGTGAAGATTAAGAACTCGGTGGTGGGTATTCGCTCGATTCTCCACGACGGCGTCGAACTCGAGGAAGCGCTGATCATGGGCAACGATGCCTACGAAACCGAAACGGAGCGGGCCGTGTCCCAAGCTCGTGGAATCCCGCCTTGGGGGATTGGCGAGAACACGGTGATTCGCAAAGCCATCGTCGATAAGGGCTGCCGCATCGGGCGCAACGTGTCCATCGTCAACGAGGCTGGCATCCAAGAAGAGGATGGCGTGTATCACTACATTCGCGACGGGATCGTGATCATCCCCAAGGGTGGAATTGTGCCGGACGGCACGGTGATCTGACGCCATGCCTTCGATCTTCGATGGGAGCCGCCGGGCTGAGATCAACAGCCGCTTGGACAAGCTCACTCCCGAGCATCGGGGTGCCTTCGGGCGGTTGACCGTGGGCAAGATGGCCTGCCATCTCTATGACGGAGTGCGCGGCAGTTTGGGTGAGAATCCTTCGCCGTTGCTGGGCAAGTTTGGGCCCCTGCGGCCGGTGTTGGCCTTGCTGATGATCGACGTGTTGCCCTGGCCCAAGGGTAAGGCGAAGACCGTGCGCGAGATGCTGTCCACGGAGCCCGGTGAGTTGACGGCCGACGTGGCGCGCTTGAAGCTGTTGCTAGAGCGAGTGGCCAGCGCAGACTCTTCTACACAGTGGGGAATCCATCCGTTGTTCGGCGTCTTGAGCCGAGCCCAGTGGGGGCGCCTGGTCTGGCGCCACGTGGACTATCACCTGCAGCAGTTCGGGGTTTGATGTCCGCTGGCCCGGCTGATGGCCAGGAGCCTCGGTCGTCCGCGGGCGCGGCAGTTTCATCGTGGGAGTTGCACGGTCGAGCTTTGGCTCACTGGTGGGCCGGCGCTCACGACACTGTGGTCGAGGTGATCGACGAGGTCGGCGAGGTCGATCCGGTACGGGTCGAAGTGTTCTTTCGCCCTCCCGAGCAGCTCGACGAGTGGGAGCTGCTGGCCCTCGATGCCTGCCACGGCCGGGTGCTCGACTTAGGCGCGGGGGCTGGCTGTCACGCCCTGGCTTTGGAGGCCCGCGGTCTCTCCGTGATCGCACTCGAAGTGAGTGCAGACGCGGTTGAAGTCATGACTCAGCGAGGTGTCGGGGATGCTCGCTGTGCCACGGCAGAGAGCTGGCCTGCGGTGGCCATGGCGTCCAGCTGGCCTGCTGTCTCTGCGACCGAGCTTCAGAGTGGCTCGCAGGAGCAGCCGCCAAGCCTCGAAGACGGCGCTGTCGCCGAGTCCTTCGACTCCATGTTGATGCTCATGCACGGCGCGGGCTTGGCGGGAGACTTGGACGGTTTCGTGGCGCTCTTGGCCCACGTGCGCGAAGTGCTGGTGCCCTTCGGCGCGCTGATCATCGATTCGTGCGACCCGGGTTGTGGTGCTGCCGTGGCCGAGTTGCACATCGCTTACCAGGGCGAGGTGGGTGAACCCTTCGACTGGCTCTACCTCGACGCGGAGACACTCTGCGACGTGGCCCGCGACGCTGGCTTTGCCGCCGAGGTTCTCTGGCAGGACGAAAGTGGCAGGCACCTTTGCCGCTTGGTGTGCTGACTCGGCCGGGAGCCTGCTTGCGCAACAGCGAGAAAGCCTAGCTCCCCGACAGGCTGTCGAAGAGAATCCCGACCCACACGTCGGGCTCCATGAAACCGCCGCCCCATTGTTCATCGAGATCGCGAGTGGGATGCGCAGCAATCACTTCGTCCCGGTTGAAGCCGTCGTCGATGAGCGCAGCGATGGCGGTTCGGGCTTTGACGAGCATGTCCCGGTAGCTACGCAAGTCGTGGCGGTTCGCTAGGGGTCCGTGTCCCGGGATGATCGCCGTGTGATTGTTCACAAGTCCCAATGCTGTGTTCGCAGCGGCGATGACACCGTCGATGCTGCCACCGCTGGACCTGTCGATGAACGGGTACATGCCGTTAGAGAAGCAGTCGCCCATGTGCAGCACGTTGGCCCCGGTGAGGTGCACGAACGAGTCGCCGTCCGTGTGCGCCGCGGCTACGTGAATAAGCCTGACCTTTTGTCCGTTCCAGTGCAGCTCAAGACCTTTGGTGAAGGTGATGTCGGGCAGGGCCTCGGCGGGGGAGGCTGACGTGGTGCGGTCGAGGGATGCCGTGGACTGCTCGGTGGACATACGCTTGCGCACCGCTTCGTGAGCCACGATCACTGCGCCCGTGGCAGACAGGTTCGCGTTGCCGCCGGTGTGGTCTCCGTGCCAGTGAGTGTTGAGCACCCAGCGCAGTGGTAGATCGGTCTTGCTGGCGATGGTGGCCAAGATCTTGTCGGACAGGGGCCCGAACTGATCGTCGATCAGCAGCGCACCGTCGTCGCCCACGAGCAAGCCCATGTTGCCCCCGGCGCCGGTGAGCATCCACGTGCCAATGCCCAGGAGTTCGGCTTCGATGGTGACGCCTGAGAAGTCTTGGGCCGCGGTGGCGGGCGCCACTGCAGTGGTGCTGGGCCCAGCGGCGAAGGGAACGAAGGGCAGCAGCCCCAGGGCAAGGCAAGGCAGGACAGAACGCAGCATGACGATCTCCTCGGGGCGAGCCAGGGATTGTACGCCGTTCAGTGACTGAGACCGCATTTCTCACGAGGTTCTGCTGCGGCCGCGGTGGGGGCTACATGGCTACGTCGAACCTCGTGAAAAGTGCAGGCTAGCAGCAGCTTGAGGCCTGTCGGGGCGATCAGCTCCACTTCTTGCGCTTGGCCTGGCCCTTGCCGAGCTTCTTGCGAATGGCAGTGCGGCTGAACTTTTCGTGCCAAGCGATGGTCAGCTCTTGGCAGCCCTTGGCCTGCTTGGCCCGCGAGGGCTGACGTTGGGTGTAGCTGCCGTCTGCGGCCATCTCCCAGGAGCAGCGATGGTCGTTCAGTTGAAGATCGAGCAGCCTGCGCAGCTCTTGTTGCAGCTCGGGAGTGGTCACCGGTGCCAACACTTCGACGCGACTATTGAGGTTACGAGTCATGGCGTCCGCGGAGCCAATGAAGTACTCCTCTTCGCCGCCGTTGTAGAAATAGAACAGCCGCGAGTGTTCTAAGAAGCGCCCCACGATGGAGATCACGGTGACGTTCTCAGACAAACCGGGGATGCCTGGTCGTAAGCGACAGGTGTCCCGCACGATCAGGTCGATGTGCACCCCGGCTTGAGCTGCGCTGTAGAGCGCTCGCACGATGGCCGGGTCTTCAAGAGCGTTCATCTTCATTTGGATGAGCCCTTTTTTCCCGGCGGCGACGTTTTGAACTTCTCGCTGAATCCGCTGGATCAAACCAGGCTTGGCCATCTTGGGAGATGGCAGCAGCGAGCCGTAGTTGCGCTTGGGCTTGTAGCCCGTGGTGAGGTAGTTCAGCAGCTCGGTGAGGTCGGCGCCGATGCCTTCGTCGCACGTGAGCATGCCCACGTCTACGTAGACCCGCGCGGTGCCTGCGTGGTAGTTACCCGTGCCGATGTGGGCGTAGCGGCGCAGCCCGTTGTAGTCTTGGCGAACCACCTGGATGATCTTGCAGTGGGTCTTCAAGCCCACCACGCCGTAGGTCACGTGGATGCCCGCTTCTTCCATACGGCTGGCCCAGCGAATATTGGCCGCCTCGTCAAAGCGCGCTTTGAGCTCGACCACCACCGCAACTTGCTTGCCGTTGCGAGCGGCCTCCATCAAGTACTCGATGGCCCGAGTGTCGGCGGACGTGCGATACAGGCACATCTTGATCGCTCGCACCTTCGGGTCGACTGCGGCCTCGCGGAGCAGCCGTTCGACGGATGTGCCGAAGGACTGGTACGGGTGGTGCAGCAGCAACGGGCCCACATCGCGAATGATGTGGAAGATGTTGCGATTGGTGCGCAGCTCTGCGTGGTCAACGGGTCGGTGTTGGGGGAAACGCAACTCGGGCAGGGCCAGGTCGGCCATCTCGAACAGGTCGGTCATGCCTAGCATGGTGTCGATCTCAAACACGTCGACCACTTCGTCGAGACCAAGGTTGGCAGCGAGCAGCCCTCGCTGCACGGCCGGCATGGCTTGGTCCACTTCGAGGCGCACGATGGGCGCGAACTTGCGGTCGCGCAGCTCGCTTTCGATCATGGCCATGAGATCGTCTGCGTACTCTTCGTCTTGCTCGGTGTTGGCGTTGCGGGTCACCCTGAAAAACGCGCAGCTGTTGATCTCCATCCCCGGGAAGAGCAGGTCGAGGTTGGCGGCCATGACGTTTTCGAGGGACACGAAGGTGTCCGTGTCGCGGACGCATAAGAAGCGCGGTGTACCGGGGCCCACGGGGACCTTCACCCGGGCCAGGGCGTTAGTGGTCGACCCTGGGTGGCGCAAGCTGACCAAGAGGTTCAGCGAGAGATTCGAGATGAACGGGAAGGGATGGGCCGGGTCGATGGCCTGGGGCGTGACCAAGGGGTAGATGTTGTCGAAGTAGTGATCACGGAGCCAGCGGCGGTCGTCTCCGTCGAGGCCCTCGAAGGGCAGCAGTTGGACGCCGTGGCGGGGTAGCTCGGTGAAGACTCTGGCCAGTGAGTCACGCTTGAGATCTTCGAGCACATGGACCAGGTCGCGGCAGTCGTTGAGTTGCTCGCTGGCAGAGCGGCCGTCAACGGTCCGAGCGTGGATGCCAGCACCCACTTGCTGCATCAGGCCACCGATGCGCTTCATGAAGAACTCGTCGAGGTTCCTGCCGACGATGGCGAGGTAGCGCACTCGCTCTAGCAAGGGCGTGCGTTGGTCCACCGATTCGTGCAGCACTCGAAACTGAAAGTTGAGCCAGGTGAGCTCGCGGTTCAGAAAGTACGCCGGGCAAGCGAGGTCGTGCTGGCCCTGGGCATCCCCAGTGGGTACGGGGACGTCGTCAGCGGGGGTACTTGGCGGGCCCGACGATGCGTCTGCACTGGGGGCCTCAGCAGCAGGGTCTTCTGGGAGATCAGGCTCGCTGTGTTTTGTCTCGCCGTCCTGCTTGTCGTTGTGCATGTGTCGCTGGTGAGCCCTGTGACTGAGAATCTGCTAAGGGGCTCATCGGCACTGGCAGCCCCGGACTGTGTGGCATCGTCCGAGACTTGCGTCCTCTTAGGCCTCTCAGCTGTCCTTTACTTTGTACCCGATCCGGGGGAAGGGGTTGGTGATCGAGGACACGAGATTGCGGGCATGGGACGAGATGCGCTTGAGGAATCGAACATAGAGCGCCACCACGACGGCTTCGGAGGCTGAAAGATCGGCCTCGCCAGCAATCAGCGCTTCTTCGATGGCCCGGCAGGCAGAAGAGATCTCGCTCTTGTAGTCGGCCATGAGTTCTTTGGCCGCTTCAACATCGCTGGTCTTGAAGACATGGACGGCCCGGTGGAAGTTGCCCATGGCTAGAGCTTCGACCTCGGCGAGCTGCGGCTCGATGGAGCCAGCGACCAGCCTGGTGGGGTGAGCGATGACCAGGTCGTAGATGTTCTTGGCGTAGTCGCCGATGCGCTCCAGGTCGATGACGATGGAGACCAGAACCAAGCCAGAAGTGAGGTCTTGCTTGCCGCCTACAGCCAGGTGGGTCATCACCTTGCGGCGCACGTCTCGCTCAAAGGCGTTGAGCTTCTTGTCGAGCTTGTGCACGTCGAGTTCGATGGAGGCATCGTCACGGCGCCGCAACGATTCGACGCAGGCGTCGAGCATGGAGGAGCAGATGTCAACCATCTCGTAACACTCGTCGAGCGCCTGCACCATGAGGTTGTCGCGCTTCAGAAGCTGGATAATGTCGTTCAGCATGGCTTAAGTGTTCGTGTACACGACGAGAAACGGGAGCAAGTAGAAGACAACAACAATGTAGACGAGGGGGATAGCGCGATTCCATTGAGCCAGCCTTGAGAACCCTTCGGCAATGGCGATGGGAATCTTGCGGAAAGGCCAGACAATGATGACGCCAATCACGTTGAAGAGCACATGGTGGAAGGCCAGGCTAAGACCAAGCACGGCCGTGGCTTCGTCCCCCGCGGCGGCACCGGCAAAGGCGGCCAGAGAAGCCAGCAGGGCGGTCATTGTTGTGCCGATATTCGCGCCCATGGTGTAGGGGAACACCTGGCTGATGGTGATGATGCCAGCACCCACGAGGGGCACGGCTACCGAGGTGGTGATCGAGCTGCTCTGCACCAAAATCGTCATCACCAGGCCGAAAGCCAAGCTGCGGTAGGGGCTGGCGAAAAGCACTTGGTCGAAGAGGTTTTCCAGCTTCGAGACCATGATGCTCTTGAGCAACTTCACCAGGAAAATCAAGCCGATGAAGGTGATGATCACGGCGACGATGGCCAGAGTGGGGCCGCCGCCGCCCAGGGCCTCTACAGCATCGTTCAGGGCGTTAATGGCGGGTTTGGTGGCCATCTTGAGCGGATTGGCCAGCTTGAGCCCACCGGCGTTCTGAAACGTCTCGGTGAGGAAGTTCGCCATGGTGTCCAGCACCCCGGTATAGACCTCTATGGGGAACAAGATGAGCAGCACGATGATATTGAAGAAATCGTGGACCGTGGCCGCGGCAAAGGCGCGCTTGTACTCCTGGCTCTGGGCGATGTGCCCGAGGGAGACGATGGTGTTGGTCACCGTGGTGCCCAGGTTGGCGCCCATGACCATGTAGATGGCCGAGTGATAGTTGATCGCTCCGGCCGCCACCATGCCTACCACCAGCGAGGTGGTCGTGGAGCTGCTCTGCACCAAGGTCGTGGCCAGGATGCCGATGAACAGCGAGACCAGCGGCCCGTGTTCGCCGCCTAGGAGCTCGGTGGTGTAATCCTTGCCCATGAGCTTGAAGGCCGTGCCCATGGCACCGATGCCCACAAGGAACGCATAGAGCGTTCCGGCGACCATCAGGATTTGCACCCAAACGGGCAGCTTCCGGTCGTTGCTCATCGGATCGCATCCGCGACGGATAGATCTGGGGACATGTGTTTGGTGCTCTCAACCAACCATGAAGGGCCATCCCCCCTGGGAAGACCGCTATGAGCGGGGCAGCATGCCGTGGGGAGTGTGAGCGTTTCGTGAAGAACGCAGGGGAGTCGTTGAGCTCAGGAGAATCGGGCTAGACGCCGAGGATGGGCCCGCTGAAAGGCACGCCACCGGCGACAAGGTCAAAAGAGGAGGGGCATGTTCATGGCAACTCCGAGCTAGGCGCCGTGGGCGTTCCCTGGGGCAGCTCTCTGGTGGGGACGGATGGTATCGTCGCGCCCGCTCAGCATCGTCTCAGGACGAATCGAGATGCGAAGAGCGCTCATACGGGTAGGGAGTGCGAACGATGACGTCCAGTGACCACAGCGACACCACAGAGCTTACGGTGGCGCCTCCCGCAGCCTTCGCAGAGTCGGCGCGGGTCGGTTCCATGGCAGCTTACTCCGAGCTCTATGACCGTTCTGTTTCTGACCCGGAAGCGTTCTGGGCCGATGTGGCCAAGCGCATCACCTGGGACAAGCCCTGGGACCAAGTCCTCAGCTGGGACTTTCACAAGGCTGAGGTGCGCTGGTTCGACGGCGCCCGGCTCAACGCGTCGGT
>JBLIMM010000011.1:0-26785 GCA_047638635.1 Pseudohongiellaceae bacterium | reverse complement strand
GATGTCGCCGATGTCGCCGATGTCGCCGATGTCGCCGATGTCGCAAGCGTAGCCGAAGTTGTTGCTGAGGCTCCGAGCGCCGCCGTTGAAGCTCCCGAGGCCCCTGAAGCTGTCGAGGCTGTAGCGGTTGGGCAGAGCCCCGCCGAAGCTGTCCCAGCGCCTTCAGCAGACAGCTCAGATGCCGAGGTCTCTCAGAGTGAGAGCGTCGCTGAACCGTCTGAAGCTACGATCGAAGACGCCCCCAGTACCGACGTGGTTGCGAGTGAAGTCGCGGACGTTGAAGCTGAAAGCGCTGCTGTTGTCGAGGAGGCGAGTGCCGACGCGGCTGCTGAAGAGCAGCGGGCCATGGTTGTGACCTTCGGTGGCAAGCCTGCTGGAGGTGACGCTGAGGAGCCTCCGGCTGAAGACGCTGAGGCGGCCTCTAAGGCGCCTTCCGCCGACAAACTGGACAGAGAGACTGCGGCTGCGAAGGCCGTGCGCCAAATCGGCGTGGTGAATGTGCCCACTCGCCGTGAGCGCAAGGGCGCGAAGATTCTCGGTAAGATCGACCTGAAGCCTGCGGCACCTCCTGAGCCAACGAGCAGTACGACTCCTCGTCGGCGGGGTGGTCAGCAGGGGTACGATCCCCTCGATCCCACTCGGGCCATGCCTGCGCCCGAGGGGCGTCAAGGCGCCACTGCTCGCACTAAAGAGACTGACTACAGCAGCAACAAGCCCCGAGGCACGGGCCGTCCAGGCAAGCCCGGTGGTGACTTTGTCTTCGATCCTGAAGACAGTTCTTCGCTCTCGGCAATCCGCCTAGGACACTTCGGCAACCGTCGTCGTCCGCCGCCGCGCCGTCCACCCATGCGCCGCTCCAGAATGGGTGGCCGTCGGGCAAAGAAGGCTTTGCCGGTGCCGACCCATCCGGTCACTGTGCGGCCGCCTATCAGCATTCGCGATCTGTCCCTTGAGTTGGGTATCAAGTCGCGTCAGATCATCATGAGTCTGCCGGAGATCTTTGATCCCCGGGACCGCAACGCCCGCAACGGGGTGCTGGATGCGGAGATGCTGGTCGAGCTGGCTGAGGCCATCAATCGAGAGATCAACATTCTCGATCCGGACACGGCCGAAGGTCGCATGTTGACGGCCATCGACAAGAAGGCCGCTGCCGCAGGTGGCGAGTCTCTGCCGAGGGCTCCGGTGGTCGCAGTCATGGGCCACGTGGACCACGGTAAGACAACGTTGCTGGATTCCCTGCGCAACTCACGGGTGGCAGCAAAGGAAGTGGGCGGCATCACACAGATGACCTCCGCCTACGCCGTCAGCAACGAAAGTGGTGCCTCGGTGACCTTCCTGGACACCCCGGGCCACAAGGCGTTTACCGAGATGCGTTCTCGGGGTGCCAGCGTCACTGACGTGGCTGTGATCGTGGTGGCTGCTGACGACGGTGTGATGGAACAGACGCAAGAGGCCCTCGATCACGCCTTGGCGGCGAGCGTGCCCCTGGTGATTGCCATCAATAAAGTCGACAAGCCCGGGGCCGATGTCATGAAGGTGCGCCAGCAGTTGGCCAGCGCCGGAGTGCTGGTCGAAGATTACGGCGGCGATGTCGGTGTCATCGAATGTTCAGCAACCACTGGTCAAGGACTCGATGCGCTAGTTGAGCGCCTCGCTCTTGAGACCGAGCTGCTTGAGCTGGCCGCGAATCCCGAGATTCCAGCCCGCGGTGTGGTGATCGATTCCCGCAAGGATTCGAAGCTGGGTGTGGTCACGACAGTGGTGGTGCAATCAGGCACTCTGCGAGCGAAAGACTCTCTCCTGGCAGGAACAGCTGTGGGTCGAGTCCGTTGGCTGCTTGATGATCGCGGCAAGCGTGTCACCGAGGCTGGGCCTTCCTTCCCAGTGCAGGTGGTCGGCTTCGAAGCTCCTCCGCAGCCCGGTTCAACGGTCTACGTAGTGAGCGATGTGGCCACGGCCAAGACTGTTGCAGAGGAGCGTATTGAGTCTGGGCGCGAGCGTCGTGCTGCCGCCGTCGATGCGGTCACCATGGAGAACCTGTTCGAGACCATCGAGTCCCAGAAGGTCACCGAGATCAACGTGTTGGTCAAGGCGGACAACATGGGTTCCCTCGATGTGGTGCGTCAGACGGTTCTCGACGTCTCTCACCCTGAGGTGCGCTTCAGGGTGTTGCGTGCTGGTTTGGGCGCGATCACCGAAGACGACATACTGTTGGCCAGCGCGAGTTCGGCTTTCATCATTGGTTTCGGTGTTGTGCCTGACGTCCGTGGACGGGCAGCGGTGAACCAAACCGGCGTCGACGTGAAGTTCTACGAGCTCATCTACGAGATGACCGACGATCTCGAGGCGGCCCTCGAAGGAGAGCTGGGCACAGAGAGCATCCAAGATGTCATTGGTCATGCGACGATCCGGGCCACCTTCAAGTCCAGCAAGTACGGCAATATCGCTGGCTGCTACGTCACCGATGGCATTCTCACCAAGGACTCACACATTCGCTTGGTTCGGGATGGAGTTGTGGTGCACACAGGCAAGCTCGACAGTCTCAAGCGCTTCAAGGATGACGTGAAGGAAGTGCGTGAGAACTACGAGTGCGGCTTGCACTTGTCGGGCTACAACGACATCAAGGAGGCCGATGTCCTGGAGGCCTTTACGGTGACCGAGGTGAAGCGCACGCTCGATTCCGACCCGGTTAGCCCAGCTGCGAGCTGATAGAAGATGAGCTGGGATCGCATTGAACGGCAGGAGGCGATTCTCCTTGAGAAAATCGCCGTGCTCATACAGCGGCTGAATGACCCGCGGGTGGGTTTCGTGACGATCACTGGCACGAAGCTGAGCCGTGACAAGCGCTACTGCAACGTTTCGTTCTCCGTGTTTGGTACGGACAGCGAGATTCGTAAGACAACACGGGCTTTGGCGGCTGCGGCTCCTCGGGTGCGCGAGATGCTGGCTCCCAGTTTGGATTCACGGGTGCTTCCCGAGCTGCGCTTCATTTTCGATGCAGAGGTCGTCAAAGAGTCGAACCTGCGAATCCTCATTGAAGAAGTGACCGCCGAGCGCGAGGAGCGTGAGGGACCAGACGGTGATCTGTCTGAACTTCTCCGTAAGGATGAGGAAGAAGGCGACGACGCCGATCCGTTTGAAGATGGCACTGCCTTTGTCGAAGACAGTGACGCCGCAGACGAGGCCCCTGAGGACGCCGAGCCGAGGCCCGACGGCAGTTCCTGATGAGGCGGCATCTCTGGGCTGTCTGTGTTCTCGCTCTTGTCTTGGGGTGCGGCCAGGAACCTGATGCCACTGAGGGAAGCCCCGTTGGCAACACTGCGCCCCTTGGCTCTGCGGCCACGACCGGGGGCCTCACGGCCGCTTCCGCTAATTTAGCAGCTCAAGTCAGATCTGCGGGGCTGACCTTGCGTGCTGGAGATTGTCTGCTCGATCTCAGCCCCTTGGCCGCAGTACGCAATCTGCCGTCATCGAGCTTGCCGGAGTCCATTGAGGCACGGTGCAAAGAGCCGCTGCTGTTGCGCTCCCCGACAGTGTTGTCCGGTGCTTGGACGCCCGTGCCTCACGTGCCCGAGGCTTGGGTCGAGCTGCTGAAGCAGCACGGCAACCCGCCGGTCTGGAGGGCTCGTGCGCCCCTGCCCATGCTCGCAGACAGCGCGCCTCCAACGATCAGGCTCAACGATCAGCTCGTCTCTGACTGGACGGAGGAGAGTTACGAGAACGGTCAGACCGCAGTCTGGTGGGACCCGGGGCGCAGCTCACTCTTGGCAGTGGGGCAGGAGCGACCGGGACGAGTGTCCTTGGATGCCTGGGTGGACCCAAAGGTCGAATTCGGCTCTGTGGAACGGCGGCTCTTCCTTGACGATCAAGCGGCAGCGGGCGCGACGCTTCGGGGCCACTTCTCTCTCGACGACTTACGCCTTGATGGTTTGCTGCTGCCAGCCCCAGGCATCTGGGAGGTGCAGGTCGATGATCTCCAGGCGGAACGCCTCGAGCTGAGTGTGGGCTTGCTTGACCAGGCTTGGTTGGAATCGGGCAGTGTGTTGCACCGCTCACGGAAACTGACCGACGGAGTGGTGCTCGCCGTGGAAGTGGTCAGCGCAAGCGGTCAGGCTGAGCGACTCTGGAGCCTCGCTCTGGATGGCTCCGCTGCCGGAGAACCCTTTCGGGACGGGATGGTGGATCTGTCCGCTTATCAGGGACAAGCGCTGACCTTGCGGCTGATCACCGAGCCTGGCGATGCCGGCTCTCAGTTTTTCGATTACGCGGTTTGGGGCGGCCTCCGTCTTCGTGGCTCTCCGCAGAAAGCGCCAGCCCGTCCCCATGTGCTGCTGGTCGACGTGGACACGTTGCGCGCCGACCGCATGGGCGCCTACAACGAGGCCAGCAAACTCACACCTCAGCTTGACGCCTGGGTAGCGAACCATGCCACAGTTTTCACCGACGCCCTTTCCGTAGCCTCGTGGACCCTGCCCGCCACCGTCTCCATGCTCACCGGCCTCGCTGTGCATCAGCACGGGGTCGAACGAGCCACGGGAGCGTTGGGGAGTGGCCAACCGACCGTGGCCCGCATGCTGCGCCAGTCTGGCTACGAGACCTTGGCCGTGGCTTCCGGGGGCTACTTGCGACCGGCGTTTGGTTTGGCTCAGGGCTTCGATCGTTACCGCACCGCAGAGCCCGAGAACCTCGACTTCTCTGAGGCCTTGGGTTGGCTCGCTGATCGCCACAGCGAGCGCCCCTTCTTCTTGTTCGTGCACACCTACGTTGTCCATGCTCCCTACCCCTTTGATACGGAGCACGTAGACCCAACCTACGACGGTCCTTTTCTCGGCGTCGACGTGGATTACGACAATCTGATGGACCCGTACCGAGAGGGCCGCCTAGATCTCACGGCGGGGGACCGAGCCTACGTAGGTGCCTTGTACGACGGGCTCGTGGCCACCATGGACGGCTCGATCAGCGATCTGATCGCGCAGGTCTCAGCCTCGGTGGGGGGCGAGCCGCTCTTAGTCATCTTTACCTCTGACCACGGCGAAGCCTTGTTCGAGCACGAGGTTTTGGGCCATGGCCAAGAGATCTATCAAGAGCTGCTGTCCGTGCCCTTGCTGATTCAGTTTCCCCAGGGGATGCAGGCTCAAGAGCAGCGTGATGATCCGGCGAGCCTGGTAGACATCGTGCCGACGATTCTCGATGTGGTCGGTCTGCCGATCCCTGAGGCCCTCGCAGGACGGAGTTTGGTTGATCATCAACCGAAGCAGCGAGTTCGAGTGGCAGGGCATTTCGCCGAAGAAGAGTTGCGGGCAGTGATGTCTGCTGGACTCAAGCTCATTGAACGGTGGCCCCTCGGCCATGAGGACCAGCTGCGCCAGGAGTTGTACGACCTCAGCGCTGACCCTGGGGAGCTTCAGCCACTCGATGAAAAGTCTGACCCTCGAGTGCCGGCGCTGCTGCACCGCCTGCAGGCTTATGAAGCTGAGCACTTGGCTCCGGACGCCGTGGCACCAGAAACTGCTGAGCTGAATCGGGAGGCGATGGAGCAGCTACGAGCCCTGGGTTACTTGGGCGACGGCTGAGCAGTCGCCGCTAAGCCTGGGTGAACAAGGGCGGCGGCGGAGGCGGCCACAGCAGCTCGCCGTCAGATCTGAATCCGTCGCCAGCTCGCCTTGCCGTCCTTGCCGTCGAACATCTCTACGCCGAGAGCAGCCAGTTCGCTGCGCAGGGCGTCGGCCGCAGCCCAGTTTTTGTCAGCCCGGGCTTGGTTTCGACGCTGCACTAGCTCTTCGATGGCTTGGTCCTCAGTGCCGTCGCTGGCTTCGGTGTCGACCCGGAGCACATCGAGCAGTCTGTCGAACCGTCTGAGGGCAACCAGTGCCGCAGCAGCTTCGGCGCCTTCCGGTTGGCGACGGTGACCTTCGTGCACCAAAGTGAACACGCCGTCGAGGGCACCGGACACGTTGAGGTCGTCGTTCATGGAGTCGTCGAAGCGCGCGACGCATTGGGCAACCCACTCAGGAACATCCTGTGCCGCAGATCCTGCCGCGCGTTGCTCAAGCTCTTCGGCGAAGAGCCGCAATCGGCGGACGTTGTTGGCTGCTTCTTTGAGCCCGTCGAAAGTGAAGTTGATCACTTGACGATATTGCGCTCGCAGCAAGGCAAAGCGCACGGCCACCGGAGAGTGGCCCATCTCGCCCAGCTGCTCCACGGTGTAGAGGTTGCCCAACGACTTGCTCATCTTGCGACCTTCGACTTGCAAGAAGCGCGTGTGCATCCAATGCCGTGAGAAGGTCTTGCCCGTGGCGCTTTGCCCTTGGGCGATTTCGCATTCGTGGTGGGGGAAGATGTTGTCCTCGCCACCCGTGTGAATGTCGAGGGTCTCGCCAAGCAGGTGTTGACCCATGGCGGAGCACTCGATGTGCCAGCCTGGGAAGCCCCGACCGAAGGGTGAATCCCACTGCATGATGTGATGCTTGTCCCGCTTCCACAGGGCGAAGTCTCGGGGATCACGCTTCTCGTTCAGCACGCCCACCCGCGCCCCAGGGATCAGGTCGTCGCCGGTGTTCCCCGACAAGAGTCCATAATCTTCGAAGCTGTTCACATCAAAGTAGATATTGCCACCGGCTTCGTAAGCGTGACCCCGTTCGAGCAGCTGCTCAATCTGGGTAATCATCTGGGGGATGAATGCCGTGGCCCGGGGGTATTGGTGTGCCCGCTGGATGCGCAGCAGGTCGACGTCAGCCAAGAACAGGTCGGTGTACTTCTCGGCGATCTTCCAAGGGTCGAGCTGCTCCTTAAGAGCGGCCGCCTCCATCTTGTCTTCGCCGTGTTCTGGGTCCTCGTCGCGCATGTGACCCACGTCGGTGATGTTCATCACCTGGGTCACTTCATAGCCAGCAATCTCAAGCCAGCGGCGCAGCATGTCGGCGAAGACGAAGGCCCTGAAGTTACCGATGTGGGCCTGGCCGTACACCGTGGGGCCGCAGTTGTAGATGCGCACCTTGCCCGGTTCAGCAGTGGTCAAGGGAACTTTGTGGCGCAGCAGCGTGTCGTGGAGTTGGAAGCTCATAGTGCGGGAATGATCACTTATTGGAAGGGGCGAGACCACTGCCCACGGTGGTCCGGCTGCCCGTGGCCTGCCAGGCCGTCAGCGAGGGAGCACTGCACCGGCGTGGAGTTGGAGGATGCGCTCGATGACCCGGTCTTGGCTCTCGTCACTGAGTTCTGCGAAGAGGGGCAGCCGCAGGAGTGTTGCGCCGGCGTCGGTGGTCACCGGAAGGGGCCGCTGAGGCTCGAGCTGGTTTTTGGCGAAGGCGCTTTCGTGGAGGGGCGCAAAGTGGATCGGAGCTTCGATGCCCACGTCAGCCAATCCTGCCTGCAGGGCCTTCCGCGCAGGCAGGTCTCGGGCACGGACAGCAAAGAGGTGGCCGTTGGTTTGAGCGTTTGCTGGGGGGCTCAGAGGACGCAACCAGCCGTCGTCAAAAGCGGCGGCAAGCCCACTCCGGTAGCGGGAGACCAAGCGTCGGCGAGCGTCGGTGAGTTCGTCCACCCGAGCCAGTTGGGCCAGTAATATGGCGGCGAGGGGCTCGGCAAGGGTCGCGGAGGTCCCTGTGTCGACCCACTCGTAATGGTCCACCTCTCCCCGAAGAAACGCCGCTCGGTTGGTACCTTTTTCCCGGCGGACTTCGGCGATTTTCGCCAGGGCGTCGTCTGGCACCATGAGCGCGCCGCCCTCGCCGCTGGTGATGTTCTTGCTGGCGTGAAAAGACAGAGCCGCACTGTCCGCGTCGACTCCCAAGTGGCGCCCGTTGAGCAAGGCGCCCACGCCGTGGGCTGCGTCTTCGATGATCGACGTGCCCTCTGGGCAGACTTGGCGAAGTTCTGAGATGTCGCAACCGATCCCAGCGTAGTCCACGGGGATCACGGCCCGTGTGGCGGGGCTGGCCAGGGTGGCCACATCGTCGGGGTCGAGGCACAGGGTGGCGGGGCTGACGTCGGCGAAAACCGGGCGGGCTCCTACCCGCAGCACCGCGTTGGCCGTGGAAGGAAAGGTGAACGATGGGCAGATGACCTCGTGCCCGGGGCCCACGCCGTGAAGCTCCAGCGCCAGTTCCAGGGCGGCGGTGCCCGAGTTCGTCAGCAGCACATGAGGCGAACCAGTGAGGGCCTCAAGGAGCCCTTCGACTTGTTGCCCGCAGGGGCCATCTCCATCGATGCGGCCCAAATCGAGGCAACGCATCACGGCCTGGCGTTCAAGGGGCCCCAGGGATGGCCGGTGAAATGGGATGGGCTCGTGGGTGTTCACGGGAGCCAGATTGCCATGCCCAGGGAGGCGGAGCAAAACCTGAGTGGCTGGTCTGCCGGGGAAGACTCAGGCTAGGACCGCGACCGAAACCTCCACGGGGGCGGCGGCCGGACTTCGACGCGCCATGTTTCCTAGGACCGTTGGGGGATAGACTGCTGCGACCCTCGCCCGTTGACTGGGCGGCCCTTAGAGTGGATCTCTCCCGTGCCCGAGTCACCGAGCCTCATCTGGAAGCTGCTGTCCGTGGTGGGCTTTCTTTGCTTGGTCAGTGCCTATCTGATCAACCAAAAGGGGCTCTGCTCGCAGAAGGGCTGGCGCTACCTTTGGGCCAACGCCGTGGGCGCCGGCCTGCTCGCGAGCTACTCGGCGAGGATCGACGAACCCGTCTTCGTAGGGCTCGAGGGCTTTTGGTGCCTCGCTAGCCTGTGGCAATGGCTGCAGGTCCGCAACGAGACGACGACGACAGAGAGCATGTCTTGAGCACGATCATTCGTCTCGACGACTTGGTGGTGACCTACGGCAAGCGGGTCACCTTGCATGGGTTGAACGCTGATATCTCAGGGGGAGCCGTGGGCTTGTTGGGCCCCAACGGTGCTGGTAAATCGACCCTGATGAAGGCGCTCTTGGGCTTAGTGCCCGTGGCAAGTGGTCAAGCGGAGGTCTTGGGTTGCTCGGTGCGCAAAGAGCCCAAGCGTCTGCGGCGCATGATCGGCTACATGCCCGAGCGAGAGGCTGCGTTTCCGAACTTCACCGGTTTTCAAGCGACGTGGTACGCCGGGCGGCTTGCAGGCATGCCCGATGCCGACGCTCGGCGACGGGCTCACGAGGTGCTGCTCTTTGCCGGCCTCGAAGAAGCGCGCTACCGCGAAGTGTCCACCTACAGCACAGGCATGAAGCAGCGAGTGAAGCTGGCCCAAGCCTTGGTTCACGATCCTGACTTGCTCTTTCTCGACGAACCCACCAACGGTCTCGACCCCAAAGGCCGAGACGAAGTGCTCGGGCTTATCGAAACCCTGTCTTTACACAAGGGCGTCCACGTGGTGCTCAGCAGTCACTTGCTACGAGACGTAGAGCAGGTGTGCCAGTCGGTGGTGGTGATGCGCCAAGGAAAGATCGTCAAGCACGGCTCCATGGACGAGCTGCAGCCGTCTGCTGAGAACGCCTGCCGGGTCAGTGTTTCCGGTGACAGCGAGGCGTTCTTGACTGCGGCAACGGGTCGAGGTCTCGATGCGCGGGTAGGCCCCAAGGGAGATCTCGAAGTGAGGTTTTCCGGAGAGGTTGAGGCGGGGGCTGTGTTCGCCGCTGCCGCTGCCTCAGGCAATGTCGTGGAGAGCCTGCGTCCCCTGCGCTTGAGCCTCGAAGAGATGCTTCTCGATGTC
Organism: Pseudohongiellaceae bacterium; assembly: GCA_047638635.1. GTDB lineage: Bacteria > Planctomycetota > B15-G4 > B15-G4 > B15-G4 > CAZIAK01. The sequence continues at coordinate 17,107 of JBLIMM010000011.1, read as the reverse complement.
CTCGATGGAGGCGTGGTCTGATGGTCATTCACGACCGCAGCTACAGTCGTTGGGACGGTGACAAGACGGCACGGCCGAACGCCTGGTGGGTCATTCTCGACCGCGGCGTGCTGACCGGGATGAACCTGCTGTTCAAGCGCAAGATGTTCGCCCAGGCCTTCTGTCTTGCGGCCTACGGCCCCTTCTTGGCTGCGGTGGGTTTGCTCTACGCGAACTTCTACTTCTCAACGAATGCTGACTTTGCAGAGATGAGCCAGCAGCTGCAGCAAGGGGGCATGCTCGACTTGGTCACGCCCCGTGGGGACACGGCGTTCTTCTACTTGTTTAGCATCCAGAAGTGGTTTGCCTTAATTCTCTGCGTGATCGTGGGTGCTGGCTTGATCGCTGAAGATCGCCGGACGAACGCACTCGAACTGTATTTGAGTCGGCCCGTCTTGGTCTTTGAATACCTCGCGGGCAAAGCTTCGGTGTTGGGCTTCTTTATCGCCATGGTGACCGTGGTGCCGGGGGTGATTCTCATCTTTGTGCACATGGTCCTGAGTGGTCTCACCGGCGACATGGTCGGGGAGCAGCTGCGCTTGATGGGCCGTGTCGTAGCGGCGGGAGCACTCGGTGGATTGGTGCTGTCGTTACTCGTGCTCACGGCGTCGAGTTTGTCCCAACGGGCCCGTTCTGCGTCGATCGCGTTCGTGGGTTTCTTGGTGCTTCTCGAAGGCGTCGTTGGTGGCATGGTGCGCGGCGTTTTTCACGACGATGCGCTGAAGGCCCTGTCGATCGAGTTCAACGTGAGTCAGTGCATGGCCTGGCTGCTCGGCTCCACTGCAAACTTGGATGACACCGTGCCTCTGGCCACGTCTGCCATCGCTCTTGGCGTGTTGATCGTCGTGTGTCTCACCGTGATTCTCCGTCGCATTCGCCCGGTGGAGATCGTGGCATGACCGCTTCTGAGCGACGAGCACCCTCAGAGCTCCGTCTCGAACGGGTCACTCGCTGGTATGGCGATGTGATCGCCCTCAACGACGTCCAGCTGACCTTCGGCCCGGGAGTGACAGGGTTGCTCGGGCCCAATGGAGCAGGAAAGACCACCATGATTCGTTTGATGGTGGGCTTGGCGTCTGCCGGTGACGGTCGGGTGCTCTTGGATGGTGTACCCGTCCGCAACAACCTCGCTGCCCTGGCACGCATTGGCTACGTGGCCGATGGTGACGGCCTCTACGAAGACCAGAAGGCGCGACGATTCTTAACGGATCAAGCTCGTCTCCGCGGCTTCGTAGGTGAGGGAGCAGCGCGCAGGGTTGACGAGGTCCTTGAGCGAGTCGGGCTCACCGCTGCAGCAGATCGCCTCATCGGGGGCTTCAGCAAGGGCATGCGCCAGCGGGTCAAGTTGGCTCAGGCATTGCTCCACGACCCTGACGTGCTGGTGCTCGACGAGCCGCTGACGGGCCTCGACCCGCTCATGCGCCGAGACTTCATTCGGGTTGTCCGCGAGCTGGGCGACGCAGGGGTCACCGTGGTGGTTTCGAGCCACGTACTGCACGAAATCGAAGCCATGACCGACTCCATCGTGCTCATGCGCTACGGGCAAGTCCTGGCTGAAGGCACGGTGGGGGATATTCGCGACAAGCTAGATACTGAACCCCGCCGGGTGGCTCTTGGCACCGCTGACACGGGCGCCTTGGCGACCTTGCTGATCCGTGAAGAGGGTTTGGTCAGCGGCCTCGCCTTCGATGACGGTGTGCTCACGGTGCGAACTCTGCAACCGGAGAAGCTGTGCGCCACGGTCCAGAAACTGGTTGTGGACGGTGATGCTCAAGTGACCACCGTTGATCCCCTGGACGAAGACCTGCGTTCTGTCTTCGCCTACCTCGTTCAGTGACCGGCCCGAAAGAAGCGGTGATGCCACACGAGAGACGACCTGCCCCACCTACTGGTTTCACTGCGGTGCATATTGCCCTGGCTACTGCGACGGCGGGTGCCCTGAAGGGCCGACGGCTGCTGGGCATGTTGGCCCTGATGGGCCTGCCCATGGTCATCGTGGCCCTGCGCGCTTTGCTCGCCGAAGGAGGACGCGGCACAGGCTTCGCGTCGTTCGCCTTCGTGGTGATCCACATCTACGGCACGTTGCTCTTGCCCATGTCGCTCATCTGGATGGGCACGGGAGCCTTCGGAGATGAGTGGGCTGGTGGGACTGCACACTACGTGGCGGGGGTTCCCTTGCCACGGTGGTCTTTGGTCTTTGGTCGTTGGCTAGCCACGGTGCGCAGAGCTCTCTGCTTCGTGCTGCCAGCCATCGTAGTGGTCTTCTTTCTTTGCGTGTTGCCCTACGAGGGTGGCGTCCAAGAATACGCAGGAGACCTCGGCTGGGTTCTGGTTGTGCTCACGCTGATGTGCATGGCCTACAGCGCGTTGTTCGTGTGTTTAGGCCTACTGCTGAAGCGCGCAGTGATCATGTCGCTGTGCTACGTGTTCGCCGTAGAAGCTGCCATTTCGAACTTACCCCAAGCCTTCGCCAGCTTGTCCATGTCCTTCCACGGCCGCAATCTGCTTTGGCAGATCACCGGGCGTGACGACTTCCAGCCGGCGCTCATGGGCGATGGTGGGCCTTTTGACGCCGAGCCTCATTCGATCACTGTGTCGGTCATCGCGATGCTGATCATGGTCGCGATGACGTTGATCATTGCCACCGTGGCGCTCTGGAAGAAAGAGTGCGGGGGCGGGGCTGCTGGGGCGAACGAAGAGACCTGAGGAGCTGAGCCTCATGGCTTGCCTCATATGGCCTTGTGGTCAGGCGCCTGATGGAGCGCCTGATGGAGCGCCTGATGGAGTGCCCGGTGAAGTGCCCGGTGAAGTGCCCGGAGAAGCGCTTTGGGGTGGCCAGAAGTAGGCCACCATCTTCGCGGCCAGGCGCGCTGCCAGAAACTCTGACGGTCGGCTGTTGTTGTGGGGCGCCAACTCGGTGATGTCCGCCCCCACGACGTTGCAGTGACGGGCCACCATGCTCAGCAGCATGGTCAAGTCGAACCACGACAGCCCGCCGGGCTCTGGGGTGCCGGTCGCTGGCATGATGGCTGGGTCGAGGCCATCGAGGTCCACGGTGATGAAGACGGGACGCTCGGCTAACGTCAGCAAGACCTCTCGGTGCCAGGCCACTCGCCCAACGATGTCGCGAGCCCACCACACGGTGAGGTCTCGCTCCGCAACGAACTCCGCCTCTTCACGGCTGCAGCTACGCATCCCTGCTTGCACCAAAGGCACATGGTGATCGAGAAAGCGCCGGGCAATGCAGGCGTGGTTGTGCTTGCTGCCTTCGTAGCTGTCCCGGAGGTCGAGGTGAGCGTCGACCTGCAGCACGGCGAGATCGGGATGGCGGGCGTGGAGGGCAGCGAACTGCCCGTAGCTGACGGAGTGTTCGCCACCGAGGCCCAGGGTGACCTGTCCCCGGGCCAGATGCTCCTCGTGGAGCTCGCGCATGTGCGCGGCCATGGCCTCGGGGGCCAGACTCGAAAACTGGGCTCGATTGTCGGGCCAGCGCACGGTGTAGCCCTGGCGCTCCAAGTCGACGGAGACCTCTTCATCCCAGGTTTCCACGTTGGCGGAGGCTTGGAGAAGGGCTTGGGGGCCCATGTCGGCCCCCTTGCCATAGGTGCTGGTCAAATCGTAGGGGGCGCAGATCACGGCGATCTGGGCTTCGCTGCCTGCGTCGGGCAGGCCCAAGAAAGTGGGCTCGGACATGGAATCTCTTGGCCTTATGAAGGGGAGAAGGGAGAGCGGCGCTGGGAGAGTAGAGTGCCAAAAAGAAGAGCTGAGGGCTGTGCTCTTGGCACCCACGATCTGATGGCTATACTTCCCGCCAGCTATAAACGGCATCCCGAATCGTTCAACGGCAGGACACCAGTTTCTGGATCTGGGAATCTAGGTTCGAATCCTAGTTCGGGAACCATCTCTCTCGCCAGGAGCGAGGTGGAGCGAGGTGGAGCGAGGGAGGCTCGGCAAGATCGAGCCACGCCCCCCTGTGTGGCCGGGATGTGCGAGGGGCGGCTCGCCAGATCAGATCAGCGGAAGTCTTCCTTGCGCAGGCCGTGGTGCTTCAACTTGTCGTACAGCGAGCGGGGTGCGATGCCCGCAAGTTCTGCGGTCATCCCCACGCGCCCACCCGTCGTTTTCAGCAGCTCAGTGAGGTAGGCGCGCTCGAAGCGCTCGACGACGATTGTGCGGGCCTCGCGCAATGGCAGGCCGTGGCACTCCGCCGGCAGCGCGAACGGGTCGTCGGTGGCGCTGGCCGCTGGCTCGGGAACCTGCCCGGGATCAGCAGCCGTCCCCGAGGTCGCGGCCGCTGCCGTCCCACTCGTCCCCTTCGGCTTGCGGAGCGCACGCGGCAGGTCATCCAGACCGATGCGCCGTCCTCGGCACAACAGCACCGCGCGCTCGATGGCGTTGATCAGCTCCCGAACGTTGCCCGGCCAGGCGTGGTCCAGCAGGGCGTTCATGCCACGGGCCGTGAAGCCGTGGATGTCCTGGCGTCCGGAGGCTTCTCGAAAGCTGCCCAGGAAGCGGCCGGCCAACCCGGGAATGTCCTCTGGGCGATCCCGCAACGGTGGCACCACCAAGGGCACGACGCTCAGTCGGTAGAACAGGTCCTCGCGAAAACGACCAGAGGCGACCTCGGCGCCCAGGTCTCGGTTCGTCGCGGCCATCACGCGCACGTCGATGGGCCGAGGTCGCTCCCCACCCAACCTCTGGACGCCGTGTCGCTGCAGCACGGTGAGCAGTTTGACCTGCAGGTGCGGCGACAAGTCGCCGATCTCGTCCAGGAAGATCGTTCCGCCTTCCGCCGTCTCGAAGCGCCCCTTGCGTACTTTGTCGGCGCCGGTGAACGCGCCGGCCTCGTGACCGAACAGCTCGTCCTCGAGGAGGTTCTCGGGTAGGGCTCCCACGTTCACGGAGACGAAGGCAGCGTCGGCGCGAGAACTGTCGGCGTGGATCGCGCGGGCCAGACGGTCCTTGCCGACGCCCGTCTCACCCGTGATGAGCAGGGCGACATCGGTGTCCGCCACGCGATGCACGACGTCAAGGAACGACAGCATCCTCGGACTGCGGGACGCGAAGTCCACCAGGTGGGGCTCCACGTCACGGCCGTGCACTTCGGGACCGTCCAGGCCCCCGGCGGCGCCGGCACCCAGGAGGCTGTGCAGGGACAGGGACAGCTCGGCGTCCGAGGCGCGGGGATCGAGGGACTGGGTGACACCCGCGGCCCGCAGGTCCGCCTCGTCGCTGGCGTCGTCTCCACTCCCCAGCACTACCAGGGTCACGCCGCTGGGGAGGTCCTGATCGATGAGCCCTCGTCTGGGGAGCCACTCCCGGTCGACGATGGCCACGTCCACCCCGGACAGCTCGGACAGACCCGCTGTTTTGGGGAGATCGATGGATCGGGCGTTGAGTGCCTCGAGCAGGCGGGCGATCCGCTCCCGCATGGCGAGGTCACGGAGGGCCAGGGCGACGCCAGGAGTCGGAGTCTGAGATGCCGATATTTTACTTTGCGCAGTCATACTACCGATCATATCGGAGTTAGGACCGCAAGGCTTCACGATCTCTGAACCGCATATATACTATCTAAAGTATTTTATATCAGTATCTTACAGCGATTCATGCCAATTGGACAGCCATTTGCTAACTAGCTGAATAGGTCGGCACAGATCGGCCTTGCGAGCCTGCAGCGGTTGCGGGTCCACCACCAAGCCCCTCACAGGAACCCATCACTCATATGACGTTCATACCCGAGACCAACAATCGCCCCCACATGGACTCCTGCGGCCTGCGCCACGGGGATCCGGAACGAACCCGCAGCAGCAACCAGTTCGTGGTCGCCCAGCTCAACCGGTCACTGCTCATGCACGAGTCGACCCTGCCCGTGCCGGACGCCTCGACAGTGACCAGCCCGGTCAGCAGCCACCTGCTCATGGTGGCCGACGGCGGCACGATGGACGCGCAGGCCACCGGTGTGGCGACGGTGGGCGAAGCCGCTCGGGGCGTGCTTGAGAGTTTGCCTAGCCGCTGGCCTGGCAGCTCCGACGAGGAGATCCAGGACGCCCTGCACGAGCTGATGGACAACTGCACGCGCGTCACGCAGTCCCACGATACCGGGCGCCGGGCGTCCATGGCCTCGCTCACCCTGGCCTATCTCGACGGCGGGCGTCTGCACCTGGGGCAGATCGGATCCGGACGTTGCTATGCCCTGGCGGAGGGCTCGCTCATCGCGCTCACCGTGGGGCGCAGCCTGAGCGACGCACTCGTGCAGCAGGGTGCGTTGCGGCCCGAGGGCGGCACCGACCTGGGCGATGACGACGTCCCGTTGCAAAGTCCCGAGGCCTGTGAGCGCGAGATCAGCTCCCTGAGTCTGGACGGTACGGACGTTCTGCTGCTCGCCTCCGACGGTCTGACACGCCACGTGGACGACGAGCGCATCGCGATTATCCTCGCCCGCTCCTGGGACTCCCGCTCGGCCTGCCGGTCCCTCGTCGGCGAAGCCGTGGCCAACGGTGCCGCCGAGGACGTGACCGCGGTGGTGCTCTACCTCACCGATCGACAGGCCACCCATCGTGGCCTGATGTCTCATGGACGCGTCCGACAGGCACATGCCCAGGTCCCGGCCCACCCGAAGAGCCGGCGGACCGACGTGCCGACACCCACACGGCCAGAGCGGCAGCGACACCACTCGGTCGTGGAGCCGGGCGAGCGCCTGGGCGTCACCCGGGACGCCCGCGAACATCTGCTCGACGGAACCCAGCAGGGAGGGCCCTGGCGACTGGTCCGTGTCTCCGAGGGATACGACCTGCTCCCGGGGCTCTGGCGCTCGGGAGACATGAGCTACGCCCACGCTGGCTCGACCGTCCTGCTGGTGGAAGGACAGCTGGCTCGTGGCCTGGATCAGTTCGACCTGCACGTCGAGGACGGCGACCTGCAACTGGCCAGCCGCGGGGTCACCGAGCCGGACGTACCCGTGGTTGTCGAGCGTCCGCAGCAGTCGCTTGAGGTCATCAGCTAGGGCAGGCGGGGTTCGCTCCGCGAGGCCCGCGAAAGCGTGACCCAGTCAGCGACTCAGATCGTCGCGATCTTTGCGTTGCTGACGTCCGGTCCGTGGTGCTCCCTTTAGCGCACGTTGTCTTCGATTGCGTCGATCACCGGTACGGCGAAGTCGACCTTCTCGAGCATCAGGATGCTTCCGAGACCTCCCGGGCTGAAGACGTTGATCTCCATCAGTTTGTCGCCGGCGATGTCGAGGCTGACGAGGAACATGCCGTCCTCCATCAGGCGCGGCCTGACGAGGTGAGCCAGTTCGAGCATCTTGTCGGTGACCTCCGCCCGTCGGAGCTTGCCCGTCGCTCTCTGTGGTGATCCTGCGGAATGCTGCGTAGGACCCGCCGAGTTGCAGCGGGCTGCCGTTGAGCAGGAACAGGCGGACGTCGCCCGGGGCTGCGCCCAGGACTACCTCCCGGCGGCACAGGATGGCGACATGCGGCTGTTCGTCATGAACGGCCGGCCCCTCCAGGTGAAGGGCAAGTACAGCGCCTTCCGTCGGCTTCGGGGTGGTGACGACATGCGCAGCAACATCCACGCCGGCGGCAAGCTGGCGGAGGCCGAAGTCGACAGCACCGCTCTGCGCATCGCCGAGATCGTGCGGCCCAAACTTGTCCAGGACGGCATGTTCCTGGTGGGATTGGACATCGTGGGCGACAAGCTCATGGAGATCAACGTGTTCAGCCCCGGTGGCCTCGGGAGCGCCCAGAAGTTCACGAAAATCAACTTCAGCAAGTACGTCATCGAAGCGCTGGAGCGCAAGGTCGACTACATGAACTTCTACGGCCGCAGCTTCGACAACAACGAACTCTGCTCTCTCTGACCGAGGAACGCTGTTCCGCCGAGGGTGGTGGGGCCGCCGCGCGCAAGATCATTCCGATCCTGAGCTTTTGCCAGCGCGTGTTGTGGCCCGCCGCCAAGCGGACAGCGTGAATGCTGGCTCGCTGGGTCCCGAGGGCGTGTCGTGGTTCAGCGGGCTCACAGCCGCCACTCGAAGCGGCAGCCCGCGATCCAAGCGTCGTTTTGTCCCATGCCACCGGGGTGCCGGATGAACTGTCCGTCGGGCGTGATCGCCATGTGCTCATCGACGTCAATGCGCCAGTAGAGTTCGAGAGCCAGCTCGAGTGAGTCGCGAAACCCGGCGCCGGGTTCGTTGCTGAGCTCGACCCCGCCGTCGAAACGCGAGAAGGTGCCGGTGTGCCGCCAGCCGCCCAGAGCCGCCCGCCCGCCGCCGCCCGCTTCCCAGGTCGTACCGATCTGGGCCACCAGGAACAGGTCGCCGTCGTAGGCACCGAAGCCGTGGTTGCCGGTGGTCTTGCCCTTGGACGTGGCCCCGTCGTACACGCCCACCTTGACCGAGCCCAGCGGGGGCGACCACTCGGCGTTGACGCTGAAGGTCGGGTCGGGAAACGTCGGCAAGGGGAATACCGTGGGACTGAAGCCCGCGGACGAGTGCAGGAACTCGGCGGCGGATTCGACGTAGGCGAACTCGCCGTTGGCATCGGTCTTACCCAGCCGCAGTCTCCAGGTGTCATCGAGAAATCGCTGCTGGTACCAGAGCTCAGCCAACAGGTTGCGGCGCCGCTCTTGGATATTGGATGCCGCCTGCAAGTCCCCCGCGAAGGACGACACCGTCTTGCCGCCCACGCCGTACCACTCGACGAAGGCGCTACCACCTTCCAGACCCAGGGAGGTGTCCAGGTCGAGGCCCAAAGCCACACCCAGCATTCGCGAACGGCCCCAGCCGTGGTCCGCACCGCCGCTGAAGGTGCGCAGGCCTTCCTGGAGCATGTAGGCGTCGAGGCTGAGACCGTGGGCAGCCAGGTTCTCGTCGAGCTTCTGGGGCACCGAGTCTTCGCCAACTCCACCGCCTTGGGCCGCAACCGGCATCGGCCAACCCAGCCAGGCGGCTGCTACGAGCAAAAGAAACCAGCCCCGGCTCACCTCTCGACTCCCACCACACTCGCCGGTGGCTGTGCCATCGAGCGCGCCGAATTGCCTCCGCACCTGCGCCAGTCTCACTTGCGCTTGCTGCGCCCGATCCCGGTCTGCCGCGGTCGCACTCTCGGGGCATACCGACGAACATCGGAGATCGTGCACAAAGCGTCTGGGTCGGCCTCGTGGATGACGTCGAGCAACTCCGGAACGCGACGCCGCGACTCGACGACCAGCAGGACTTCTACGGGCTGATCGGTATCGCTCATGCCGGTCATCTGAGTGATGGAATAGCCGTGCGACCGTAGCTCGGCGGCGAGGTTGACGTCTCCGCTCCTCGAGATGGCACGGACGAGTTCGACGCCCAGGGCCAGCCGTCCCTCCAGCCACATCCCGGTGATGTTGCCCAGGGCAAATCCACCGGCATACGCCACGGCCAGATACCACTTGTCGAGCTGCTGCAGGACCTGCGATGCGGCGAGCAGCCAGATCAGGATCTCGAAGAAGCCGATCACGGCCGCGGCCAGCTTGTGCCCGCGAATCACCAGGATCGTGCGCACCGTTCCCATGGAGACGTCGATGATGCGAGCGACGACGATGACCAGGGCTAGGAGCTAGGAGCTAGGAGCTAGGAGCTAGGAGCTAGGAGCTAGGAGCTAGGGGGCTTTCTTGCAACAGGTCCATCGGTGCCTCCACTGTTCGAGTCGTGCTGAGCAACCGCGGGCTGCCCCAGCCCACCCAGTTGGAACGCCGCTCTGCTATAGCGTCTGGTGCCTTTTGGGCGCGGGCCTTGTGGGCTGAAATCGTTCGTGAAACTAGAGTGCGGCAGGCACAACGGTCGGCTGGCTGCCGGAGAACGGTTCGACGAACCAGAGGGTGCACTTGGCCGCGGTGCGATGATAATCTGCTCTTCGAGTCCGCGGCCTGTGGCGCCAAACTGGGAGCCCGACTTCCCCCTTCTCCTGAGGCCTTGGACCCATGAGCAGCGTCAGCGAGAACCAGCGAGCGCCCACCGGGCAACTGGGCACGTTCGGCGGGGTGTTCACGCCGAGCATCCTGACCATCCTCGGGATCATCCTCTTCCTGCGGTTGGGCTACGTCGTCGGTGGCGCGGGGTTGGGCAGTGCGCTGATCATCATCGCGCTGGCCAACCTGATCTCGATCCTGACGAGCATCTCGCTGTCGGCCATCGCGACGAACCTGCGCGTCAAGCGCGGCGGGGACTACTACCTCATCTCGCGTACCCTGGGCGTGGAATACGGCGGCGCTCTCGGGCTGGTGCTGTTTCTGGCCCAGTCGGTGTCCATCGCCTTCTACGCCATCGGCTTCGGCGAGGTGGTCAGTGCCTTCGTGCCGGATGCACCGAGTTGGGCTCCTCAGGGGCTCGCCGCCCTCGCCGTGCTCGCCCTCTTCGTGCTGGCCTGGAAAGGCGCGGATGTCGCGACGCGCTTCCAGTACGTCGTCATGGTCGTGCTCTTCGCCGCGCTGGTCGCGTTCTTCACGGGGGGCATCGGGCGCTGGGACGGCGACCTGCTGGCACGCAACCTGGCCGAAGAGGGCAGCCTTCCCTTCTGGGTGGCCTTCGCCATCTTCTTCCCCGCGGTCACGGGCTTTACCCAAGGCGTGAGCATGTCGGGGGACCTGGCCGATCCGGGGCGCAGCATTCCCCGGGGCACATTCCTGGCCGTGTTCCTTTCCATGGCGGTCTACTTCGCCGTGGCCGTGCTGTTCGCCGGCGCCTTGCCTGGCTCCGAGTTGGTAGCCGACTACAACGCCATGCGTCGGGTCTCCGTCACGGCTTGGATCGTGGACGCGGGGGTCATCGCGGCCACCCTGTCCTCGGCGTTGGCTTCCTTCCTCGGTGCGCCGCGCATCTTGCAGTCCTTGTCGAGGGACAAGATCTTCCCCTGGCTCGAGCCCTTCGGGAAGGGTGCGGGCGCCGCGGACAACCCCCGGCGGGGGGTGATGCTGGCGGCGGTGATCGCCTTGGCAACGATCGCGCTGGGGGACCTGAACCTGGTGGCCCCCGTGGTCTCGATGTTCTTCCTGATCTCGTACGGGCTGCTCAACTTTGCGACCTACGCCGAGGCGCGCAGTCGAAGCCCGGCCTTCCGGCCACGGTTCCGCTGGTTCCACGAGCGCCTGAGCCTGCTCGGTTGCCTGGCGTGCCTGGGAGTCATGCTCGCCATCCACCCCCTGGCCGCAGCCGCCTCGATGGCCATCCTGTTTGCGGTGCATCAGTACGTCGAGCGCAGCGACCACGTCGATCGCTGGGCCGACAGCGGTCGAGCGCGGCGCTTCCAGAACGTGCGCCAGGATCTGCTGGCGGTATCGCGCGAGCCCGATCACCCGCGGGACTGGCGGCCGGTCGTGCTGGCCTTCTCGGACGATTCCGTTCGACGGGAACGACTGCTGCGCTTCGCGTCCTGGATCGAAGGCGGTGCCGGATTCACCACCGCCGTGAAGCTCATCGAGGGCGAGGGCGTTCGCACGCGACGGGCCGCTGTGGATGCGGAGGCCGAGCTGCGAGCGGACATCAAGCGCGCCGCGCTGGACGCCTTCCCGCTCGCCATCGCCGTTCCCGATCTGGCGGCCGCGATCCCGACACTGCTTCAGTGCCACGGCATCGGCCCGCTGCGCGCCAACACTGTGCTGCTCAACTGGTTCGACGGTCAGCCGGCCGCGGAAGCCAGCGGGATCCGCACCTACGGCCGACCGCTCCGCTCGGCGCTGAGGGTCGGGTGCAACGTCGTCATCCTGGAAGCCTCCGCCGAAGAACTGGAACGGTTCGAGGCGACCGATCTCAAGGACCGACGCATCGACGTCTGGTCACAGGGCGACTCCTCGGGCCGGCTGGGCCTGTTGCTGGCCTACCTGGCGACGCGCAGCGACGACTGGGCCGCCGCTACGATCCGCTACGTGACGCCAAGACCCGAGGGCGTGGACGTGTCGGACGCCGCGGCGGCAGCACAGCAGACCGTCGAGGAGGCGCGCATCGAGGCCCAGGCTCATGTCGTTGAGCGCTTCGACAGGGAGACGGTCACGGAGTTTTCGAAGGACACATCGCTCGTCTTCCTGCCCTTTAGGCTGGTGAACGATGCGCCCGTCTTGCCCTTCGACGGGCCCCTCGAAGGGATCCTCGAAGCTCTGGAGATCAGCGTGCTGGTGCTGGCCGCGCAGGACATCGACCTGGACGCCGAGCCGGAGTCTGGAGTGCAGGGCGATGCGGCTTCGGTGATCGACTCCGCGAGCGAAGCGGAAAGCAAAGCCGCGCAGGCGGAGAAAGACGCAGAAGCGGCCGCGAAGTCAGCAGAGAAGGTGCTGAGCGAGCTGGCCCCCGAGACAGCCAACGACCCAGCGCCCGAGTCGGCTCCCGACGCAGTGACCGAGACGGTAATCGACGCAGGGAGCCAGGCAGCGACCGACGCAGCGACCGACGCAGCGACCGACGCTGCGACCGACGCAGCGACCGACGCTGCCACTGACGCAGCCACTGACGCAGCCACTGACGCAGCCACTGACGCAGCCACTGACGCTGCCACTGATGCAGTGGCCGAGCCGGTCGTGGACGAGGCCAAGCAACGCCAGATCGATTCGGCCAAGGCGGCCGCGGAGGAGGCTCGGCGCCGGGCGCTCAAGGCACGGGCGAAGGCTGACGCGGCAGCCCGCGAGGCTCAGTCGGCGATCGACGGCATCAGCGGCGGCGCGCCTACCCAAGCACCTGCCAGCACGGACGAAGATCCAGCCGGCGGCGAGCCGGAGGCCTGATCAGCGCAGGCGAGGATCGTAGCTCCCGACGTGCACGCGGCCCCTCGGGTCGTCGGAGGGATAGGCGGACCTGGCAACCCGCTGAAACGTCGCACCCATCAGGATGGACTCCACTCCCACGAGAACGGAGAAGCGCACGTTCACCCCGTTCAGCAGCATCTGAGCCGGGCCTCTGCCGTCGGGGAAGGGGAAGTAGACGTCTGCGACCTCGATCGTGCCCGGGGCGACGGGCAGGCCGCCCAACGTGGCGAGTACTCGCGCCAATGGCTTGTCCGCACCACTCGGCGTGGCGATGGCCATGGCGGGCGCAGGGCTGAAGTCGACCCGGACAATACGGGGTCCCGAGCTGCATCCCGCCGTCAGGGCGATCAGGGCTGCTCCCGCGAGGGCCGCGACTCCCGTTTGGTGCGACGCTTTGCGGAGTTCGCATTCAATGGGAACTGTGGCCCAGGAGGCTGGGTCGGACTAGTCCCCGTCCGGGAGCCACGTCCGCAGCGCGAGATTGACCACACCCATCCAGGCCGGGCTCAGCGCGAGCGAGATGGCGATGACTCCCAGGATCGTCTGGTGGCCGAACTCGGAGACGATGCCGGTCTGCAGGCCCACGGCCGCCAACACGAAGCTGAACTCCCCGATCTGGGCCAGCATCGCGCCGATCCTGAGGCTGGTCGACAGGCGCCGGCCGAGCAGCCTCAGGACGGCCGCGTTGATGGCCGTGTTCAGGACCAACGTCGCCACGACGAGGGCGAGCACGAGCGACCAGTTCTCGGCCAGGAAGTGCAGGTCGATGAGCATCCCGACCGAGACGAAGAACAGCGCTACGAACAGGACCCGCAGGGGCTCGAGGCTGCGATGTACCCACTCGGTCTCTTTCCCGGCCGAGATCACCACGCCCGCCACGAAGGCGCCCAGGGCCGTCGAGAGGCCCAGCACCCCGGTCACCCAGGCGAAGCCGAAGCAGAGCAGGAAGGCGGCGAAGACCTGGAGTTCATGGTCGGTTCTGAGGAGCGCGGCGAAGGGCAGCTTGAAGTTCTCCCGCCTGGTCACCATGACCACCATCAGCATGATCGCGGTGCCCCCCAGCAACTGGCGCGCGACGACGCCGCTCGCGGGAGCAGCGCCCGCCAGCATGCCCACCACCACGAGCATGGGGATCACCGCCAGGTCCTGCGCTAACAGGATGCCGAGCGTGTCCCGCCCGCGGTCGGAGTCGAGGTCGTTGCTTGCCCTCAGGGTCGAGACCACCACGGCCGTGCTGCTGAGACTGATGGCGAAGCCCACCAGCACGATCCGGGGCATGGGCCAATCGAGCCACAGCCCGAGGGCAGCCACGGAGCCCACGCTGGCCACGATCTGCAGCAGCGTGCCGCCGAGAGCCACGCGCCAGCCCTCGGCTAGCCTCGGCACGGAGACCTCCATGCCCACGAAGAACAACAGCAGGACGACGCCGAACTCACCCAGCCGTGCCACCAGTGTAGCGTCGGGGAACACGTCGATGCCGTGGGATCCGAGCAGCACCCCCCCGAGCAGATAGGCCACCACGTGGGGCTGTTTCAGTCTGCGCAGTAGCAGCCCGACGAGCAGCATCCCGAACGCCGCGCCGACGACCGCGGGCAGCAGCGGGTCCATGTGCAGGCCTGTGTTGGCGGTCTCGGAGATCATCGGGGCGGGTCCCTCAGCTCGGGGCGGCGTCAGGTCGCTCTACGCCGCGCGCCCAGCAGACGGTAGGCGAGGGCGAGCGGGAACACAACCAGCAGCAGTCCCGCACCCACGATGGCGGAGTCCGTCAGCTCGGGGCCCATGGGGGCCGCCGATTTGGCCGCGGTGCTCGCGGCGACTTCGTGACCCAGCACGGCCAACTCGGCCGTTGGGCCACAGCCATGGCGAACAACCCATCGTTCGCCTTCGAGTAGACTCTCGCGGCTTCACGCCTACTGCCGGCTCACTCTCTCGTGAATCCAGATCGGCGCGAACGGCGAGGTGCAGCCCTTCGACGCCGACTCGCCTCCGAACCCACGCTGCGAGGCGCGAGATCGGCGTGTCCTCGCCTGCACAACACGGATGTTACAGTCTGTTACGGTCGGGCGAAATCACGCCGTAGGCCAGCGGAGTCAGGGAACCCGATGACGAGCGAGAATCAGACCCTCGAGACGGATGTGGTCATTCTGGGGGCCGGGCTGGCGGGTTCGATCACGGCGCTGTGTCTGGTTCGGCAGGGGCTACGGGTGATGATCCTGGAGAAAGGGACGCACCCGCGATTCGCCCTCGGGGAATCGACCACGACCCCTTCGTCTCTGTGGCTCAAGGTGCTCGCAGAGCGATACAACGCACCCGAGCTCCACAACATCGCCACCGCGGAGGGGATACGCTGCAACGTCGCACCGACGTCCGGCGTCAAAAGCAACTTCGGCTTCCTGTACCACGAGGAGGGAGCCGAGACATTGGGGGAGTCCTGGCAGGCGGTGATCGCCCAGGCCGACGCGTCCGACTCAGACGTGGGGCCGCCGCCGTCGAGCGAGATGCACTACTTCCGACAGGACATTGATGAGTACCTCTGGAACACGGCGATCGGGGCGGGGGCCGTGGGACGATCCGGGTGCACGGTGACGGACGTGCGCTTCCGTGAGGACGGCGCCACGGTGGAGACCGCTGGGGGCGAGTCGATCCCCTGTGCATTTGTCATCGATGCCAGCGGCTACCACTCCGTCGTCGCAAGCAAGCTCGGGCTGCGGGAGGACCCGCCGAGAATGCGCACGAACTCCCGGGCGATGTTCACCCACATGGTCGGCGTCAAACCCTACGAAGCCGTCGACAGCGCGCCGCCGCCGCTCGTGCCCTGGAGCCAGGGCACGCTGCACCACTTCTTCGACGGTGGCTGGGTGTGGGTGATCCCGTTTGACAACCAAGCTGGCTCGCAGAACAACCTGTGCAGCGTCGGGCTCTGCTACGACAACAAGCGCTTCCCGCGGGACCGTTCGGTCAGCCCGGAAGAGGTCTGGTCTCGTTTCCTCGAGCAGTACCCGACCATCGGTCGGCAGTTCGTCGATGCCGAACCGCTGAAGCCCTGGATCGCCACCGACCGCCTGCAGTACTCCAGCAGCCGCTGCGTCGGAGACCGCTTCTGGCTGACGGCCCATGCCGCGGGTAGCGTGGATGCGTTGTACTCCTTCGGCAACATCAACACCTTCCAGTCCATCGCGACGGGGGTGCGGTTAGTACTCGAGGCCTTCCAGCACGACACGTTCAGCGAGCAGCACTTCGGGCCGTTGCAACGGCTCACGGACAACCTGCTGCGCTTCCAGGATCGCATCGTCTACGGCAGCTACGTGGGCTTCCGTTCACCGGCCCTGCTCGAGCTCTGGTTCACGCTCTGGGGGATGACCGACATCGCCCGGGTCCGCGACGTCTTGAAGCCCATCGTGCGCTACTCGCGTAGCGATCGTCTGGACGACCTGTGCTCGTACGATGAGCGCCCCGAGGACGTGGTGACTGGCTTCGGCCAGATGACGGAGATCATGAGTGCGGCAGAGGTGCTGGAGCTGCTCGAGGGATTCTGCGACATCATGCAGGAACTCGAGGAGGGCAAGGTCTCGGTGGAGCTGGCCGTGGAACGGCTGCGTACGGCCATGGACAGCGATGATCGTTTCGAGATGTACATCGAGCTGATCACGAACGGTCTGCGTCGCATGCCGTGGATTCTCGCGCCCCTGCGGCGTCTGCAAGTGAAGGCGTTTGCCGCCATGCTGACCCCAGAGGAGGTCATGACCCTCGGGATCGAGCCCGAGCGTCATGATGTGCGTTCGACGTCAGCCCTAGATCCGGTAGAGGTTGCTGCCAGGCCCACGTCGAGTTCCGAAGAGGCTCGACGGGACGGCGTGGAGGCGACCAAACTGGTCCAAACTGACGGCGACATCCGTGCGGCCCTTGACGCCCTGGGCGTTTCGGACAGGCCCCTCAGCGAGTTCGAGCGGGAGCACCTCGACGACCTGGGGTACGTGGTCCTGGAGGACGTGCTGTCCCCGGGCGAGGTCGATGGGCTCTGCGAGCACCTCGACACACTCTCTCGGCTGGAGGGCATCATCGCCGGTGCCCTGGACCCCACGCCGTACCAGAAGCGACTGTCCATGCCCCGCGGCCGCTGGTCCACAGTGGTCGCCCGTCGGCTCTACCTGATGGTCTTCGCCACCGTGCGCCGGGTGATGCGCTGCGTCTTCGATCGCTGGCCGGAGTTGACTCGTCCCTTCGTCCGTTGCCATCCGACCCTGGGGTCGCCGCCCTGGCAATGGCTGGTCGAGCTGCGGGAGATGGTCGCCACCGAGGCCCGCCAAGA
>JBLIMM010000010.1:0-27678 GCA_047638635.1 Pseudohongiellaceae bacterium | reverse complement strand
CGACCGCGAGACCTCTGCATCCCTGGCAGCGTTCGCCCAGTTGCATGGCTTGACGTTGAACACCCTGGTGCAAGGGGCTTGGGCCGTGATGCTCGGGGCCTACACCGGCGAAGCAGATGTTGTCTTCGGCACCATCGTCTCGGGACGTTCGGTGCCCCTTGAGGGTGTCGAGTCGATCATCGGTCTGTTCGTCAACCTGCTCCCGGCTCGGGTGGTGGTGGACGGCGATGCTGCACTTGTCCCTTGGTTGCAGCAGCTGCAGAAACGCGCTGTGGCCCAGCGGTCTTTCGAGCATAGCTCGTTGGCCGAGATCAAGATCGAGAGCGATGTGCCCGCAGGGCGACCGCTCTTTGAAACCCTGCTGGTCTTCGAAAACTGGACCGGCGATCTCACTGTCGCCGGCTGGGACGACGACCTCGCGGTAAGCGACGTCACCGGCCATCACGGCGCTCCGGGCTATCCGCTCACGGTCGTGGTTGTCCCGGGGGACGAGCTGAGCTTGGGTGTGAGCTACGACGCCACGCGCTTCGATGACGAGAGCATCGGTGGGATGCTGGCGTCTTTTGAAGCGGTGCTGCGGGGCATGGCCTCGCCAGAGACGCAGAGCCTCGCCGACTTACCCTTGCTCAATGCAGCTCAGCACCAACAGATGGTCATCGACTGGAATCGCACAGAACGCGATGACTTCTGCAGCGACCCGGTGCACGTGCAGTTTGCCGCCCAAGCTGCGAGCACTCCCGGCGCAGTGGCGGTGGTGCTCAACGATCAGTCGCTGAGTTATGGAGAAGTGCAGTCCCAGTCGAATCGCCTTGCTCAGCAGTTGTTGGCCGAGGGTGTTCAGTGCGGTGATCGTGTCGGCATGAGCGTTGAGCGTGACCTGTCCATGGTGGTGACCATGCTGGCCGTACTGAAAGCTGGTGCTACCTACGTGCCTCTTGACCCGGGCTTGCCTCGCGAACGACTAGCGATGCTGCTCGACGACGCCAAGTTATCGTTGCTGGTGACCCGCAGCGATTTGCTCGGTGAACTGTCAGCCGGTACTGGCCCTGAGCGCCGCTTGAACCTCGACACCTCTGCGGAGGCTATCGCCGCTCGCTCGGAAGACGACCCCGGTTTGTCCGTCGACGGCTCGGCTGTCGCCTACATGATCTACACGTCTGGCTCTACCGGTCGCCCGAAAGGCGTGAGTGTTTCGCATCGGGCCATGGCGAACTACGTGGCTCACGCAAAAGATTTGTTTGCGGTGACCGCGGATGACCGCGTGTTGCAATTTGCCTCGCTGAGCTTTGACGCAGCCGTCGAGGAAATCTACCCGGCGCTGCTTTCCGGGGCCGCGTTGGTGCTTCGCACGGACGAGATGATCGGGTCGGCTGAGACGTTTATCGAAGCGTGCGAGGCTCATCAACTCACGGTCCTTGACTTGCCCACGGCCTACTGGCATGTGGTCGTGCAAGGTCTCGCCGCAGCGGGGCGGCCCTTCCCGGCTTGCGTGCGCTTGATGATCTTGGGCGGTGAGCGGGCCAAGCCAGAGCAACTGGCCGAGTGGTATGGCCAAGTGCCGGATGGCCCACAGATCTTGAACACCTACGGTCCCACGGAAGCCACCGTGGTGGCCACGAGCTATTCAGTGTCGCCTGAGGACGTGCGCAGCGCGTCTATGAGTGGCGGCGCTGCTGCTGATCAGGCTGCTGTCGCGGACAACGCTGCCGCTGCCGACAACGCTGCCGACAACGCTGCCGACAACGCTGCCGCTGCCGACACCAATGGCAGCGCTCACTTGGCTGAGCTGTCCATTGGCCGACCGGTGAGCAATGTTCAGGTCTATGTTCTCGATGCACGGGGCCAGCCCGTGCCGCCCGGTGTTCCCGGTGAACTCCACATTGCCGGTGCCGGTTTGGCCGAGGGCTATTTCGAACGCCCTGAGCTCACCTCCGAACGTTTCGTGCCCAACCCCTTTGTCGCTGGGAACGAGCGCATGTATCGCAGTGGCGATCTGGTGCGCTACCGCCAGGACGGCAACATCGAGTACGTGTGCCGCGTGGACTCCCAGGTGAAGTACCGCGGTTTTCGCATCGAGCTGGAAGAGATCGAGGTAGCACTGAGCGATCTCCCAGCAGTGCAAGACGCAGTGGTCTTGTTGCGCGAAGACACTTCGGGGGCACCGCGCTTGGTGAGCTATGTGGTGCCTGGCGCCCCGGCGCCCAGCTCTGCCGAGATCAAAGCCGCGTTGTCCGATCGCCTTCCGGGCTACATGGTTCCGTCGGCCACTGTGTTCTTGGACAAGTTTCCGCTCAACTCCAGCGGCAAGATAGACCGCCGGTCTTTGCCCGAGCCGGATCGTGTTGTGGCTGAGGCGAGCGATGCGTTCGCCGAACCCCAGACAGAGCTCGAGAAGCAGATCGGCGCCATCTGGGCCGAGGCCCTCGAAGTGGATCGGGTCGGCCTCTACGACAACTTCTTCGACATGGGCGGCCACTCGCTGCTGCTGATGACGGTGATTGGCGAACTCAAGAAACAGCTCGGCGTGAAGCTCAATCCTGGTGAGCTGGTTCTGCCGACTTTGAAGCAGCTGGCATCCTTGTGCGATGAGCGCATCAAGAACCCTCCTGTCGAGAAACCCAAGAGCTGGATGAGCAAGATTCTCGGCGCTATCTCGGGTCAAAAAAGGCCAGAGAAGTGAACGGCCCCGTGGGTGCTTTGGGTCGCCGGGTGGTGCCGTTCTTCTACCCGTCGAGTGGCGCGTACAGCGGCGAGCAGCTCTTTGGCTGCTATCACTCCGCTGCACCCTCGGCTCCCAAGCGCGCTCTCGGCTTGGTGCTTTGCCCACCGTTGGGCCACGAGTACGTGCAGTTTCACCGGGTGTTTCGTCAGTTGGCGATCATGCTTGCGGACGCAGGCTTCTCAGTGTTGCGCTTCGACTTTGGCGGTTGTGGCGACTCTTCCGGCGACCACGAGTGTTGGAGTCTCGATCGTTGGCGGAGCGATGTGGGAGCGTCCCTCGATGAGTTATCTCGTCGCAGCGGCGCGCAGGCTCTCGGGTTGGTGGGTTTGCGCCTAGGGGCAACTCTCGCCATGGACGTGGCCGCGGAACGTGGGGACATTCAGTGTGTCGTGTCCTGGGACGCTCTCGGTTCCGGTCAGGCTTACGTGGACGAGCTGGTAGGCCAGCACGAAGCCATGTTGGCTTACGCTCACGTGCGCACCGACTTTGATCCCCAAGGCATGGGCCGCGAAGAGATCTTGGGCTTCAACATGCCCAGCACGTTGATCGGTGAGTTGAGCGGGCTGGATCTGGCCGCACTGCAGGGCGCGCCAAGCCCGAACATACTCGTGATCGAAAGTAACGAAGCGGTGGCGCAGCAACCGCTGATTGAGCTGCTGAGGTCTCGTGGGATGAAAGTGACTCACCAGAGTTTTGCGAATCCTCATCTGTGGGTCTGGACGGAAGACTTCGCCAAGGTGCACATTCCGCGCAAGATCTTGCAGTCCATCGTGAACTGGGCCGGGGATTGCGACAGCTCGGGGGGCTCACCATGACCGAAGAAGCTGTGCTGCTCGGTGCCATGGGTTCGCTCGTGGGCATTGTCACGGACCCGGACCCTGCTGTGAGGGCGAAGGTGGGCCCCTTGCCCGCGTTCGTGTTTCTCAACGCGGGAGTGACGCACCGGGTAGGACCGAGCCGCTTGCACGTACGTTTGGCTCGCCGACTCGCCGCCGCCGGGTTTACTTCCCTACGGTTCGACTGGTCGGGCACCGGCGACAGCGGCGTGCGCACCGACGACTTGCCCATCGGTGAGAGCATCATCCTCGAAACCCGCGAGGCCATGGATCATCTGGCCAGCACACGGGGCATCGACAAGTTCGTGCTCATCGGCATTTGTTCCGGGGCGACTATCTCGTTTTTGACCGCCAAAGAAGACGACCGCGTTGTAGGCGCCGTGTTGATCAACGCCCAGTCGCACCTCCACGGCATGGACGCCGACTTGGGTGAGAGACTGCGCTCGCGGACGATGACCCGGCACAGCTGGCGCATCGCTTTGGGCAGCTCATTTCGCAGCAAGAACTGGCGCAAGGCTCTGGGCGGGCAACTCGACTTCAAGCGCATCGTGGGCATGATGATCGGCGTGCCGTTGCGGGCGATTTTTGGAAAGGGCGGGGGAGCAGAAACCTCTGCCGAACCGGGGGCCCGCGGCGCTTCGACAGCAGCAGAGTCTGGCGGCGCATTCGACTCGGCAGCCGAGCTACGCTCAGTGACTCAACGGGGCGTGCGCGTCTTCCACCTCTATTCTGAGGGGGACGAAGGCCTCGACTACTTCAACGTTGTGCTGGGTAAAAGGGTGAAAGACGTCACCGTCGCGGAGACGTCCCAGCTGTCGGTGATGAAGGGTGCCAACCACGTCTTCACTTTGCTCTGGAGCCAGGATCAGCTCGTAGAGGACGTGTGCGACTGGGCCCAAGTCTTCGGGACGGCGAACCCATGACGACGCCAGCGCGCAGCACGGCTCGCAGATCGAAATGGCTCAAACGCATGCAGCCTCGACCCCAAGCTGCCCTTCGTCTCATCGCCCTGGCTCATGCGGGCGGTGGCGCCTCGACGTTCCGCGGCTGGTCAGCAGCGCTGCCCGAAGACATCGAGGTGGTCGCTGTGCAGTTGCCCGGTCGCGAAGAACGCTTGAGCGAGGCGGCACTGTCTTCCATCGCTCCCCTTGTGACGGCCTTGGCGGACGAGCTGGTTCTCGAGCGAGACAGCCCCTTTGCTCTCTTCGGTTACAGCATGGGTGCGTTGATCGCGTTCGAGCTGTGCCGCGAGTTGCGCCGTCGCCGGGCGCCCATGCCCGTGTCGCTGTTTGCCGCGGCGCACCGTGCTCCCCAGGTGTCCATGCCGGTGTTGGGGTTGCACGAGCTCTCGGACGAGGACTTCATCGCCGAGGTCAACAGGCGCTACGACGCGGTCCCAGCAGCAGTGCTCGCCGACCAGGGCCTGATGGAGCTTCTGCTGCCGCCCCTGCGAGCTGACATGTCTGTGTGTGACAGTTACGTCTACGCTGCTGAAGATCCCTTCGATGTGCCAATCAGCGCTTTTGGTGGGGCAGATGATCACAACGTGAGCCGCGCCGAACTCGATGCCTGGGCGGAGCAGACCACGGGCGCGTTCGCTTCTACGGTGCTGCCTGGCGATCACTTCTTTATGAGTACAGCGAGTCAACCTCTGCTGGCCGAGGTCACTCGGACACTTCAGGAGAGCGACGCATGAAACGAATCTTCATCGTGGGCTGCCCACGCAGCGGCTCGACCTGGACCACGTTCTTGCTGAGCAAGCACGCCGAAGTTGCGACTTTTCAGCACGCCAAGATCTTCGACTACTTGGTGGGCATGAAGCGTTGGCATCACAACAAGGCTGGCTTTAGCTTCATCGTGAACCCCTCCGGGGACCCGACCGCGCAGTCGTCGAAAGAAGACAACGTGAAGCTGGCCGAGGTGCTGCCCGAAGCGTCTCTGTGGGATCTGTTGCGCCACGTCGCCGCAGGCATTATCGACAGCGTGGCCACGGTTCGCCCTGGGGTGACTGCTGTCGTTGACAAGACGCCGGAGAACGGTCACCTGGCCCCGTTCATTCTCAAGGTGCTCCCGGACGCGTATTTCTTGCACATCGTTCGGGATCCACGGAGCACGTTCTGCAGTCATCGCAGCGCATCCCGGGGCTGGGCCAAGTGGGAGTTTCCCACCCAACCGATCGACGGTGCTCGTTACTGGCGCCACGATGTGGAGGCGGCCTTGGCCATCAAGGAGATGACGCCTCGCTACCTGCAGGTGCGCTACGAAGATCTGAAAGACAAGGGCGCTAGTGAACTTCAGCGCATGTACGAGTGGATTGGCCTGGAGTCCGACCTCGACTTCTGCGAATCGGCCATGGCTGCCAGCACCAAAGACAAAGTTCGCGGCGCCACGGGTATGGCCAAGGAGTTCGTCCGCAAGACACCGAAGGGTGGTTGGCGGGACGAGTTGTCTGCGAGTCATACCCGGATCATCGAACATCTGGCGGGGGAGCTGCTTGAGCAACTGGGCTACGACCGCACCCAGCCGCGATGGAACAGCACGCCCCTGCGCATCGCCCTAGCCGATCTGCCCGTGCCGTTGCTCCACGGCCTAGAGAAGAAGCTGCACCGGCTGACCCAGTTGATGCACTGGCGCTGGGTCGGACGCAAGCTGGAGTGGCCCGAGCCCTAACGGCCAGCCCGACCGCCCAGCCCGAACGGCTGAGTGACTGCGGAGAGGCGAGCGCCCGCAGAAACTCCTAGCCCGGTTTGCCCCGCCGACGGCGCGCCTGCATTTGCGCCATGCGGCTGCGTCCCGCGGCGAGCTTCTCGGTGGTATCGACCACGGGTTCGGGTTCGGCGCTGCTACCACCGTCGGCAAAGTGCTTGGCCAGGGCTGCCACTGTGGGGAACTGAAACATGTCCACCATGGGGATCTCTAGGCCGAGGCCTGTGCGCAGCTCGCCGTGGACACGAATGAGGTGCAGAGAGTGCCCGCCCAGGTCGAAGAAGTTGTCTCGGACGCCGACCTTCTCGACCTGCAGGATCTTCTGCCAGATCTCAGCGATCTGCCGTTCGATGTCGCTGTCCGGAGCAGCGTAGCTGGTCTCAAGCTGGGAGCGATCTGCTTCGGGGACGGGCAGAGCTTTGCGATCGGTCTTGCCGTTGGGTGTGCGCGGCAGCTCGTCGAGAGCCACGATGGCCGTGGGCACCATGTACTCGGGCATGGACTCCCGCAGAGTCTTGCGCAACTCAGCGGCGGTGGGTCCGGGCTGGGCCTTGTAGACTACGTAGGCCACCAAGCGCTTCTCGCCGGGGGTGTCCTCGCGGGCCATCACCACCGTGTCTTTGACCGCCGGGTGTTTACCCAAGGCGATCTCGATTTCCCCCAGCTCAATGCGGAACCCGCGCACCTTCACTTGGTGATCGATGCGCCCGACCAGCTCCATGTTTCCGTCCGGGCGATAGCGGGCCAAGTCACCGGTGCGGTAGAGCCGGGCCCCGGGCTCGTCAGAGAAGGGGTCGGGGATGAAGCGCTCGGCGGTGACGTCCGGGCGATTGAGGTAGCCCCGGGCAAGGCCGGCTCCTGCCAGGTGTATCTCGCCGGCGACGCCCAGGGGTACCGGGCGCATGCGAGCGTCGAGCAGGTAGGCCCGGGTGTTGCCCACGGGCTTGCCGATGATCTCCGGGCCGCCGACCTCGCGCTGGGCGTAGGTGCTGTAGGTGGTGTCCTCGGACGGACCGTAGAGGTCGCACACCCGTGTGACTCCCAAGCCGTAGACCTTGTCGACCAGGTCGGCTCGCAGTGCTTCGCCTGCCAGGTTCACGGTCTTCACCGACGGGGGTACACCGTCCATGCGGATCAGCTCGGCGATGGCAGAGGGCACGGTGTTCACCAAAGTCACCTTGTCTCGCGCCGGCGCTGTGGCTAGCTCGAGGGCGTTCTCAACGAGCACGAGACGTCCACCCCAACTGAGGGTGACGAAGATCTCCCAGGTAGAAAGATCGAAGCAGATCGATGTAGAGCCAAGAACTCCGGCGAGCTCTGCGTCGCTGTAGTTCTCTCGGGACCAATGAACCAGCGTGACCAAACTGCGGTGCTCGATCGCCGTGCCCTTGGGGACTCCTGTGGAGCCTGAGGTGTAGATGACGTAAGCCAACGCGTCATCTGCACGGGGCGCCTCTGGCTTGTGGCTGCTCAGGGCGGCGAGGGTTTCCCGCTCTTGGTCGAGGCATAAGAGCTGCGCGGCGCAACCGCTGTCACGGAGGTGATCGGCCAGTTCGCTATGGGTGATGACGACCTTGGCGCCGCCGTCGCTGACCATGAAGGCCAAACGCTCTTGGGGATACTTCGGGTCGAGGGGCAAGTACGCCGCGCCGCTCTTCAGGATGGCGAAGATGCTGACCAGCATGTCGATGCGTCGGTGCTGGCACACGCCGATAAGCATGTCTGGCCGGGCACCGAGGGAGAGCAAGTGCTGCGCCAGTTGGTTCGCCCTGGCGTTGAGCTCGCTGTAGCTGATGGTCTCGTTGCCGCAGCTGACGGCCGGGGCGTCGGGAGTGCGGGCAACCTGGGCCTCGAACAACTCGTGCAGACACTGTCCCGTGGGGTAGTCGCCGGCTGTGTCGTTGAACTGCTGGAGCACCGTTTGCTCTTCAGTGGCCGTGAGAAACGGCAACTGGGCCAAGGTGGCTTGTGGGTTGGCCACCATGCCGTCGAGCAACGTAGCCCACTGCTCAAGCATGCGCTGAATGGTGGCCTCGGTGTAGCGCTCGGTCTGGTAGATCAGCCGCAAGGTCACTGCGTCACCGGGGATGGCGATGGCCGTGAGCGGATAGTTGAGCCGCTCGAACCAATGCACCTCGCCGATGCGCACCGACTGGCACAACTCTTCTAAGGGCACATCCTTCTTGTAGTTCTCAAAGAGGAAGATGCTGTCGAAGAGCTGTGTGCCTCGGGGGACGTCGCTCCAACCCTGAATCTCAACCAGCGGGCTGTACTCGTACTCGCGCAACTCTGCTTGCTCAGCTTGAATGCGACTGAGCCAGGGGAGCAGCTGTTCGTCGCCGGGGGTGCTCACCCGCACGGGCAGGGAGTTGATGAACAAACCCACCATGGACTCAACGCCCTTCAGGTTCGGCGAGCGTCCCGAAACCACGGCGCCGAGGAGCACATCCTCTTCGTTGCTATAGCGCGAGAGGGCCAGGGACCAAGCGCCCTGGAGGATCGTGTTGAGCGTGACGTGGTGCTTGCTGGCCAGGGCGCTCAAGCCGGCGGCGGTCTCAGCGCTGGTGTTCAGCACCAAGTGGGCGAACTCATCGGCGGCGGGCGCGGCTTCGGCGGCTAACGGATCGACCAGCAGCGGAGTGGGCGCCGTGAAGCCGGAGAGTGTCTTGCGCCAGAAGGTTTCGGCGGCGGGGAGGCTCTGTTGTTGCAGCCAAGCGATGTGGTTGCGGTAGGGCTGGCAGGGTTCGAAGCGATACTCGCCGCCGGAACACAAAGCGTCGTACACACCGAAAACGTCGCCCAGCACCCGGAACATGCTCCAGCCGTCCATCAAGATGTGGTGGAAGCTCCAGGAGAACTCGTGCTGCTCGTCGGCGGTGCGCAGCAGCTCTACGCGCATGAGCGGGGCTTGGCTCAGGTCGAAACCCTCGCGCAGATCGGCCTGGCGCAGCTCTTCGAGACGGCCGGGCAAGTGTTCCGCCGAAACGTCGCGCCAGTCGTGGACTGCGTACGGCATCTCGGCGCTCTTGCGGACCACTTGCACGGGCCGCTCCACACCTTCCCAGACGAAGAAGGTCCGCAAGATGGGGTGCTGGGCGATGGTCCGCCGCCAGGCTTCGGCGAAGGCCTCTGTGTCGAAGGCGCCGTGCAGGGTCATCAGCGACTGGTTGAAGTACATCCCCGAATCGGGCTCGGACAGGCTATGGAACAACAAGCCCTGCTGGAGAGGGGAGAGGGGGTAGAAATCCTCGACGTCTTGCAGCTGCATGCCTGATGGCCCTGGGAGAATCCGATCGCTGCAGAATCGTAGCGAATTCCCAGAGAATACCTCCAGAGTGGGAGGGGCGCTGAGACTGCTGTTCCCGGGACGAGCGCAGTGTGCCCATCGGGCCGCTGAGGCGGCTCAATGCCCAGGGAATCTCTGGGGCCCGGCGTGGCTGGCGAGTGCGCAGCAGGTTGGTGTCCTCGAACGGCTGGGCAAGTCAGTCGTACAGCGCGCAGTCGTCGGCTTTGCCGCCGTCATGAATGCGTACAAACTTGTACGGATCCCCTCGGTGGAGTCGTCACCGAGGGTGCTCGCGAGGGCTTGAAGCAGGCGACCGATTTCATGGTCGAGGACTTACGTAGTGGCGTGGAAGCCGTGCACCGGCGACCGTCTCGACCGTGGTGTCGGTGGCACACTGGCTACGCTCACAGACGTGTCCTCACTTCTAGATTTTGAGCTGGCGAGCTATTCTTGGGGCGGCACTTTGTGGGGCGCGGACGTCAGCCGGGCAGTTGGCTGCGCTGTCACAAAGAAACTTCCTTCGGTCCAATTACTTGGGGGGGTGTTATGAACGTTCGTGCACCGGATGTCTTGTTTCGTCTTGTGCGCACCGTGGCCGCCGCTGGGTTACTGGCTGCTTTCGCCGCTCCCGACTTGGAAGCTCAGGTCTTCAGCGACCAGTCTGCTGCGCAAGGCGTTGTGTTCACGCAGGCGCTTCAGCCTGACGTGCTGCATCTGGGCGCTGGCGGGGGCTGGGGCGACTTCAACGGTGATGGCCTCCTCTATATCTTTATCGCCGATCGCCTGGGACCGAACGCTCTCTTTCAGAACCTTGGCGGCGATGCAGGCTTCGTAGATCGCGCCGCTGACTTCGGCGTTGCAGACACTGCGGGCGAGGGCACGGGCGCTCTGTTCGGCGATTACGACAACGATGGGGACGCAGATCTCTACGTGCTGAATCGCGGCAATAACGTGCTCTCTCGGAACGCGGGACCCACGGGAGTCGATGACTGGGTGCTCACGGACGTGACGACCGCGGTGGGTGTGGAAGGCTTCGGTCGTTCGTCAAACGCGGCCTGGGGTGACATGGACCAAGACGGCTTTCTGGACCTCTACGTCTCTAACCGCAACTTCTCGTTGTCCATGCCTCAGCCTGCCGGCATGCGCCGAGATTATCTCTACCACAGTGTGCCTGGGTTGCTTGGAGACAGAGCATTTCAAGATTGGAGTGTCTACTGTGACCTTCCCGCGATGGCAAACGCAGCAGCGCATGCCGTCGTGTTCGTCGACATGGAACTGGATGGCGATTTGGATATCTTCGTCGCCAACGAGCGCTTAGTTGCTGGCACACCTTTGGTGACCGGGGAGAACTTCCTCTGGCGCAACGACGGCCCTGACGGCCTTGACGGCTGGCTCTTTACCGACGTGGCGGCGGATGCGGGAGTGGATCACCAAGGAGCCCCCATAGGGATTGCTCTCGGTGACTACGACAACAACGGCCGATTCCATCTGTTCACGTCTGGTTTTGGCCCAAATCACTTGTACCAACGGCAGGGTCCGGGAGTTTTCCTCCATGTTGCCGTGGCCGCCGGCATCGATCGCCCGATCTTACCCGGCGGCTTCACGGAGATCAGCTGGGGCATGTCGCTCATCGACTGCAACCTGGACGGCTACGAGGATCTGTATGTCGCCTGCGGCAAGACGCCCGGGTCGAGCGGTTATGCCAACGCGCTGTTCTTGAACAATGGGGACGTCCCCAACAATACGTTCACTGATGTCTCTGCCACTTGCGGCGCCGTTATAGACACGTCCAATCGTTGCGCGGTGAAGGGCGACTACGACGGGGATGGGGATGAAGACCTCTTGGTGGTCAGCCTCGGTGACGACGCCTACCTGTTTCGCAACGAGCAGGTGGGGGGCAGCTACTTTGCTGTGGATCTCGTGGGCACGGTCTCGAATCGTGATGCCATGGGGGCCAGAGTCAAGATCACGGTGAAATGTATGGCGGCCAGCACTCAGTGGCGCTGTGTGCAGAGCGGATCGTCCACAGGGGGAGGCCAAGCTCTGCGCCAGACTTTTGGGGTCACGGTTGCCGAGCGAATCGATCGCCTCGATGTGATCTGGCCCAGCGGACAGACCACTACGATGTCTGCCCTGGCGATCAATCAGGCGGTGCAAGTGGTGGAACCTTGCGGCGCATGGGTGAATCTAGGTGGTGGGACGTTGGGTTCAAACGGCCTGGTGAACTTGCTGGGAGCGGCCCAATGAGCCCGGGTTCGGTGACGAATTTTGATCTCAGCGGGGCTCCGTCGGGCGCTCCGCTGCTGGGCTGTTGTCCTTCGCCTTGGTTCCGTTTCCCTTTGCCGGCGGCTTTTTTCACGCATTCCCGACGGTCTTGGAGTTGCCCGTGATTGCTGATGGCAACGGCGAGTTTGGCGCGGCTGCTATGTGGCCAAATGGCGTGGTCCCCTGCACCGAGATGTGGGTGCAGTTCTTGGCCGGAGACAGCTCGGTGCCCAGTGGCATCGTGCTCTCGAATGGGGTCAAGGCCATCGCGCCCTAGCAGCGTGTGCGTAAAGTGCCGTGACGCCCTAGATCGCGGTGCGCAGCCGGTGTGGGACAGCTTGACTGGCAACGTCGCTGGCTTCTGAGCTGCTGCTGTTCCCTGGGCCGTTCCCTGGATCGTTTTCTGGGTCGTTCTTTGGGTCGTTCTTTGGGTCGTTCTTTGGGTCGTTCTTTGGGTCGTTGCGGTCGAGGCTGGCCATGGAGTGCAGATGCTCGGCCAACTCATGGGGTGCTGAGAGAAACGGTGAGTGATCGGCAACGAGAGACGCCCGCTGTTGGAAGCGGGTGCGGGAGGCCATGGCCCGTTGGTGTTCGACACTGATCGTTCGGTCGAGTGTCGCTTCGATGTAACCCTTGGGTACGTTGACGGGGTGGCGCACCGTGTGTCGCTGAATCAGGGGCACCAGCGGGTCTGAGCAGAGGTTCGATGTGGCACGGGCAGCGTCGGAGGAGGAACACTCGCCGTAGAACAGTGCCTGGGCTTCGGAGGGCCGCACGTGATAGCCCTGGGTGCCAAAGCCCACGCTGGATCTGAGCAAGCTGTCCTTGTCCATGCTGACCAGGCCACGAACGCTCTCTCCTTCTACGGGGATGACACCGCAGACATAGATGAGCGCAGCGCAGAGTTCGGGGGCGTCGGCCGCTGCTTGGCTGACGATCATGCCGCCCATGCTGTGTCCCACGAGAATCGGCGGGCGAGACATTTTCGCTGCGGCTTTTTGCACGCACTGGGAGTAGCTACCCAGAGTGATGCGGTAGGAGGGCGTGGGATCTTTGCCATGGCCGGGGAGATCCACCGGGCAGACTTCGTGACCGCGGTCTCGCAAGAGCTCGGCGACTTTCCGCCAGCACCACGCGCCGTGCCAAGCGCCGTGAACCATCACATAGCTCGCCACGGTTTAGGCCTCTACCAGGGGCGAGCGTGTGTACGTGAAGTGGCGCATCAAAGGTGTGACTCCACGTGCTCACCGAGCCGGCTGACGTAACGATCCAAGCTCATCTGTTCGTCGATCACTCGGCGGCCAGCGCGACCCATCTCAGCAGCGTGGTCAGCGTTGCTGAGCAGAGAGAGAATCGATTCTCGCAGCTCGTGCACGAGGCCGGGGGTGACGTAGACGCCTGTTTCCCCTTCAACGATGACCTCGGTTTGCCCTGGGGTCCGCGAGCAAATCATCGACTTGCCCATGGCCATGGCTTCGAGCATGGTAGTGACCCCCGCCTGAAAGTCCACGTCGAAGAGGGGTATCACCAGAAAACGAGAATCGGCATAGAGTTGGCGCAGCTCGTGTTGGCTGAACCGTTGCACGGTCACGTTGTCGGGGATCTCTTCCCCTTCGGTGGTGTCCTTGCGTTTTGACCAGGGGCTACCGGCTGCCACCACGAGATGCACGTCGAGGCCCTCTACGGCTTTCATGAGTGTGGGATAGTCCCGGCGTTCGAGGCCCACGGCACAGATCAACGGGCGACCGTCGTCGAGTTGCCGCGAGAGTTCGCTCTCCCCCGGCGTGACTTGGTCGGGGGAGAAGAACTGTGCGTCGACCATGAAGGGCGTGAAAGTCACTCGCTCAGCGGGCACGTTCCTGCGCTCTTCGATGAATCGTTTCTGCCAAGTGGAGTAAGGGAAGAAATAGATATCTTGAGCCAGGTTGAAGCGATCGAAGATCCACGTCTTCTTACCCACGGACAGGATGTGGCACACCATCATGTGCTGGGGCAACTGGCCGCCCAGCAGTCGGGCCATGAGTGCGTAAGGAATGCCCACTTGATCGCCGTCTGTGAACAGCACTTTGTGCGATGGCGCCGTTGGTAGCAGGTCCAGGCCAAGAGCAGGTTGGGGCCGCCGCAGCTTTCTAGAAAGCGACCAAACCAACCAATGGTCCGTCGTGCTTCGGCGTAGTCGAGCAGGTCAGCGCCGAAGCCTTCGGCCATGGCCACGTAGTCTGCTTGGGGGCGCAGTCCCTGGGCAATCTGCTCTTCGAGCTCACTGTCGATGACCCCGGAGACCGTGAGCAAAACCTGACTCCCGCTGGGAGAAGCGTCTTGTTGGCCAAGAGCGGCGGTCGAGGAGGTCAGAGATTGAGGTGTGAGCTGAGGCATGATCTGGTGTCGCGATTGGTCGGCTCCCGCAGGAATGCGGTGGCGTTCGATCTTCATCGGCGCTTGGCCTCGGAATCCTGACGGGAACCGAGGTGTTCCGGCAAGAGCACAAGGGTGAAGACTGATCTGCCGAGGAGCTGACCTGGCCCTTTGGGGACCGGGATATGACTGGTCGTCGCAAGATTCTCTTTCTCGACACAAACCTCGAAGTAGGGGGAGTGGTCACCGTGTTGGTGGGTTTTCTCGGGCGACTCGATAAGAGCCGCTTCGACGTGACCGTGACCTGTGAGGCCGGTGATTGCCTCGAACCCACGTTGCGTGCCATCGATGGGCTGCGCGTTCTACCTTGCCGCTTCGGCACCAAGTCTGGACATGCGGGCGCCAATCTTTGGGGCCGGGTGCTGGATGCTCTGTCGCTACCCATCGCTATACTGGACATTCTGAGGCTCTCGCTACTGGTGCTCGCTACTGGTGCTCCTGCGGGGCATCGACTGGGTGCAGACCTCGGATAAGTATTGCTCGGTACTCGTCGGTACGGCGGTGGCCACGTTGACTCGGCGGCCCTTTCTCTATCACATTCATTGCAACTGTGTGCCGAACCGCTTGAACCGCTTCGCGCTGAACCGCGCCAAGGTCATCGTGGCCAACTCACATGCCATGAAAGTCGACTTCATCAAGGCTCTGGGGCCGGAGATGGAGCGCATCGTCGTGGTGCACAACGGCGTCGACTCTGAGGTGCCGAAAGACGGGGCTGACATGCGCGAGCAGCTGGGGATTCCCACGGACGCCGAGGTCATTGGTGCCGCCTCGCGACTGGCCGCGAACAAGGGGCAGGCCGAGCTGATCACGGCCTTCGGAAACATCGCCGACCGTGCTCCCGGTGCTTGGCTGCTCATTGCCGGTGACGACTCTATCGAGGACGGCAACTGCGGCTTTCGCAGTGAACTGGATGCTCTGGTGGAGCATCACGGTGTTGGGGCGCAAACGATCTTCTTGGGCTTCTGCAACGACATGGACGCCTTCCATCGCACCACCGACATCGTGGTGGATGCGGCTTGGGAAGAGGCCTTCGGCATGGTGGTTGTTGAACCCATGATCTACGGTCGCCCCGTGGTGGGCACGGATGCTGGGGGCATCCCAGAGATCATTGACGACGGGGAGAACGGGCTGCTCGTCCCTCCCAATGACGCTGAGGCCTTGGGCAAGGCCCTGCTCAGCTTGGTGGTGGACGCGGGCTGGCGCGCGGCTTTAGGCCACCGCGCTCGGGAGGTCGTTGTGCAGCGCTTCGACCTGGGTGTCCACACACAGAAAGTAGCTGCCTTACTCGATGCACGTGGAGTGACTCCGTGAACGTTCTCTTTCTCTCGCCGTACCCGCCGACGTTTGGTGGCACCGTGCGCATTCATCAGCTCATGCGCCAAGAGGCTCAGCAGCACAGCGTGTTCAGCCTGTCCTACAGCGCGTCTGTAGAGGGGCTGGGAGGCCGGGAGGACTTCATGGAATTCGTCGACAAGGCCGTGGAAGTTCCACGTCCCAACGAGAACAAACGTCTCGCACAAGGCTTGTCTCTCGTTTCGCCGAGCTCCTCTCAGCGCCTGCACCATCGCACGACGGCCATGCAGGTTGCTCTCGAGCGGATGATCGAACGAGAAGCCATCGATGTGGTCGTGGTCGAGTTCAGCCAGATGGCTTGCTTCGACATCCCCCCAGGGCCCGCGGTCATCGTAGACGAGCACAACGTGGAGTGGGATCTGCTCCAGCGGGCGCCTTGGCTTGTCCTCGTGGCTTGCCTTTTCCCACTGTCGACGCTCTCGGTGGCACGGTCGAAGTGGGGGACATGGCGCTCTACGGCGGGGTGCATTTGCACGCGGAGCCCGGCGCGAGAATCTCTATTGGCAATGGCACCTACCTGAACCGCAACACTATGGTCTGGGCCGCCGAAGAGGTGTTGATTGGCGCCGGCGCCATGATCAGCTGGGACGTGATCATCTCCGACAGCGAAGGCTTCGGTGATTGCTCAGGCATCGGCCGCGTCGAACCTGTCTCTATTGGCGACCACGCCTGGATTGGCGCCAAGGCTGTCATTCTTGCAGGTGCCCGCATCGGTGATGGCGCCGTGATTGGTGCCGTGATTGGTGCCGGCGCTGTGGTCACCGGCGTGGTGAACCCGGGCCAGATCGTCGTAGCTCAGGCTGCCCGTCCGCTCCTCGATTTGCGAAGTCGCTCATGACTGTTTCCAACGGGCCGAACCTGGCTCCCACAAATCTCCTCGGCAAGATCATTCACCGCCTGCGCCATGGCGCGCCTCTGTTTGGCTACGTCAAAGGCCTTTGGCTACGGCGCAAGTTCAGCAGCTGCGGTGCGCTCGCTGTCGCGAAAGGCTGGTTCTTATCCCAGGTGAAGAACGCGGGGGGCGAGTTGCATGCAGAGAATATTCTGCTCTATCCAGGCAGTCGCTTGTGCGCAGAGAGCGGCGGCACGCTGACCATCGGTAACGGCACTTACCTCAACCGTGGCGCCGAGGTGATTGCTTGGGAAAACGTTGAAATCTGTCGCGACTGTATGATCGGTTGGGAAGCGCTGATCATGGACGCCGACTTACATCCCGTGGGTGATCGTCCGCTGCGCAACGTACCGGTGAAGCTCCACGACAACGTCTGGATTGGCTGCCGCGCCATCGCCCTCAAGGGCGTGACCATCGGCGAAGGCTCCATTGTCTCCGCCGGTTCGATCGTGACGAAAGACGTGCCGCCCTACACCGTGGTAGGTGGCCAGCCTGCGCGCATTCTTGGTTCGGTGGATGACAACAGCAAGACGTGCTGAAGACGGTGGTAGCTGAGGAACGGTGACATGGGCTCGTTCTGCGTGCAGCCGACGAGCCCGCCGGCTACAGCTCGAACTCCAAGGCCAATGCGTTGGACAGGGCGAAGCCGAAGGGCTGAGCAGCGTCGATGCTCACGGCTTGCACGTATAAGGTGAACGGTCCGCCGCCTCCTGGGAGCGCGGCGATCTGATGGTCGCCGTTCCCGTCGGCGGTGGCTGTGACCAAACCTAAGATGGGGACGGGCAGCAGTTGTCCCCCTTTGAAGGGTAGTGGGTTGTTGTTCTGCCCGAGCACGTACCAGATGGAAGCGCCTGGGAGCGCTCCGGTGAGTGACAGGTCGGCTTGTCCTCCGCTGGCAAGAGCATCGCCGCACACGGAGAGTTGGCTGGTGCCCGGTCCGCCGAAGCCGAGATCTGTTTGGCAAATCTCGCCCCGGAGTACCGTGTCGAGGTGAGTGATCACTGCGCGCAAGGTCGACTGGGTGTAGGCCCGGCCTCGGGCGATGGGCAGGTTTTGGCCGACGTGAATGTGTCCTGCAGTGACGGACAACGCGGGGTCGTTCGGGGCGCTGTGCAGGTCTTGGTACCACACGCCGTGGTAGCCGATGAACTCGGACAGAAAGCCTCCGCCGTCCCCGGTGAAACAAATGAAGGCATCGGCGGCCGGGAAGTCTCCGACGATCTCATCGACGATGGCCTGCACCGGCAAGGTCGAAGGACGCAAGAACTCCGCTGGCACGCTAGCGTCCGGTGGGCTCGGCGTGGGTTGGATGGGAGCCGTGAAGTCTGCAATCCACGTGGCGCGATTGAACTGGTTCATCTCCACCTCCCAACTCTCGTCAGGAAAACCACGGCTGAAGGTCATCAGAGCCACGGGCGCGATGTTGTTCGCTAGGGGCCAGAAGTCGTTTGAGGTGTCTTGGTAGTCCACTTCGAGATCGCCGCTGCCTTGGCCACAAAACACGCAGGTGGGCGGAGTGAACTCGGGGAAGTAGGCATAGACGTCGTAGCCACGGCCCTCCCAGTTCGCGCCCTGCCAGCCGTTGGGGTTTTGCACCGGGTCCGGGCTGAAGCGCCGCAGCATTTCGTTGGTGGGCGGCCAGTAGCCCGTGAGCATGATCGCCGGGAGGGTGCCGCTGCCCTCGGCTAAGTCTGGGCGTCGAAGTTGCTCTCGGGGAATTGGTTCCATGAGCTTCTGGGTGATACCGGTTCCCCGCAGAGTGCGCAGGCGTGTGCGCGGGGCGTCTCCGTCTTGGGCCATGACTGTCCCCGGCGCGAGGGCGCTGAGCATGCAGATCAGCACGAGTGAGCTGACTCTGTGTCGGCGGAGCGCGGGCAATCTGGCGAGCGCGTCTCTGGTCATGGCTGTTCTCGTAGAGGCTTCCCTCAGCTGCTGCCGAGTGGAGGGGTGATGGGCCGCCGGTTCGAGCCCGGTGACGGTGGTCAGTCAGCCGCTCAATCGGTGGTGTCTTCAGTGAGGATGATACGGCGCTGGGCAGATCCGTGGGGAGTTGCCGCGGGCAGCAGAACGACAACCCACGAGAGCGAACGCAACAGTGGGTGGGGTTGTTACGCTCCCCTGGTCTCCTACCAGCTTCAGCGACACAAAACGCCATGCAGCCCAGTTCTCCTTTGCCCTCGCAAGACCCGGTGCCCGAATCCCCCTTGCCGGGTCTGTCCCACGGGGCTTTTGCCTTCAGCCTCGCTGTGGTGCTCACGCTCTTTTTGGTTCTCAACCCGTTTTGGGAACCCATGGACATGAACGCAGTAGACCAAAACATCGGCTGGAGCTACGCGCCGATCCCGTTGCTCGTGGGCTTCTTTCTGCTGCGCGAAGGCAAGCGACACTGGGGCGCGTTTCTTATGGAGACCATGCGCCTGACCTTCGTGAAGTTCGCCATCACTTGGATCGTGGCGAACCTCTATTGGGCCTCCGCAGGGTTGCCCGAACCGGTGCCCCGAGAGAGTGGCCTGGCCGATGTCCCACCAGCGGCGACGGCAGGTGTGTTCAACGAGCGCACGGCGCCGTCCGCCTCTGCTGTGAACCCTGAAAGCCTGGGTGAGCTACAGGGCCGCGTGATCAGCGACGACGGCGAGCCCTTGCCCGGAGCGTTGGTTTTCGTCTCTGACGGTCTGCAAGACTTGACCTTTGCACCGCCCAGCGAGCCCTTGGTCATCGACCACGAGGCCGGAGCCTTTTCTCCGAACTTGTCGGTGTTGCACGCCTTTCAGCCCTTGGTGTTGCGTGGGGACGATGCGCTGCATAGCGCGCAGGTGGTGAGTGAAAGCGGGCGGGTGTTGTTTACCTACGCGCTGCTAGCGCACATCGACAAGCGGCTGATGTTCGGCCGCCCCCTCGGTCTTGTCAGCCTCGGTTGCACCGTCCACGGGCAAGATAAGGAGAGCTGCCGTTTGTTGGTCTTGTCTCATCCGTTCACGACATTTGCCGATGACGCAGGGCGCTTCACTCTGAGCGGTGTGCCCGCAGGAGATCTGCAGCTGTCGGCGTGGAGTGCCGGTCGCGCCGGGAGCGCAGCGCTCACGTTGGCTGCGGGAGACACGCAGACAGTGGAGTTGTCTCTGGGCGCAGCAGAGGCCGCGTCGCGGTAGGCGCCAATGGCCGGGCCTGTTCTCTTGCACCGGGCGTGGCCGCCATCACGCCCGAAGCCCGCAGCGTCTGCCGTAGCCAACCCCAGCGCGCCACGAGCCCAGGCACGGCGAGGTGCAGCGCGCGATGGACAGCGCGGCGAAGAAACATGGGGCCAGTGTTCAGCGTGGCGCGCGGTGATGCAACAAGAGGGGTGTGTCAGTCGAAACGCAACGACACGGCCAGAGTTTGCCCAGCAATGAGTTGCACCTCTCGTCGAATGGTCCGTCCGCCTGTGGTGGTCGCCACCAGGGTGTAGTCACCGGGGCTGAGCATCTCGGAGAGGCCTTCAGAGCCCATGTGCATGCTGGAGAAGAGCTGCTTCCTGCGCCTGAAGTTGACCGGGTCAGGCCAGTGCCCCGGACGCTGCAGGCGTAGCTCAACGCGGGGTGCCCAGGACTCAACGTACTCATCAGAGTCGTCTCGGGGGTCCCAGTCTCGAACGGCTAGGCGGTCTGCCTCAGTGGGAACACCGTAGACGTTCAAGGACAGACGCGCTCCAGCACTGAGCACAGCTGTCACGTGGGTTTCGTGAGCGGGGGAGATCAGCAGTTGCTGCTCGAACCGACCGTGGTTGCGAGGCGTCATGACTGTGCCGTGGCGCCTCTCCACCCATGCATGGCCTTCCACCAGCAGTTGGTACTGGCCATCCGGGAGCGTGAGGCGCAGAGGCCAATCTTCCTCGTCGGTGTGTGTGAAGGGCTTGTTGAAGAGGATCACGCCGCTGGTGGGGTCACTGACGCGCACTTGCACCTCCCGCAGCACGGGAGCGCCCAGCGAGTCGAGCACATCCAACACCAGGGTTCCGTGGACGGCGGGCTCTGGCATGACCAGCTCGACGTCGATGCGCCCGGCACCAGCTGGGACGACGATCGTCAGCGGCTGCCAGGTCATGTCGCCGCCGAGCACGCCGGCGAACACCGTCACATCGTCTTCTAGCTCTACGATGAATTCTCCTGGGCCTGTGGTCTGTGCCTCCGGGTAGGCATCCCTCCAGTTCTCGCTCGGCACATCTCCACGGGCGAGGGTGACGAGCAGGCGCGGTTCGTCCGGCCATTCATCCAGCTGCGATGTGATGCTGTCGACGTAGAGGCGCCGGAAGCCTTTCGGTGGGGGCGAACCATCGGCCTGGGTAACATGAATGGCCAGGTGCGGGCGGGTGAGCTGCAGCTCTAACGGCTGGCCGTGACTGGGTACAGATTGGGGCGTGAGCAGCACCAAGGCGGCCGCGGAGAATCGCTCGTTCCCGGCGGCGTGAATGTTGAACAGATCGTCTCGCAACCCAGTGGCTTCGAAGGCTCCCTGGGTGTCGGTGGTCATCCAGACCTGTGCGAGTCCCCGGCCTTCCTGCTCAAGGTCGAAGGTCTGTGAGTAGGGGATGGCAGTGTCGCTGGCCTCGTCGTCGATCGAGGCGACGACGGCCGACAGACGAACGGCCGCTGCCGGTGCGCCCGTAGCATCGAGAACTCGGCCCTTGAGGACTCCGGGACCGGAGACGTGCACTTCAATGAAGGGCACCGCTGCGTCGAAGCTCACTTCAAAGAGGTCAGAGAAGCCGGTCCCCAGTTGGCGGGCGCTGCTGGGCTTCTCTGGAGTGGATCTACTGGCCCTGTAGGCCTTCGCCAGCAAGCCGTGTGTCCCCTCGGCGGTCAGCTCGCCGCTGAAGAGCCCGTCGGCCCCAGCTTTACCGAGGCTTCTTCTGGGGAAGAATGGCGTGTCGTCGAAACTCCACGAGTCGACCGTTCCTCGTGCAGGCTCACCGTCGGGGCCGATGATGCGCCCTTCGACGATGACGCCCGGCTGAAGGCGTAGGGAAAGGGTCACAGACTGGCCGGACTCCTTCGGCACTCGGCGGCTTGCGACCCGAGACAGCAAGCCCGGCCCTTCGGAGCGGATCCACAGCCAGGCTTGCTCGCCGTTCACAGGAGCTGGGATGAGCTCCCAGGCCAACTCCACCACAGCTCGACCGTCTGTATCTGTCTCGATGACCTGTAGCGGCTCGCCGAACTCTTGCTGCGACGAGGAGCTGCCGAGCTCCAGCCGGGTGGCCACAGGAGTCCTGTTCCGAGTGTTCGGAACGCTCAGGTAGGCCACGATCTCTACGGTGACGCCGAGGGTCACGGGCGCAGGTGCACTCACTGGGAGCTGCTCAGGTTCTGCGCCGGGGGCCGCCAGCACGGGCTGCTCTCCGCTGAGTGTTTCTGCGGGAGGCGACGAACTGACGGGGAGGGCTTCCGGCGGAGGCTTGTCCACCCGCTGCAGAGGCTGCTCTCCGAACGCCGCCCACCAAAGTGCACCGGCCAGCACCAGGGCACCCACTACGCCGAGTACTCGAAGGGCAGTCACAGTCATCACTCTCTAGAGGTGCCAAGGCCTAGACCATAAGCGAGGCGCCCCCGGACGTGATCTCTCCCCGCTCAGAGCCCATGGGAGCTTATTTTTGCCCCACAGGCCAGGGCCGCCCCCAGAGCCAGCGAATGCCCCGAGCTTTGTCTCTTGCCCTGGCCTCAAGAGGTGCCTATTATTCGCCCTCCGAAACACGAGGCTACGCCTTGTGGTGCGGGGGTGTAGCTCAGCTGGTTAGAGCGCTAGCCTGTCACGCTAGAAGTCGAGGGTTCGAGTCCCTTCACCCTCGCCATTCTTCGCTCGCCGTCATGGCTTGAGTGGAGAAGGGCGGTCCCTGCCAGGCGCCTCCCGCCATCGCGACGGAGCGTCTGCGCGAGCTGCCGGACGGCAGGATCTCCTACAAGCTGCGCCCTCCCTGGTTGGACGGCACGACGGCGGTCGTCTTCGAGCCGCTGACGTTCATCGAGAAGCTGGCGGCGCTGGTGCCGCCGTCGCGTGCGCAGCAGATGACTGACCACGGCGTGCTGGCGTCAGTATCGGCGCTGCGTTCACGCATCGTGCCGGGGCCGTCGACCTCCCGCCGCCGACTCATCGCGCAGATCACGCAGCCGTTGGTGGTGACGGCGATGCCGTCATCGCTCGGTTGTCGAGTGTCGCGCCTGCAGGCGCCCTCGCATCGCCCGCCGCGCTGCGTCTGAGCTCCGCCAGGGGATCCACTCCGTGCGGCTGGCCAATCAGAGGTTCTTGGCTTGCTGTGTTCTACAGGGGGGCAGGTGTTGAAACGCGAATCCGCTTGCGTTGTCATGGCATTGGCCTTGAGGCGCTCACGCCGGGTGCGGAGGGGCCTGGGGAGACTATGCCATGCCGACCGATCCACGCTCGATCCTGTTTGCCGCCCTCGCTCTGTTGGTTCTGGGCTCGCCGGTGATCGCGCAGACGGTCTCGCCCACGGGGCAGTTCTCGGCGGAAGTCTCGAAGGAGGATGCCGTTGAACCGGTCAAGCCGGGCATGGGGGGCCTTGTCCGGATCGCCGGCCGGCCGGCCGCCGGTCTGAAGCTGCGCCTGGAATGCAGTGAGTGGGAGGATTCTGCAGTGACCGATGACAACGGGCGCTGGTGGAGCGACAGGCCGTTTCAGCCCGGGCTCTATATGTGCGCGATGATGCTGCCCTGCGGTCTGCAGAAGGGTTGGCATGCTAACTCTCTCTCGTTCGCGAAACTCATCGAGGCAGAGGACACAGTGCGGGACATCCCGGCGGGGACTCTGGTGCTCGACACGGGGGACCTCACCGTAGACGAGCTGGCGGCCGTGCAGTTCGTGCACCTGGGGCTCGGCGAGAAGGGCAGCTACTCGGTCCAGACCTGCTCGGGCGAACTCGACCCTGTGGACGGTCGGGCGAGCATCGTGTTTCGGCCGTCGACGATCTCGATCCGCCCGGGCAATACATCGATTTTGGCCACGCCCCAGCGGGTGACGCTTGAGGAGGGCGCCACGGTGCACGTGACCCTGCGCCGCGCGTCGTTCGGCCGGGTCGACTTGGTCTGGGGGCCCGGCGCACCGTTCGAACCCCGCGACGTGAGCTTCGAGAAGGTGTTGGTCACCAAGCCCTGGTCGGACGGCTCCGTCGAGGCGCGCGAGCTGCACCGCTATGCTGGAGAGGGCCGCAACGGCACCTTCCCCTCGAGCCTGCTCGGGCAGTACGTCCTGCCGCCCGGCCAGTGGGTCGCGTGGGTGCACGGGCCCTTCAGCCACTGGGGGGGCCGCGACTGGGAAGGGCCCGAGGAGCGCTTCGGTGTGCCCGTCAACGTGACCGCAGGGACGCGCTTCGAGCTTAGCGCCATGTACGATCCCGAGACCGGAGAGGCAGGGGCGACACTCGAGTCAGCGGATCGCTGACGCACCTGTCCATCCCGTTGGGTCGATCTGCCCTCCCGACCATGCACCTTGATCGACCCGGTCACGGGATGGGGGACGCGACGCCTGAGTCGCGACGGCCGCGCGAGAGCCGGCGCCAATGACTGCCGTGGGCGGCGTTGCTGCGGCGGGTCTTCGCGGTAGACACAGCTGCGCTGCCAGAAGTGTGGTGGCCGCCGCCGGCTCATCGCGCAGATCCCGCAGCCGTCGGTGGTCACGGCAATGCTGTCATCGCTCGGACTGTCGAATGTCGCGCCGAGGGTGCATCCGGTTCGCGGCCCACCGCCGGGGCTGTTCTGACGGACGACGGTGCTGCCAACTGCTGGCGCGACTCGTGTTGGGACGCGGACGGGGAGAGTGCGTGCCGAGTCGGTGAGAGCGCCGATGGGGGCGTCAAAGGCAGGCAGGCGAGGCTCAGGGCACCACCTGCAGAAACACGTCGTAGTCGTGATACTGGCGAACATCCTCGAACTCAGTGAACGTGATCTCCGCTACCTCGTCCGTTACCCCGTCAAGGTCGGAGTCCCTCATGATGAAGAGCATATCGTCTGGTTCATGCTTCGAAGGACTACGATCCCACACTCGGTACGGCTTGAAGACGACCATGAAACCGCCGCCATCCCGAGCATTGGGACTCACCGTCAGCCTGCGCACACCGGGGTAGTCGAACAACTCTGGATGGGCTGACCCGTCGAACAACAGGGTGCGCAATCCAGTTTCTGGATCGAAAGACCACACGGGCAGTGGCGACAGTTCCTCCACGAGCCAGAGTTTTGCTTGTGTGCTGTGATACACGATTCCCCGAAGTGGCCCGATGTCAGCCCAGAGGCCGATGATTTCACGCCGAACCGTTCTGCTCACTGTCGACAGCAGCACTGTCCCGTTGGACGTCCCGTCGGACTCGGAACCCAAGAGCAGGTTCTCGATCGTGAACTCCTCGACCACGACATGTCCCGTGCGCTGCACATACCCAGCGACGTAGAGAATCGAGCCCGCGGTGCCTCTCACACAAACAGCTGTTGGCTGATAACCGAGATCGAAATGCTGCACCTCCCGAAACGTTTGGGCTCCTGGAGCAGTCCACTGGAACGCGATGTCTAGAGATTGCTCCTTTGTGTCGAAATCGACTGTTGCGTTCAGCTTGGGAAACTTCGTCATATCTGTCGTGGGGCAGAAAGTGAGAGCATTCTCGGTGGGATCAAAATACGCCACAGCGTCATCCGGAAGCGGCACGCCCTGAGCAAAGACCGCCGGAGCAAGAAAACCCGCAACCCCGAGAACGACCCAACGGAGGCATGGAACGCCGTTCATCCTTTCGCGCTTGATCATCATTCTTCGCAATCCTGGAGAGTGCACTCGGGGGATGGGCAGGGAAGATTCAGGGGCTTCGGTGCTCTGCAGCCATTGCACGCACCCGCAGCGTCGGCCGTTTCACAATCTTCCTTATATCCATGAGCCTCCACTTACAGTGACTTTCTCTCGAAAGGCGTTAGCGGAGGCGAAACGTAGGATGTCGACGTGAACCCCCATACTGACGAACCGCTCGCGCCCGCGATGCCCTCGGCTGTGAGACTTGGTATTTGCCTCGCGCTCGTGCCGTTCGTGGCGCTTGTGGTCCTGGTCCTCCTGGGTGTGGGGAGGTCCAACACGCTGGTCATCATGGTGGCCGCGGTCACTATGATGGCGCTCGCGGTGGCGGTACCGACGGCCGTCTTGTTGGCCCTTGTCGTCGCTCATGTACTGAAGGCCCAAACCCGGGATCCAGTTCGCCAGTCACTTCGCCCCGCAGCCACCTGGGCCGCGAGTTTCGCGGCCACGACCTTGGCGCTCGTGCCCTTCGCCCTGTTCGTGAATGACCAGGCCCTGCGGCTCGTGACCTGGGGCGCAGCCCCGCTGGTGGACGCCATCCACTCCTACCAGCAGGCCCACGGCACGCCGCCCGCCACCCTCCTCGACCTCGTCCCCGAGTACCTGGATGCGATCCCTGACACACGCATGGGCCAGCCTTTCCAGTACGCCGTCTATCGTCCCACTTCCGAGCGGGCCTATCACTGGTATGACCTGGGAAGCCGCGAGGACGTGGACACGGCGGACGAAAGCCCCTTCAGCGAGGGGGACTCAGATCACGGGGCCCTGGTGTTGATCACCGACCACGACAAACGGATCAGCTTCGTGCGCCTGGACCGGTACCCGATCATGTGGGAGCAGCGAGCGTTCGAGGGGCAGAGCTGGAGAGAGGGAACCGATCGCATGGCTATGGCCCGGGACGTCGCTCGCGCCCTGCGAGTCGAGGGGCGGCCGTTGAACGAAGTGGTGGCCGAACTCGGTCGGCCGGACGGAGAGGGCTTGTACCTGACACCCGCTTGGGAGCTCTGGGTGTCAGGTAGCTTCCTGATGAGCGAGAAGCTCGTGTACTCGCCCTCCGGAAGTTATGACCGCTTCCGAGCGAGCTCCGGCGTGCGCCGCCTCGGTGCCTGGGCGTTGATCGACGACTAAAGGAGGGGAGCCCTGCAAGAGAGCGTCCCGCTATTGCAAATGAGCGTCTGCACGAGTTGCCGGACGGCTGGCTCATCTACAAGCTGGGGTCCAACCACATCGAGGGCGTCGTCACGCAGCTCTACCCGGGATGCAGACCGTCCGTCCCGTATGCTCACTGCCATGATCAACCTCAGCGGCAAGCAAGCCTGGATCTTCGACCTCGATGGGACGCTCACCGAGTCGGTGCACGACTTTGACGCGATCCGGCTCGAGCTGGGCTTGCCCCCTGGCCGCTCCATCCTTGAGTCGATCGAAGAGATCGCTGCGGCAGATCCGATGGGAGGGCAGAGCCTGCGTGCATCGCTCGACGCCATCGAGCAACGCTACTTGGGCATGGCCCGTTCTCGCTCGGCGGCGGCCGCG
This sequence comes from Pseudohongiellaceae bacterium, assembly GCA_047638635.1. GTDB lineage: Bacteria > Planctomycetota > B15-G4 > B15-G4 > B15-G4 > CAZIAK01. Next base: position 856 of record JBLIMM010000010.1, on the reverse strand, counting down.
CTGCTGCAAGCCCTGCAAGAGCGGGGCGCCAGGCTCGGCGTACTGACCCGCAACACCGGCGAGGTGGCTCGGGAGACCCTGGCAACGGTGGGCCTCGATGGCTACTTCGACTATCGAGACGTGCTGGGGCGCGACGACGCAATCGCCAAGCCGAGCCCTGCGGGCATCGAGCGGCTCTTGAGCCACTGGCAGCTGTCCGCCGGCGATGCCGTGATGGTCGGAGACTACATCTACGACATCGAGGCGGGCGCGGCGGCGGGGGCCACGACGGTGTGTCTCGACCTGCGGCCGGGCGTCCCGTGGTCAGCGAGCGCCGATGTGTCCGTCCCCGACCTGGAGACCCTGCTCGCGCTCGTGACTCAGTAGCCATCAGCGGCGGACGTGTGACCAACAACGCCGGTCGGCCCGGGTCACGGCAGAGCTGATCTTGTCGAGAAGGTGCCTCATCGGGGTTTCCGGTCGACCCAACCGGCGCCTGGTCCTCGGAGCCAGCTGGGCCTACGGCATCCCCGGCGGCCTGTGGATCTGGTTCCTGCACTGGATCAGTGACCCCGCGGGTCCCGCGGGTCCCGCGGGGCTGGCCGCCAGCAACGCCACCATGGGCACGACGCTGCCGTAGCCTCGCCGCCTGTTGCGGTAGCTGGCGTGACACGTGGCTACCCGTGGGCAGAGCTGCTGCGGCGGCGGGCCTTCAAGGTGGATGTGCTGCATTGCAAGAAGTGTGGGGGCAGCCGCCGACTCATCGCGCAGATCACGCAGCCGCTGGTGGTCACGGCGATGTTGTCAGCGCTCGGGCTGACCGGTTTGACGTGGTCGGAGGGCCCATGGAGGACCTGGCGATACAGGCTGAGCGTGG
>JBLIMM010000009.1:0-29640 GCA_047638635.1 Pseudohongiellaceae bacterium | reverse complement strand
TTCTCCGAAACGATCCGCACCTTTTTGAGCGGACCCATGGACGCCATGCGCGTCGACCCTCCCAGCCCGAACATCGAGCTGCCCATGGAGATCATCCTCTCGCCCACGGACGAGCTGGCTTGGATCACCATCGGCGATGCCGAGACCATTGTTCGCGAAGGGGAGTGGAGCGATTGGCTGCACGTGAGCTTCGACGCCATGCCTGGGGGCATGGCTGCCATGGGCGGCATGGTGCGTTTCTACGCCAAAGAGCTGAAGCCCGGCTTCAAGCTCTACGTGTCCCCGCTGAACTTCGACCCTGAAGCGCCTGCTACGCCGATCACGACTCCGGATGACTTCGCCACAGAGTTGGCCGACAAGCTGGGCTCCTACTACAGCCAGGGCATGCCCGAAGAGACCAACGCCTACAAGGACGGTCTCTTCGACCCCATCGACTTCGTCCGGCAGGTGAATCTGGTCCACGAAGACGGCCACGCCATGCTCGATCTCGCTGCGGAGCGCTTTGATGGCTCCGCCGGGGACATGACCTTCATGTACTTGTCGGACATCGACCTGCAGTGCCACATGCTCTGGCACCAAGACGATCCCAAGTACCCGGATGCGCCTCCCCACCCGGCCTTCCGCGCCGATGAACCTGGTGTGGGCCAGCCGTTCCTCGAAGAGTTCTACGCGGGCATCGACGAAGTCCTCGGCCGACTACGCGAGCAGCTGCCGCCGGAGACGCTCTTGATCGTCATGAGCGACCACGGTTTTCAGCCTTTCACCCGTAAGGTCAACCTCAACGACTGGCTCGTGCAAGAAGGCTACCTCGTGCTCACCGGCGACAAGACCACCGGGGCCATGGGCCTAGCCCATGACGGGGACACTGGCGAGATTGACTGGAACGCCACCTCTATCGATTGGCGCCGCACCAAAGCCTACGGACTCGGTTTCAACGGCATCTACATCAACCGTGAAGGCCGCGAAGCTGAAGGCATCGTCAGCGACGCTGAAGCCACTGTTCTCATCGCCGAGATCAAGGCCAAACTCACAGCCATCGTCGATCCTAAGAACGGCCTCCACCCGGTGCTCGCGGCCTACGCCGGTCGAGACATTTACAGCGGCAGTGCCTCGGTGGATCGCACCGCCGAAGCCCCAGACATCGTCATCGGCTACGACGCCGGTTACGGCGCGTCCGAGCATGCCACCTTGGGCGAAGTTACGGGTGAGGCGATCATCTACGACAACTTGGGCCACGACTTCACCGGCAACCATTTGATGGACCCCAGCGTCGTGCCGGGCATCTTGATGGTGAACCGCAAGCTGGCCCACGACGGCAACGACCTCACCGATGTGACAGCCACCCTGCTCGACGTCTATGGCGTCGCCAAGGGCGAGGGTATGGTCGGCTCAACCTTCCTGCAGAACTAAAACAACCACACTACCCCCCACGACTTCCGGGAGAAAAACCATGTTCGGTGGATCCAAAGTCAAGCTCGACAAAGACCTCGTCCTACGCCTACGGCGTATCTCTGACACCGCTGGCTACGCCACCGTCGAGGAGTTCATCACGCACATCCTCGAAAAGGAGCTGCAGAACTTCGAAGGCAGCGAAAGCGACGAAGACATCGAGGGTAAGCTCCGCGGCCTCGGCTACATCTCCTGACGTCCAGCCCCTAACGCCCTCGACGCACACCTCCCGCCACTGAGCGCCGTCACTCAAGACTTGCCATGAACACCTTCAACGCTGTCTTCACCACTCTCTTCGATGCTCTCCTCGGTTGGTTCGGGTCAGTCTCGGCGTGGGTCGACATCCTGTTCTGGTCGCTCCTGGGCGGCATCGTGGCGCTCCTGGTCTACAAGAACATCAGTAACCAGAAGGGCATCGAGAAGGCCAAGAACGACATCAAAGTGCACTTGATGGAGATCAGGCTTTTTCAAGATGACCTCTGGGGCGTGCTCGTCTCCACGGCCAAGATTCTGTTCAAGAACACGCTCTACATTGGGCACAACATCCTGCCCATGGTGGTCATGTTCCTGCCCATGATGGGCATCTTGTGCCAGCTTGAAGCGAACTACGCTTTTGATCCAATGAAGGTGGGTACGACCACGCTGGTGACCCTCGACGTGGATCGCTCAGCCGCTCCCATAGACGACCTGGCCACGTCTGCGATCACCATGACGGCTCCTCCTGGAGTGACGGTCTTAGCCAAGGTCCCGGCGCCAAACGCAGTGGCTTGGCAGGTTCGCTTTGATCAGCCGGGTGACTACGATCTCGCCTTTCAACTGGGCGACGAGCAGCTCACCAAGGGCGTCGCGGTGGGCGGAGAAGCTCGCAAGGTCCCCGTCATCCGCACGAAGGGCTTGCTCGACTTGTTTCTCTACCCCGGCGAAGAAGGCTTGCCCGACGATTCGGCCGCCTACTCGATTTCGTTCAGCCACGGCGCCTACCCAGAGACTGACTTTGGCTGGATGCCCGGAGGCGAGGGCGGCATCTTGATGACCTTCTTCGTGCTCTCGATCGCGGCCGGCTTAGCACTCAAGGGCGTCTTCGGCGTCACGCTCTAACGAAGCGAATCTGCCGTCGGGCCTCACTCCCCGCCAAAGCTAGGCATTCCAGCGATGCTGCCGGGTGGCCCTGTTTTATTGCGCAAGAGATCTGCAGCTCAAACAACGAGGCTTCGCCTCGAAAACTCGCCTCAGACCTCATCCGAAAAAACACGTCCACCCTCGTCGGTGGATGCATCGGCGACTGTGGGCTTCCCAAGGTTCTTCGCGGCCGGCATGAGATCACACTGTGGTTGGTCGCGCTTGTTGCACAACTCAAGGCCTTGCCCTCGGCGGCGGTGGACATGATTCGTCTGCCGTACAGGACAACGGTGCCCCTCTTGGCCAGGCCTGCTGAACCCGCGACCTGCACCACCTGCTCGAAGAGTGAGCGGGAAGCGGGTCACACCCCGTCGAGCACAGACAGTGCCGTTCGACGCAGCCGAGCATTCCAGACGCCACGACAGCACTGCCTGCCCCACGACAACTGAGCTGCCATCATCTCAGAGACAGTGGAACAGCTGAATCTCTCGGCATTCTACGGGGAGCCCGAGCAGCGAACGGATGGCCGCAGCCCAGCACGTACTCACCGGGTCAGCGGAAAGAGGATCAAGGTGGTCGCCGGACCGACCTTCGGCTAGGTGAAACACGTCATCGGCTTGTGAGAATTACCCATCCGCCATGAAGCAGCGGTCAGCCCCCATGAGAGCTGATGTGTCTGGCGCTGAGCCCTCGCAGAGAGAACGCTCGGATGAGCTGGGCTAGCGCGCAAGAAACAGGGAGCGATCACGGCCCAGCCGCGAGAAACCTCTGGCAGGCAGCAGATCGCCATCACAGAGCTCCCACCAGCGAAGGGTGGCCCTGCTTTTCGCGCATGAGGTCTGAGGCGAGTTCTTGAGGCGCAGCCGAGTTGTCTGAGCAGCAGATCTCTTGCGCGAAAAGTAGGGCCACCCGGCGGTATCGCTGAAACGGCGATCTGTCCCACAGGCTGCTAGGGCCGGTGGAGCACCAGCGTGCGGCTGCGTCCCAACCACCGTGCTATTCCTGGAAGCCGTTCGAGCAAGCGGGCACAGCTGACCGCTGTGCGAATGAGCTTGGCCTTCGCTGCACCCATGTTGCGAGTGCGAAAGTCCACTTCGGAGGCGGGGGGAACAACGTCCCAGGCCTGGTCAGATTCGATCGCCAAGCCCGCGGCAGCCACCATGGCCAGGACTTCGCCGGGATCGAGAGCCTCAAACGGCCCCAAGTTAGGATCCGGCGCCAAGACGTACTCCACACCGCCGGGGCCACCTCGGCGCGAGTGCAGCCAACTCGTCGCAGCGTGGAACGAGCGGGACGACACAAAGCGCAGCAGCAGACGGCCGTCGGGAGCCAGCAGACGGCTCAGCTCAGCGAGCAACCTTGGACGGTCAACGGGCGGCAAGCTCTCCAGGCGATTTAGGCAGATGATCTTCTGGCAGCTACCGTCAGGAAGCTCACTGGCCCCGCCAGTTGATGGGCCCTCTTCGCCTTGACCTTGCCCCTCGGCAGGCCAGACCGTGGCTCGGCAGGCCACCTGGCTCGGACATCGCTTCGCGGCGAAATCCGCCACGTCTTGGGACAACTCGAGCACCGCCCAACGATGGCTGCGATGCTGCCGTGCCATGGCCCCAGTGAACATGCCGTGAACGGGCAAAACGTCGAGCCATAAGGGCGACTCTGCATCTGGCGTGCCGTCGTCGTTTCGAGGCGCCAGCTGGGACGCCGAAGACAGGGCCGCCTGCAGTTCCCAGGGCCGCGACTTATTGTAGCGGTTTCCGTTCAGCACTCGGGCCTGCTGATAGTTGCGAATCAGCGTCAGCGTCCAGTCCCGCGGATGGGGCGAGCTGGGCGTGGGCTGTCCCGTGGCGTGGTTCCAATGCACCACGTGATCGAAGGGACGGCGACGAGGGACCTTGCTGGGATAGACCTTCGGCCAACCCACCCCGAGTGCTGCCACCACTTCACGATCAGGGGGCAACCCCAAGATCTTGCCCACCTGCGGTCGGGGCCCCACCTGGTTGATCCAAAACGTCCCCAGGCCCAAGACATGAGCCGCCAGAGACATGTTCATCAAGGCAGCGGCGGCGGACTGGATATTGGCCTGGCCTTCTTCGCTGTACTCCCGCCCGTAGGCGACAAAAATCGTCACCGGGGTGGTCAGTATCTGCAGCGACAAATGACCCAAGCGCTCGCGCTGATCAGGATCGTCCACTACCACGAAGTCCCACATCTGCAAGTTGCACGAGGTGGGCGCGATCAACGCGGCGTCGAGTAACTCCAGAATCAGCTCTCGAGGCACGGGACGCTCTGGATCGAAGCGTCGCGTAGTGCGGCGCTCGTACAAGGCCGCCCAGAAATCCATGCCCGGACGGTCGACGGACCTCCCGCGCTCGGCACTGGACGGGGAGAGGTCGTCGGCGACACCGGGAGTTGAAACCCGATGCACACCGGCGACCTCTGCTGCGGCGCGAATCTCCTCGTCGGAAGGACCATGACTCGATCCACTTCGAGAGGAGCGCCCGCCGCCCCCAGCGGTCACACCAGGGTTTCCACCGTGACGACTTTCACTTCAACGCTGCCCTCCGGCAAGTCGAGTGTCGCCGACTCACCCGCGACCGCACCAAGCATACCCGCGGCCACAGGAGCGTGGTAGCTGACCACATTGTCACCCAAATCCCAGGGGCCCAGAATCGAGATGACCTTGGTCCTACCAGACTGCTCGTAGCTGACCTTCGTGCCCGGAGAAACAACGCCCTCCTGCAGCTCTTGATCCTCAATGGAGCGGGCCAACTTCAGCTCCGCCTCCATGACAGCAGCCTTCTCGGTGAGCTGACGTTGCTGCTCGATGGCAGCAGTCCACTCAAAGTTCTCAGACAGGTCGCCAAACGCAGCGGCCTTACCGATGGACTCGGAGTTTTCGGGAATCTTCTCGTCGAGCAACACGCGGTATTCCTCCTGCCTGCGAGCCAAACCGGCCTCGGTGCAGAAGATGTTGTTGCTCTCCCAGAACGGTGTGTCATCCCGCGGAGCCAAGTCAGGAAAGCGTTTGCGGCAAGCGTTCTCAAGATGATCGGAGAGCTCTGTCGGCATGGTGCGACAACGGAGTACCACCCCCATAGCCCGCTCCATGGCCGGACGTTTGCACTCGTCGGCAAAGGCCTTGACCAGGTTGTTGCGCTTGGAAACGCCTAGCTCAAGCACGCCTTTCATCACGTCCTTGGCTACCTTGTCATCACGGGACGCTTTAGGCGCCTGGGTTTCTGCGAGGTGCAGCAAACCCATGACCACGTCGGCTAAGGACGGCGCGCCCTTGACCTCGTCGAGGAGCCCCGCTGCATATCGCTTGCAGAGCTTCACCACCGTGGCGGGTTGACGACTGGGAGTCATCAAGAAGATGCGCATACGGTTGGCCAAAGCCTCGCCGCGGCCCACAGACACCAAACGCTCAGTCACTGCGTCGAGCAGGGACGTGGGCAAGGATGCCAGGTTTCCGATGATCTCGTCCGTCCAGAGCTCCGGGCGAGCTGCAACGAAGGCTTCGAAGGCCTCGCGACGTAAGCTCGCAGGAGCCAGTTTCGACGTGAGCTGACCGAAGCCCAGCCCATCCCCAAGGGAGTCGGCAATGGTCATGCCGGACACAGCTGGTTCTTGATGCCCGTGGCGGGACAGCATCAGCTGGGCTTCTACCTGAGTCGTCACCGCAGCGCCTTCTTCGTCGGCACGGCTGACGATCACCTCAAGCATCTCTGCCAGCAGGTCAGCTGCCGGGTCAAAGCTCAGCGGCCCACGAACCACGTCGAGCAGGCTAGCCAAATCGGTGGCGCGCCCCATGGCCGTACGTACTTCGTCCTCTGGGGTCAGGGGACGGCTACGCAAGATGAACAACGGGCGAGCAGGATTCTCCACGGCGAGCCACGGGTCACGTCCCGCAGCCACCTTGGCTTTTTTCCACCATCCAGCCCAAGCAGAGGTTTCGACGACCTTGCCTGCGAGCCATTGCTTGATCTCACGAGCACCAGCACGGTTCTTGTGCAGGCGAGCGACAGAGCGAATGAGCAGGGCCGGGTCGTCTTTGGCGTCTTGCTTCAGGGCTTCCAGGTCGATCAAAAGCCGGGAGCGCAGATCTTCGGGGTCGAGGATTCGCAAGACATCGAGAGCTGTGCGGTACGGCATGGAGCGCGTACGCCCATCCGTCTCAAAGTGCACCTCGAGGGACTCTTGAGCCGCGTCGATCTTCGTCACGACGCCTTCACCCCAGCCGGTGGAGTGGTTCACCGCTCCCCCGGGCAACAGCCGGAGCAATCTGCTGAAGCGCTCCAGAATCTCGGGCAAGTCCTCGCCGTCGAGTTCTGCAATCTCGGCGAAGCTCTCGAACCAAGCTTCGTTGCCGTGAGCAGTTTTCAGTGCGTGGCGCACCTGCTCCAGCAACTCGTCGGCGCGATGGCGATGGTCCATCAGCTCGTGAGCAATGGCCAAGACATCGCCATGTGCGTCGCGTTCCCGATAGGCATCGAGCAACAGCTGCAGCAGCGCACCGGCCTCGCGACGTTGTCCTTCGTCGAGGGCGGCAAGCCCCTTCAGAAAGAACGACGCCTCGGGCGGATCGCTGAGCGACTCCAGCCAAAGCTTCTCCAGGCCGTCCATGCCGTTTTCACTGGCAGCGGCGACCAAGGGGTTGTTCTTGGGCCCTTTGGCCCCCGTCTTTGTCGTGTCACCCACCAAGAATCTCGCGACTGATTACGATGCGCTGAATTTCACTCGTGCCCTCGCCAATCGTGCATAGCTTGGCGTCACGATACATGCGTTCTACATGGTAGTCGGCTGTGTAGCCGTAGCCTCCCAGGACCTGGATGGCGTCGCTACAAACCTTCATGGCCATCTCACTGGAGAACAACTTGGCCATGGCCGCTTGCTTGCCGTACGGCAGGCCCGCGTCTTTAAGCCGGGCAGCCGAACGCACCATGAGCGTAGCGGCTTCGATGTTGGTGGCCATGTCGGCCAGCATGAAAGCCACTGCCTGCTTCTTGGCGATGGCCCTACCGAAGGCTTGGCGCTCTTGGGAGTACGCCAAGGCGTGCTCGTAGGCCCCTTCGGCGATGCCCAGGGACAGGGCAGCGATGCCCACCCGTCCACCGTCGAGGGTCTTCATGAAGTTGGCGAAACCCTGGCCCACTTCACCCAAGAGCTGGTCGGCGGGGACCCGGCAATCTTCGAAGGTCAGCTCGCCCCAGTCTGAACCGCGCATGCCCAGCTTCTCGTCACCCTTATGGATCGAGAAGCCTCGAGTGTTGCGGTCGAGAATAAACGAAGAGATGCCACCACGGGTGCCCTTCGACTTGTCGGTCACCGCCGTGGCGATGAACGTGTCGGCGTGCTGAGCATTGGTGATGAAGATCTTGCTGCCGTTGAGCACCCAGCTATCGCCGTCAAGACGGGCGGTGGTCAAAGTGCCACCAGCGTCAGAGCCAGCATTCGCCTCGGTCAGGCCGAACGACCCCAGCTTGCGTCCAGAAGCCAGGTCGGGGACCCAGCGATCCCGCTGAGCGTCCGAGCCAAAGGAATCGATGGGCCAGAGGCACAGAGAGTTGTGCGCCGCCACGCCGAGGGCAGTGGAGCCGCAGCACTTGGCCAACTCGACAATGACCACAGACGCGGTCACCGAATCGAGATCGCTGCCTTCGCGCTCTTCGCAAACAGGCATGCCCAGCAAACCCATCTCGGCCATTTGGCGAAAAGTGTCCACGGGAAAACGTTGGTCCCGATCGATTTCGATGGCCTGGGGCAGCAACTCCTTGTGAGCGAACTCACGAATGGACTCCTGCATCATCAGCTGCTCTTCGTTGAGCTGGCCCACATCCACTGTGGTCATCACAAGCTGTCCACAGAGAAGCCATCACCGGGACGGCGAGGAGCAGCAGCGGGCTTGGCACCCTTGCTGTTCTCGCCGTGATCCAGGAAGTCAGCGGACTGACTTCCGCCGATCCAGTTGATCAGTGCTTGGCGAGAGAACTTCCATTCGCGGCCGACCTTCCGGCCGGGAACGTCTCCCTCGCGCAACACTTTACTGAAGGTCTTCACACTCACGCCCAGGAGCGCTGCGGCCCCATCGATGTTCAGGATGTCCTGATCAGGCATGGGTGTGGGCGTGGTCTTTCTCGGGTTCGCTGGCATCTCAGGCACCATTGCTCGTCGCCCTCCGGCGGGCGACCTCCTCGGAAATGTACGTGGCCAATTCGTCCAGGGTCGAGCCAGGACCAAACAACTTACCGACGCCCAGCTGGCAGAGCCGTTCGACGTCGTGATCGGGAATAATGCCGCCCCCCGTGAGCAACACCTTGTCTGCCCCCGCCTCATCAAGCAACTGCTTGACCCGAGGAAAGAGCGTCATATGGGCGCCAGACAGAATCGACAAGCCCACAACATCAACATCTTCTTGCAGAGCCGTCTCGACAATCACCTCAGGCGTCTTGTGCAAACCGGCGTAAATCACCTCCATGCCCGCATCGCGCAGGGCTGCGGCGACCACCTTGGCTCCACGGTCATGACCGTCGAGACCAGGCTTGGCAACCAAGACCCGAATGGGGTCCATGGTCAGGCCGCTGGCTCCTGCAGCAGAAGGCTGGGGTCGAAGAGTCATGACTGAGCGCCTCCCCCAGTGCCATGCGGAGTACCAGCCTGAGTGCCATCGTGCCAGGCGGCCAGCAACTCGGCGGCCAGGCCATGAGCAGACAAAGCGTCGTCTTGGGACAAGCGCTCATTTAGGGATTCGGCAAGGGAGGCACGCTGCCAGAGGTCTGCGGCCAGCTGCCCTTCCACCAAACGCACAACTCGCCGGCGCATGTTCTCCTGGCGCCTTGCGGCCAAACGCCCGGAGGACTCAGCGGCAATCCAGAGCTCGTCGAGGGTCTCTGCGAGCTCATCGAGCCCGCGCCCCTCGCTGGCGCTGGCCTGCAAGATCAAGGGCCGCTCTTCAGCAGCCAGCTTACGCATGGACAGGGCATCTTCGAGCTGTTCCGCCAAGCGGTCAGACCCGGGCAGGTCCGCCTTGTTCAGCAAGTACAGATCGGCGATTTCCATCAAGCCAGCTTTCATGGCCTGAATCGTATCGCCACCGCCGGGATGCAGCACCACTACGGTGAGATCGGCCGAACGCGCCACGTCGACCTCGCTCTGCCCCACGCCCACAGTCTCAACCAACAACGTGTGCCGCCCGAACAAATCCAGCACGTCGAGTAAGTCGTCGGTGCGAGCCGCCAGACCACCGAACGCGCCTCGGGTCGCCATGGAGCGAATGAACACTCCCGGGTCGAGGGCCAAATCAGCCATGCGTACTCGGTCGCCCAACAGCGCGCCCCCGGTGAAGGGGCTCGATGGGTCGACGGCAAGAATGCCCAAGGTGCGGTCGCTGTCTCGCTGACGCCAACTCTTGGCCAGCCCGTCGACCAGCGTGCTCTTGCCTGCGCCCGGAGGGCCAGTGATACCGATCCGTCGTGCGCCGCCTAGCTGGCCAGCGAAGTCACCATGCACCTGCGCGAAACGGGGGTCACCCCGCTCAGCCCAAGTCATCAAGCGCGCACAGGCAAAGACCTCGCCCTCGCGCACCCGACGTAGCAACTCATCTGTCCCGGCAGCCACGATCATCAGCTCAGCAGATCCCTCGCGATGACGATGCGCTGGATCTCTGACGTGCCCTCGTAGATCTCAGTGATCCGGGCATCGCGGAAATAGCGCTCGACGGGGAACTCGGTGGTGTACCCAGCGCCCCCATGAATCTGCACGGCCTCGTTCGCAGCCAGATTCGACAGCTGCGAAGCGACCAACTTGGCCTGGGCTGCTTGACGGGTGTGCGGCTTGCCCGCGTCGCGCAATGCTGCGGCGCTGTAGGTCAGCAAACGAGCAGCCTCAAGGTTCGCGGACATTTCCGCGAGCTTCCATTGAATCGCTTGGAAACGACCAATGGCCCGACCGAACTGCTCGCGCTCCTTGGAGTAGGCCACAGAGGCATCGAGGCAAGCTTGGGTGATGCCCACAGCCTGGGCAGCAATGCCGATACGCCCGCCATCGAGAGTATCGAAAGCCACGCTCAAGCCCTTGCCAACTTCTCCCAGCAACGCGCTCCCAGGGACTTTGCAATCGTCGAACAAGATCTCGACTGTGGGCGAAGAACGAATGCCCAGCTTCTGCTCGACCTTGCCCACGGAGAAACCCGGGTTGCTGCTCTCTACCAAGAAAGCCGTAATGCCTTCTTCGGCCTTGGCGAAGACGATGATCAGGCCGGCTTCACTGCCAGAAGTGATCCATAGTTTGGGGCCGTTCAGCACCCAGTTGTCGCCGTCACGGGTGGCCTTGCAAGTGAGCGCGGCCGCGTCAGAACCGGCACCGGCTTCGCTCAGCGCATAGGCGCCGAGCCACTCGCCGCTGGCCAGCTTGGGCAGATAGTAATCCTTCTGCTCGTCCGTACCGAACGCGACGATAGGGCCGGTGGTCAAACCGTTGTGCACAGCCAGGGTCACACCCATGGACGCACAAGCCCGGCTGATCTCCTCGACCACCAACATCTGTCCGATGTAACCCAGGTCGCTGCCCCCGTACTCTTCTGGGATCAGCGTGCCGGCAAAGCCCAACTCGGCAGCCTGGCGAAACTCGTCCTTCGGGAAGCGGTGCTCTTTGTCCCGAGCCGCTGCGGTGGGAGCGACCACGCCCTGCGCGAATTCGCGGGCGGCCTCTCGGATCATCTGTTCCTCTTCGGTCAGCTCAAAATCCATGGGATCTTTACCGAGGCTCCGTGTTCAGGCGTAAGGGTAGAAACCGCGGCCGGTCTTACGGCCCAGGTGTCCGGCGGCGACCAGCTTGCGCAGAAGCGGGCTGGGACGGTACTTGCTGTCACCGAGATCTCGGTGCAGGACTTCCATGATGCTGAGGCACACGTCGAGGCCGATCAGGTCGGCCAGTTCGAGGGGCCCCATGGGATGGGCCATGCCCAGCTTCATGATCTGATCGATGGCCTCTTTCGTAGCCACCCCTTCCATGAGCGCGGTGATCGCTTCGTTGATCATCGGCATCAAGATGCGGTTGCTCACAAAGCCCGGGAAGTCGTTGGCTTCGACGGCGATCTTACCCAACTCGTCGGCAAGGGCATTCACCGTGGCGCAAGTTTCGTCACTGGTGTCGAGACCGCGTACCACTTCGACCAGCTTCATCACCGGCACCGGGTTCATGAAGTGCATACCGATGACTTTGTCAGAGCGGCTCGTGGCTGAGGCCAGAGCGGTGATCGAAATCGATGACGTGTTGCTGGCCAGAATCGTCTCCGCTGACGTGATCCGATCCAGGTCGGCAAAGAGGCTCTTTTTGAGCTCGAGATTTTCGCTCACAGCTTCGACAACAAGGTCTGCGTCGGAGCAGGAGTCGAGCGCCGTCGACGTGGCAATCCGTCCCATGATCGGGGCGATGTCGTCGTCGGCGATGCGCCCCTTCTTGGCCATACGCGCCAGGCTCTTCTCGATGGAAGCCAGAGCTCCGGCCAAGCGTTCGTCGCTCAGGTCGACCAGCGTGACCTGCTTGCCATTGCAAGCGCACACTTGAGCGATGCCATTGCCCATGGTGCCGCAGCCAATGACGGCGACCTTGTTGATCTCAGTCATCGCAGAGGAGTTCCACGCCCATGGCCACGGCGTTACCGCCGCCCAGGCAAAGACTAGTCATGCCCGTCTTGAGCCCACGGTTCTTGAGCGCGTGAATCAGCGTGACCAACAAACGGGTCCCGGAAGCGCCAATGGGATGCCCCAGGGCCACGGCCCCACCGTTCACGTTGAGCTTCTCAGCGGGGAGATCCCAAAGTTCACGGATGGCAACGCACTGACTGCTGAACGCTTCGTTGAGTTCGACCAGGTCGTAGTCGTTCACCGACATGCCCGTGCGCGCTTCGAGGTTCTTCACCGCGTCTACCGGCGCCATCATGACCCACTTGGGATCCATGCCGCCCACGGCGTAACCGGTGATTTTCGCTAGGGGCTTCACGCCCAACTCGTTGGCAGTCTCGGCACTCATGACCACCGTCGCCGCAGCACCGTCATTGATGGTGCTGGCGTTACCGGCCGTGACCGACCCCTGCTTATCGAAAGCTGGGCGCATCTTGGCCAAGCCCTCTGCAGACACGTCACTCCGCGGACCCTCGTCCGTGTCGAAGCTCCAGGCGTCCCCGCGACGGGGCTTGATCTCAACGCCACAAATCTCGTTGGCAAAAGCACCAGCCGCCATGGCCGCTGCAGCCTTGCGATGACTCTCGGCGGCGTAGGCGTCCTGCTGCTCACGGGTCACCCCGTACTTCTCGCAGACCGCCTCGCCCGTCATGCCCATGTGCATGTCGTAGTAAGGATCCCAGAGGCCATCGGCGATCATCGAGTCGATGATCTGGGCGTTGCCCAGGCGCATGCCACTCCGTGCCTTGGGGATGAAATAAGGCGCGTTGGTCATGGACTCCATGCCACCGGCCAAGACAACCTTGCTGTCCCCACAACGAATGGCCTGGGCAGCCAGCATGACGGCCTTCAAGCCAGAGCCGCACACCTTGTTCACCGTGAGCGCCGAACCACTGTCTGGGAGCCCAGCGGCACGTGCCACCTGCCGTGCCGGAGCCTGCCCCAAACCACAGCCGAGGACGTTGCCCATGATCGTCTCATCGACCGCGCTGGCGTCGATGCCCGCGCGGGAAACGGCCTCACGAGCGGCCACAGCACCCAGTTCTGTCGCCGAAAAGGGTGACAAAGCACCCTGGAACTTGCCGATGGCAGTCCGCACGGCACTGGCAATCACGACATCCGTCATCGTGTTTAAGCTCTCACTGAGGTCGGTTCGGAGAGAGGCGCCCTGCAAGTCGGAAGATCTGCCTGGAACGGCTCAAGGCACAGCTGGATCCAGTGCCCAGTCGTGCCCCTAGACGCTCGTGGCAAACAATGCCGTCTGGGAGGATCGCCCCCCTTTGGGGGGTGTCAGCAGGGTCCTTCAACGTACTTTTGAAGGGCGCTCGCAAAGACGGGTGAGTGTATCGAAAGCGCCGTCCTCGCGGAAGCGCCCAGCCGCTCAGATCGGCGAGGAGCCCTGGCCGCTGCCACGACGAAAGGTGATCCAAGTGACCTCAGCAGGGGCTCGAAAGCGAAAGGGGACCAGCAGAACTCCCAGACCGCGATTCACATGCCACCAGCCTCCCCCGCCGAGGGCTCCCCCAGACTCCGCTGGCACGCCCTCTCCTCGCCCCCTTATTGGGCCCAAGACTGGCAGCACGATCTGCCCTCCGTGGCTGTGGCCGCAGAGCACCAAGTCGAATCGACCAGAGGGGAGCTGCTCGAGCACCGCGGGGTGATGGCAGAGCAGTACAGTCAAATCGTCGCTCTGCTGCCCTTCAGCAAGGGCTCCATCCAGATCGCACAGCTTGCCCTCTTCCAAGTCTTCGAGTCCCATGACTCTGACAGTGGCCCCGCTCAACTGCACCGCTGCGGAGCTGTTGCGCAAAGTGCGGACACCTTGGCGTCGCAGCCAGTGGACCAACTCACCCTCACGGCGCTGGCGGTAATCGTGGTTGCCAAAGACCGCGAACTTACCCAGGGGCGCGGGCAGCCTGCCAAAGACGTCGCCGAGCAGCTGCCGGTCGTCCACGGTGTCGGTGATCAAATCGCCGGTGACAAAGAGCAGCTGAGGGTTGTGCGCCACGACCAGCTCGACAACAGGGTCGAGGGCTCGCTCATCAAGAAAAGGGCCGGCATGAAGATCAGAGATCTGCACAGCCCGCAGACCGTCGAGCTCGGGAGGCAAATCAGGCAGACACACGTCCAGCTGCACCACAGTCAGACCACCGCGCCCCAAGCGCCAGCGATAGAAAGCGCGCCCGCCGCAATGCTCCAAAACCCAACGCACCGCGCCGTAGACCAACAACGTTAACCAGGAGTAGCGGCGCGGCGGCTTGGAAACGTCGCGCACAATGCTACTCGAGGTTGGTGTGCCGAGCCCCGAGCTCAGACTCGGTAGCCCCCAAGGCCGCCACGAGATCCACGACGATGTGGTCGAGGTAAGCCAGGAGCGAGACCTCGAACAAGGTTCCCAACGGAAACGCCGGGCCTCCCTCTTCCACCGGGACATCCAGGGCGGCGACCACATCCGCCACCCCATCGGTCTGACTGGGGAGCCGGGTCACGCTCAACACCTGGGCACCTCCCTGGCGCGCTGTGTCCATGAGCGAAAGCACTGTGGGTGTCGTGCCACTGCCGGTACAGGCCACCAAAACGTCGCCCCGGCCCAAGCGAGGCACAGTGGTGTCGTCGAGCCCCCAGGCGGACAACCCCATCTGGCCCAGTCGCCGGGCAAAGGCCGCAGCCATCATGCCCGAGCGTCCACGGCCTGCCACGACGATCTGCCTCGCGGACAAGATGGCCTGGACGAAGTTTTCACTCACCCCCGCGGGAACCGAAAGCAAGGCTCGCGAGATCGCCGCCGTATACAGCTCGAAATGGGACGTCGTGGTCACAGACGATTCCAGTGCAAGAGCGTGGTGTCGAAGAGCGTGCCTTCACGGCAAGCCAACTCATAGGTGTATCCGTCAGCCTCGCTGTCGCTGTCGACCGCCACGGCGCAACCGTTGCACACGGCGTAGCCACAGCCCATGACAGTTTCAAGGGAGGCCACCGAGGTGATGCCCGCTGCCCGACTCACGGCGCCCACCGCTTCCATCATGGGCTCAGGGCCGCAGCTCAGCACCACAGCGGGCCGCTGGGTTTCGATCAATTCAGCCAAGCGTCCATCGACCCGGCCAGCAAACCCGGTGGAGCCGTCTTCCGTGCATAACTCGACACGCACCCCGGACGCCTCAAGGCGATCGGACAAGGTCAGCCGCTCGGCGGTGCGAGCGCCAAAAATCACTGTGAGATTTTTGTGCCGAGGGTCATGGGCTTGAGCCCAGCTTTCGGCCAGAAACAAGAAGGGCGCCACGCCATAGCCGCCAGCGACGCACACCACGGGCCCCGTTCCCAGAGGAGCCAGCCCCGGCTCAGACGAACAAGCGCCGTCAGCGTCGTCGAGGGCATGCCCCATCGGCCCTACGACCTGCAACTGAGCACCCAGCGGCAAGGAACACAGCAAGCCGCTGCCCCGCCCCACGGGCATGATCATGAACTCAATCACCAGCTGGCCGCCGTCGTCGCTGCATCCCAAGACAGAAAAGGGCCTGGGCAGCAGGGGGAAGCCCGGGTCGTCGAGACTGAGCATGCAAAACTGGCCAGGGGCAGGAGCGGCGAAAGGCTCGTCGATGGTCAGCGCTAGGCGGTGACAGCCCCCGGACAGGAGTCCGTTGGCGGTGAGGCGAGCGGTACTGCTGGCCATGGCGGTCATGTGGGTGGCTCTGGTTTCCATCGTAGGGCGGATCCTATCATTCGCACCGCCTCGGCCCAGCGGCCCCAGGCTCCTCCCCCTCCCGGCAGCCTACTGGCAGATGATCTTCCGGCTTCACGGCGTCTTCTTGGCATACCTGGCCATGACCATGGCTTGGAATTATGCGGCTTCCCGCAGGGTGGATAACGAGCGCTCGCTGCCCTGGGAGCGGCTGATCTTGTGGCCAGTGCTCGCGGGGCTCACCGTGGTCTTGCTCCACGATCGAGTCTCCCCAGAAGGCGGGCCCTGGCTGATCTTGCCCTGGATCTCGCACCTGTTCCCCCTGGTCTTCATGGCTGCCCTGGCTCAGAACGTGATGGCCATCATGCGCCGGGGGGCACAGCTGTCCGACATTCCCATCGTGATCTTCAACGTGGGATTGGGCGGCTGCCTGCTCGTGGCCGACCTCGCCCTGGCCGGCGTTCCCCTGGGTCGCACGGAGACCAGCCTGCTGTACTCCCATTCGGTGGTTCAGGGTTTGCTCGGCACTCGGCTGGCGCATCTCTGGACTCTGAGCTGGCACCTGCCGCTGTGCGTCCGTCGGGGACAGGCCACGAGCTTGGCCGGGGCCGCAGCTGGCCTCATCCCCGCCGCCCTCGGGGGTTTCGTGGTGATCATGCTGGTGGCTCTCCACGGAGAGGCTGGCAAGATTCTCGACAGTTTCGGCGAGGAGCAACGTGTGGCCACGCTTCGAAGCGACCTGGACGTGGGCATCATGGTCCGGGCGGACGTGCCCCTGGATGGCCCTGCCGCGCCGGGGCAACTCGAAGTCTGGCGCCTCCCCGCGGATCATCCCGGTACGGGGCTCATTCGCCGGCACCAAGACCGCCCCCTTGTGCTCGAGCTAGCGCCCCCGCTTTCCTGGTATGGCGAGCCCCCAAGCCAGGACATGGCCGAGCAGGCCTTCCTCGAGGGAGCCAGTCGGCTCAGCCAGACCTTGCGCCCCTCACTGCTGCTGCCCTTCCCAGAGCCGGACGGCGAGGCCACGCTCTATTTCAGCCCCTCCACAGATTGGCGCAGGCTGCTCAGCGAGGCGGCCGAGCGGGTCGCGCGAGTGAGCCCTCAGACTCGACTAGGGCTGCGGTTGGCCAGTACAGGCCCCTACTCTCGGCGGGTTTTCGAGGCGCTTGCCGCTGCACCGTCCCCCGTGGCGGTGATGGGCCCCCGCCTGGAACCAGGGGGCGCGGCCGCCGGACGGGCGGGCCACGCAGAGGCCAGCCTGCAAGCATGGGCAGAGTGGCGTGGGACCCTCTCTGAACCGCCCGAGTTCTGGGTGCTGGGAGCCAGCGCGTCGCCCCTGGCATACGGCGAGATTGCCCAAGAACGCTTCTTGGAAGGCTGTCTGGCCCGGGCCTCCGCCGACCCGACACTGCGCGGTTTCATGATCATTGGCTGGCGCGACGTGGGCCACACTTTAGGCCTGCTCCGTCCCGATGGACGCCCCCGCTGGGCCGCTCAGAGATTTGAGCAACTGCTCGGCCCGTCGCCGGTGGACGCCGATCGCTAACATGCCCATTGCCAACTCTGGCACCCAGCCATAGCGCCCCACGTTAAGTAGCGTCATGCAGACCTTCGTTCGTCCCTTCGCCGAAAAAATCGCCGCCATCATCGACCTGCCTGTGGACGAGGTGGCTGCGCTGATCAACAGCCCACCACGGGCGGATATGGGACAACTCGCCTTCCCCTGCTTTCAGCTGGCCAAGAGTCGCCGGGAAGCGCCGCCGAAGATCGCTGCAGCCATCGCCGAGCAACTGCAGCTCGATCCCGACGACGGCAGCGGCTTGCTCTCTGTGAGCGCCGCCGGTCCCTACGTAAACGCCTTTCTGGATGGTGCTGTGGTCGCGGCCAAGGTGCTGCCCGCAGCCCTCGATCAAGGCAGCGCATTTGGCGGCCTCGACATGGGCAAGGGCGAGGTAGTCACCGTAGATTTCTCTTCGCCAAACATTGCCAAGAGCTTTGGCATTCATCACCTCCGTTCGACGGTGATCGGCCACGCCCTCGTAGGCATGCTCAGCGCCGCTGGCTACAAGCCCGTGGGCATCAATCACCTGGGCGACTGGGGCACTCAGTTCGGCCAACTGCTGGCCATCTGGAACGACGAAGGGGACGAAACACGCCTGTCCGCAGAAGGCATTGACTACCTGCTTTCGCTGTACGTCGAATTCAATCGCCGCAAGGACGCAGACCCCAGCCTGCAAGAGCGAGCCCGCGCCTGCTTCCAGCAACTCGAGCAAGGCGACGCTGAAAGTCGCCGCCTCTGGAAGCTCTTCCGCGACACGTCCATGGCGGAGTTCGAGCGGGTCTACAAACGCCTTGGGATTCACTTCGATGACACCCGAGGCGAGAGCTTCTACGAAGATCTGATGGCTTCGATTCTCGCAGAACTCGAAGAGAAACAGCTCCTCAGCGAGAGCCAAGACGCCACGGTTGTCGACTTAGAGCCCTACGACTTAGGCGTGGCCTTGGTGCGCAAGTCAGACGGCTCAACGCTCTATCTCACTCGCGACTTAGCCTCCGCAGATTTTCGCCGCAGCGAGTACGGCTTCGTCCGTTCGCTTTACGTGGTGGGCGGCGCACAGTCGCTGCACTTCGCCCAGATGATCAAGGTGCTCGAACTGCTCGGCCGGGATTGGGCTGACGCCATCGAGCATGTCCCCTTCGGCTTGATGCGTTTCGCCGATCGCAAGATGAGCACACGTAAGGGCGACATCATTCGCCTATCAGACGTGCTCGATAAGGCCGTGGCCATGGCGAGAGAAACCATGGAAAGCGGTGCCAGAGAAAAGGGCCGCACACTCCCAGATGATATCGATGAAGTCGCCCATCGCATCGGCGTGGGCGCTGTGGTGTTCAACGACCTCAAGAACCGCCGCCAGCGAGACGTCATCTTTGACTGGGATGTGGTGCTTTCCTTCGAAGGGGAGACGGGCCCCTACCTACAGTACACCGCCGCCCGCATCGCCTCCATGATCGACAAGCACGACGCTGCCCCCCGCAGCGACGCTGACTGGACCTTGGTCTCCGGCCCCGGGGAACTCGACCTGGCCTTGGCCCTCGACGGGCTCTCCCGCTCGCTGCAGCGGGGCATCGCCGAATGCGAGCCATCCCTGGTCTCCGACCAGCTGCTGCAGATCGCCGCCCGCTTCAGCACCCTTTACAGCAACCGCAACTGGAAAGTCCTCACCGAGGACGCTGAACTCAGCGCCGCCCGCATTGCTCTGGCTGCTGCGGTTCGCCAAGCCCTCGTGAACGGACTAGGCTGGTTGGGTATTCCTGTCCCTGATCGTATGTAGACTGGCCCCCAACGCCGCCTCCTCGGGGCTCTCTCCTGCCCCCTTCTTACTGGAACCTGTTCAAGATGGTCGACCTCGAGCCCTTCATCCGCGACATCCCCGACTTCCCCAAGCCCGGCATCGTCTTCAAGGACATCACGCCCCTGCTCGGAGACGCGAAGGCTTTTGCTAGCAGCATCGAACAGCTAGCGAAATCTCTGGATGGCGTGAAGTGCGACGCTTTGGCAGGCATCGAGTCTAGAGGGTTTCTCTTCGGCACGGCCCTGGCTCAAACCATGGGTGTGGGCTTCATCCCCATTCGCAAGCCGGGCAAGCTCCCTTATGAGGTTGTGAGCCAGGAGTACAGCCTTGAGTACGGCAGCGATTGCATCGAGATGCACTCAGATGCCGTAGCCAGCGGACAGTCTGTCGTGGTCATCGACGACTTGATCGCCACGGGCGGCACCGCTGCGGCGGCTTGCAACTTGATCGAAAACGTGGGCGGAAAAGTTTCCGCCCTCGCGTTTGTCATTGCCCTCGATTTTATTCCTTGGCGGGACAAAATCGGAGACCGTGACGTGCGCGCACTTTTGCGCTATTCATGACAGCACAATGCCCGCTCTGAGTTGTCGAAGGCAAGCCCCCCGACGCGCCAATCTCAGGCGCTGACTTGCCTCGACCTCGGTCGGGCGTATTCTTCCCTCAGTCCACCCGGCCCCGATAGCCGATAGCACTCCTCTACCCGATTCAACACCTTGGCGAGCGTCCCCATGTCCAACCAGTTCAAAGCACGCTTGAAGCAGATTCGCGATGACAGCGAGCGTCGTTCAGAGGCTTCTCACAAGGCTCGTTCCCACGAAGACATGGAACGCTCACAAAAGACGTTCGATGGATTTGAATTTCGTGAGAAAGTCGAAGCCATCATCGAAGAGCTTGCTGCGGGGTTCTGCGCCGAAGCCAGCGGATTCGAGCTCAGTCGAGGCTTCTACGAAGGCAAGTACCAGCTCGCTCTGCGACTGGAAGAGCCTCTCACGGCTGACGATGGCTCTACGGAGAATTACTTCTCGCGCTTGGTCTTCTTGCTCGACCCGCACATCGAAGACGACATCCTCGAGGTTCAGTGCCGCAAGACGATCCGTAACCGCGACCTCGAGTCGACTTCCCACTCCTACCACATGGTCATTTCCGACCTGGAGTCGATCGAGAAGTACATCGAGAATCAGTTCGTGAGCTTCGCCGAGTCGTACTTTGATTCGTCCGCCCTTCGCCCGGCAGGCGCACCGAGCTAAGCCTCGCAACGCACACCCAAACGCCGGGTCTTTCGGCGATCCAGCAGCCCGAGCCACAGGTTCGGGCTGCTGGCAATTCAGGGCAGCTCACTTTTTTCTTTGAAGTTGGCTTCAGTCTTGAGCGCGCCCCTGTCGACAAGGGTTCTCACGACCGAACACTCGATACCTACCACCCTGGTTCGACCATCCACACCAATCGGCCATCCTTGGCCACAAAGATGGTGTCTAACCAGCCTCTCTCGGTCGTTATAGTCCATTTCGTCGCTGTGATCGACTCGCCCGAGTCGACGCAGAGAACGAGGCAAACCACTCGTAAGGGTGGGACGCAAAACTACAGGGCCCGGACACCGTCCGGGCAGCCAGTTGCCGACGAGGAGAGGTCCGATGGTCCGTAAAACAACTTCTAAGAGCGCTACGTCCAGCAGTACTGCTACGGCGAGCAAGACGTCCAAATCCACCCCAACCGCCCTGACGAACGGCAAGGATGGCGCCAAGAAGCGTCAGCGTGGCGAACTCGGTGGGCCCAACGAAGCTCTCTGGCGATCCTACGCCGTCAGCCGTGATCCAGCCGAGCGCAACCAGCTCATGGAGATGCACCTCCAAGTGGTGCACTTCACTGCCGAGCGCCTGCTGCTGACCCTACCCCGGTCTATCGAACTCGAAGATCTCAAGAGTGCCGGGGTCTTCGGCCTGATGGATGCCATTGACGGCTTCGACATCGACCGCGGTATCAAGTTCAAGACTTACTGCAGCACCCGCGTTCGCGGCGCCATCCTCGACGAGCTACGCAGCCAAGACTGGGTGCCCCGTTTGGTGCGCTTGCGGGCTCACCAGCTCACAAAGGCCCAGGTCAGCCTCGAAGCGGTGCATGGGCGCGTCCCCACCGATGCCGAAATGGCCGATACCCTCGACGTAGGCCTGCCCGAGTACCTGGCCATCGTTCAAGAGGCCCGAGCCCACACCGTGCGCTCTCTCTCTGAGACCTGGGATGACGGCTCCGGCGACCAGGCTGTCGAGAAAATCGACTACCTCAAAGACCCCGGCGCTCCCGATCCCGCCGAGATTCTCAACCAAAAAGACGTGATGATCGCCATGATCCGCTCGCTCAGTAAGCGCGAGAAAGAGATCATCCTGATGTACTACCGCGATGGGTTGACCATGAAGCAAATCGGCCAGCTCATGAGCCTGACCGAGTCACGGGTTTGCCAGATTCACAGCAACGTCATGAAGAAGCTAAAGGTGCACCTCGAAGGGGCGCACGAGCACTTGGCGATCTGAGTCCAGGCAGCGCTAGCTCGACCTCGGTGCCGCTCCTGACGGGGCACCGGGTCGAAGTGCTGCTCACGGTAGATTCGACCAACAGCGAGGCGCGGCGACGTGTCCTCGCAGCTGCAGCCGGCCCCGGCTCGATCCTACTGGCCATCGACCAAACTGCCGGGCGTGGGAGACGAGGACACAGCTGGCATTGCGTCCCCGGGCGCTCGCTGATCACGACGATGGTCGTGGCCCAGCCAGAATTACCGCGCCTCTCCCGCATCACACTCCTCGCTGCTGTAGCCGCCTGCCGTGCCCTGGAAGCCGTGGGATCCCCGGCGATCTCCATCAAGTGGCCGAACGACCTGATGCGCGGGCAGCGCAAGATCGCAGGGATTCTCGTGGAGCAGCTGCGCTCCCCCAGCGGCGAGCCCCTGCTGCTCATCGGCGTGGGCATCAATCTCTCTCTGCGCCCGGGAGATTTGCCCCCAGAGCTTGAGCAGCTGGCTACCGATGCGGGCCTCGACGAGCGCCCAGACACTCGCAACAGCGTTCTGGGCGAGTTGGTCCAAGAACTCGACCAATCTCTGGCCCAACTGGGCAGTCCCGGCGATCAGGCCCGGGGGCGGGAGTACTGCAGCCGCTCGTGGCTCGACCGTCGCACCGTCGTGCTTGAGTACAAAGGGCAGCGCCAGACCGTGGAAATCGCCAGCCTCACCCCCAGCGGCGATCTGCTCTTAAGAGACGGTCGGGAGCTGACCGGCGAGTACGTCCAGCTGATCTCGGTGGGCTCAGGGGTTTAGCCCGGCCCGGGTCCGTTGATCGCGGCCCAAGGGCGGCTCTATACTCGCCGGGATTCCCTTCTTCCCCCGAAACGATATCGACCCATGAGCCAGCTGCGCCTCGACGGACGAGCCCCCGGTGCCATCCGGCCGCTTCACTTCACCCGGGGCTGGTTGCCCACCCGCCCCGGCTCCGTATTGGTGGACTGCGGGCTGACCAGAGTGCTGTGCACGGCCGTGGTCGAAGATGGAGTCCCACGCTTTCTCAAGGGCTCTGATCAAGGTTGGGTCACCGCCGAATACTCCATGCTGCCGGCTGCCACGAACAACCGCCGACCGCGGGAGCGAGGTCCCAAAGTCGATGGCCGCTCCGTGGAGATTCAGCGGCTCATTGGCCGGGCCCTGCGGGCTGTGGTCAATCGCAAGGCCATCAAAGGCCGCACCATCTGGGTCGACTGCGATGTCCTCTCTGCGGATGGCGGCACCCGCACCGCCTCAATCAACGGCGCTTATATCGCCCTCCACGACGCGCTCACTCACCTCAAGGAGAACGGCGGCCTGAAGAACTGGCCCTTAGTCGACTCCCTGCAGGCTGTGAGTGTCGGCCTGCTTGAGGGTGCCCCCCACGCGGACCTCAGCTACTACGAAGACAGCTCCGCAGAGGTCGACATGAACATCGTCGTCACCGGTTCGGGCAAAGTCGTCGAAATGGGCGGCGGCGCCGAGCAAGGTGCCTTCACTTTCGATCAGCTCGACGGCCTGATGGCCATGGGGCGCACAGCCGCCCAGTCCATCAAGGTCATTCAGGACGAGGCCCTGAACTCGTGACGCAATTGCTCCTCGCCACTACGAACCCGGGCAAAGTGAAAGAGCTGATTCCCCTGCTCGACGGCTTGGGTTGGGACGTCTGTGGCCTGGAGCTCTTTCCCCAGATCCCAGAAGCCGTCGAAGATGGCGCGACCTTCTCCGAGAATGCGCAGATCAAAGCGCTGCACTTTGCCGCAGCCACGGGCTTAGCCGTCCTTGCCGACGACTCAGGCCTCGAAGTGGACGCTCTGGGCGGCGCGCCGGGAGTCCATTCGGCTCGATTCGCCGGAGAACACGGCAACGCCGCTGCCAACAACGCGCTGCTGCTCGAACGCCTCGCAGCAGCAAGCGACCGCTCGGCGCGTTTTCGCTGCAGCCTGTGCCTGGTCGAAGACGGCCAGGTGACCCTCGAACTTAGCGGCAGCTGCGAGGGCACCATTCTCGAAAACTCACGGGGTGCCGAGGGCTTCGGCTACGACCCGCTGTTCGTGCCGAGGGGTGCCAACACCTCAGGAGCCACTTTCGCCGAAATGACGTCCGCACAAAAAGCAGGGCTCTCTCACCGAGGCCAAGCCATGGCGGCCTTCGCAAACGAGCTCGCCCGCCGAGCCGCAGGAGCACCGTCGTGAAACGGGAGCGCATTCGTAACTTCTCCATCATTGCTCACATTGATCACGGTAAGAGCACTCTGGCCGACCGCATGCTTGAGCTAACCAGCACCGTGGCTCTCCGCGATCGCGCTGACCAGCTCCTGGATGACATGGACCTCGAGCGCGAACGGGGCATCACCATCAAGGCCAAAGCGGCCTCCATGGATTACGTCAAGGACGGCGTGACTTACCGGCTCAACCTGATCGACACGCCAGGCCACGTGGACTTCAACTACGAAGTCGAGCGAGCCCTGCAGGCTTGCGAGGGCGCTCTGCTGCTAGTCGACGCATCCCAGGGAGTCGAAGCCCAGACGGTGCACAACACGCTGCTTGCTGAGCAGGCGGAGCTGACGATCATCCCCGTGATCAACAAGATCGATCTTCCCGCAGCTCGGCCCGATGAAGTCATTGAAGAGATCGAGACGGCCCTGACGATCGAGGGTGAACGAGCTCTGCTGACATCCGCTAAGAGCGGCCTCGGCGTGTTAGATCTTCTCGATGCCATCGTTGAGCAGGTGCCCGCCCCTGACGGGGACGAGAAAGCTTCGCTGCGTGCCTTGATCTACGACGCTGAGTTCAACGATTACCGCGGCGTGATCATGCACGTGCGCGTGGTCGACGGCGAGTTGAAGGCAGGCCAAAAACTCCGCCTCTTCGCTGGCGGCACGCGCCATGAGGCCATCGAAATCGGCATTTTCCGTCCACAACTCACACCGCTGAAGTCCCTGGGCACGGGCGAGGTGGGCTACCTGATTGCCAACATCAAGACTCTTTCTGATGTGCGCATCGGCGACACCATCATTCTCGACAAGGACACCGAGAGTAAGCCCCTCCCGGGCTACAAGCCCAGCAGGCCCATGGTGTACTGCGGCATGTACCCGGTGCAGAACGGCGAGTTCGACAACCTGCGCACGGCTCTCACGCGACTAGCCCTGAACGACTCAGCCTTTACGTTCTTACCCGAAAGCAGTGATGCCCTCGGGTTCGGCTTTCGCTGCGGGTTTTTGGGTCTGCTGCACATGGAGATCGTCCAAGAGCGACTGGAGCGCGAGTCGAATATCGACATCGTGCAGACGGCTCCCAACGTGACCTATGAGATCCTCGACACGGACGGGAAAACCCTCGTGGTGAACAGCCCGTCTGAGATTCCGGATGCCACGAGAATCGTCGAGTTTCGCGAACCCATCGTGAAGCTGAATATCGTCACCCCGGACGATTACATTGGCGTGATTATGAAGCTGGCCATTGACCGTCGGGGACGTTTCCTCAAGCAAGAGTACATCGGCCCCGGCCGTGTCCTGCTGGGCTTCAGCATCCCCCTTTCAGAAATCATCTTCGACTTCTTCGATCTGCTGAAGTCTGCCACTCGTGGTTACGCCACGATGGATTATGAAATCGAGGGATACCACTCGGACGACTTGGTCAAGATGCGCATCTTGGTCAACAGTGAAGAGGTCGACGCTCTCTCGACGATCTCTCATGCAAGTCACTGCGAGACTCGCGGTCGCGCGATCCTCAAAGTGCTCCGCAAGGAGATACGCCGGCACCTGTTCAAGGTCGCCCTGCAAGCTGCGGTCGGCGGAAAAATTGTCGCAAGAGAAGACATCGCCCCCGTCCGCAAGGACGTCACCGCGAAATGCTATGGCGGCGATATCTCCCGGAAGCGAAAACTCCTTGAGAAGCAAAAGGCCGGTAAGAAGCGGCTGAAGATGGTGGGCAACGTAGAGATCCCCCAAAAAGCATTCTTGGCAGTGCTAAAGACCGGCCGCGACTAGCAAGTTAGGAGTCACGCGCTGCTCAGGCTCGCCAACAGCGACACGCTCTCGCATTTAATCGAGAACGTAATCCCTGCCAAACCAACCAGCCAAGACCAGTAGCTGAATACCGACCGCCACCCAAAAGCGATTACGAAAGCTCGCTTTCACAGTTTTGTGGCGAAACAGATTCATTGCCGCCAGCGCCCCGACCGTGCCCCCCGTCGCGACCAAGAGCAACAACGTGTTCTCAGGCACTCGCATCCAACCGCCCTTACAGATGGCTTTATCGTAACCAAAGATAAGAAAGGTCACGAGGCTCACGGAGATCAGCCAAGCGACCCACACCGGGAGAGAGTGCTCCGAGTTCAAGCCACTGAGCAAGAAGGTGAGACCAAGGCTCGACCCCAAGCCGAGCAGGCCAAAACGCCACAGAGGCTGAGACCAGAAAGACATGGGCGGCGATGAACCAAGGGGAAGCAAGAAACGGAAGACTAGCAGCCTGTGGGGAAAGTGCCGTAATGGCGAGTGCGCCTCGATGGCGTCAGATCAAGGCGACGAACCGTAGGCGAATCAGTAGCTTCGTCGAGGATTCGGCAACGCTGAACTGGCGCCATCGAGGTGTGCCCGGCGTGCGACATTTTACCCACAGGCTGCTAGGGCGTGAGCAAGGTGGCCATGCTAGCAATCTGCTCCGCTCGGATTGTCACCAATCCGTCTCTGCAGGAAACCCCACAGCTGACCGAGAGGTGAGCGACTGGCGTCTTCGCTGACGCCTGCCATCCGTGGCAACCGGATCGACTACGATGGCTCTCACTTCGTATTCAAAACTTCATCTCATCACTGTAGTATGCAGTCGAACGTGCGGCAGCGCGTTCCGCAAATCCCCCCACTTCCCAGTTTCATCGAGGTATCCCCATGGCTCTCAAGTCCCTCTCGACGGCCGAACTACTCAAAGAACTCCAACGGCGCGAAAAGGGCGCGGGCAAGCTCGAAGCCAAGCGCTCTAAGTTGCTCACCGAACTCACCGCTATCGACACTCAACTGGCCCACCTTGGCGTGGCTCCCAGTGCCTCCGGGCGTCCCGTCGCCACACCGTCTGCCCCCTCCACTGGCAAGCGCACGCGGGCTCGCAACGCGGTCAACCTTCCCGACGCCATCGCCATGGCCATGGAAGTCGGCGCTGTGGTCTCACCTGCGGAGGCTTCAGACCTTGTCACCTCCAACGGTTTCAAGACGACGTCTTCCCGCTTCAACATGATGGTCAGCAACGCCTTGGCCAAGGACACACGCTTCCGTCGCCTGTCCCGCGGTCAATACGAGCGCATTGGCTAGGCGTACCACGAGCGAACACATTCGCAGTTCGCTGAGACCGGGCCGGCCATCCTCCCCTCGGGTGACCGGCCCGGTTCTCGTTCCGTCTCACCAAGGCAACGGGAAGACCACTCTCTGGTGAGCTGGGCAGGAGACGAGAAGGACCAGAGCGCGGTCTCGGGCCAGCCTAAAAGAACCTCGGGAAGCCCACAGTCGCCAGAGCCTCCACCGGTGAGGGCGGACCAGTTTTTCGCGCATGAGGCCTGAGGCGAGTTTTCGAGGCGCAGCCTCGTTGTCTGAGCAGCAGATCTCTTGCGCGAAAAACAGGGCCACCCGGAGTCATCGCAAAAACAAAGGAGATCTACGGAGCAGACTTCTACTCCCGGGCCAAGGCACGGCGCCCAGGATAAAAGACCAGCAACAGGGCAAGACAGGCGAACGAGGCCCACATGGGAACAGAGAAAAGCTGCTGGTAGTCCACCTCCCCCGAGGCGTCCACGGCCCAGTCGTTGACCCAACCTGCAACCTTGCTGCCCACAATGATGCCCACACCCACGATCACCAGATTGAACAAACTCTGGGCGCTGGCCCGGACGTCATCGCTGGTCTCCTCATCGACGATCATGAAGGCCACGAAGATGAAGCACCCGAAGCACAGGCCGTGGAGCAGCACACCGCTGATCAGCGCCACGGACGAGTCTGGCCAGTAGCTAAACAGCGCCATGCGAGTCCCGTAGGCCAGCAACCCCACGGCCAGTAGCGCCTTTCGCGGCACCCACGTAGCCAGCATAGGCATCGTTGCCAAAACCATCACCTCGACCATCTGCCCCAAAGTCATGAAGCCTCCGCCCCCCACGCCAAAGAGCGACGTAAAGATCTCCGGAGCCACGAGGGTGCGGTGCAAGAAGCCCTCGGTGTGCACTATGTAGAACTGGTGGATGCAGCTCACAGGCACGGACAGCAAGAACAGTGTGAGCAGCGGCTGGGCCCTCACTTCTCGCATGGCTTCAAAGGTGGCATTGCGCTTGCCGCTGGGATTGGGCGGCGTGTGAGGCAAGAAGAAACAGAACACACCCATGAGAGTGCCAAGGATCGCGCTCAGCCGAAAAGCGTCCGCCTTACCTGCCACTTGAACCGCGTGCAACGTGTCTCCGCTCAAGCCCTCGGGCGAATGGGCTGCGGCCAGCCAATGGCCCATGCCGATACCCACGGCGATCCAACCGAACGTGCCCCACAAACGGACCTTGCCAAAGTCGCGATCGCGATCAGGCAGGTGGTGAAAGGCCAAGGAGTTTGTGAGTGACAGCGTCGGCGCGTAGACCAAACCGTAGAGCAACGAGACGAGCAGGAAACTCCCGAAACTCTCGATGGTGGCCAGCTGCCAAATCAACCCCGCGCCAATGAGGTGCGAAAACGCCAAGTAGCGCTCGGTGGAAAACCAACGATCTGCCACCTGGCCAGCGATGAATGGCCCAACGACCGCACCCACCGCACCCGCAGCGAACATCGAACCAATCTCATCTCCGCCCATGCCTCGATGGTCTGCCAAGAACGACCAAAGAAACGGAATCCAAGCGCCCCAAATCGCGTACTGGAAAAACATCATCAGCGACAGCGAGCAACCCAGAGAGAACCCCATGGGAGGTTTTTCGTCGGCGCTCTTCATTCTGCGAACGCCGCATCAAAGGCCCGCTCACTGCCGGGGAAATCGAGCGCTCGCACAAACCGCAGCGCTTCTTCAGCGCCGTGTTCACGATCCATCAAGGCGTCCTCCCATTCCACCGACAAGGGGCCGGCGTAGTGTTGTTGATTGAGCAGCCTCACAATCGACTCGAAGTCGATACGGCCGCGCCCCGGAGAGCGAAAATCCCAATGGCGGCCGTCCACACCGAAGTCTAGATGCCCACCGAAAACCCCAGCGGCCGTAGGCGCCTCAGACCACCACACGTCTTTGATGTGCACATTGAAGAGGCGCTCCCCGAACTCGCGTAAGAAGCCCAGGTAGTCTACCCCTTGATAGCCAAAGTGAGACGGATCGAAGTTAAAGCCGAAAGCGGGGTGGCCGTCGAGCGCCGCTAGAGCGCGCCGAGTCGAGACGGTGTCGAAGGCGATCTCTGTGGGATGCACTTCGAGGGCAAAGACCACATCGTGCTGGGCGTAGTCATCAAGAATGGGACGCCAGCGAGCAGCAAAGTCGGCATAGCCAGCATCGACGGCACCGGCGGGCAACGGCGTGAAGGCGTAAGCCGCGCCCCAAAGAGAGCTCCCGGTGAAGCCCACCACAACGGTCTTGCCGGTGGCAGCCAGAACGGTCTTCACCGAGTCGGGCGCCAAGTCAAAGAACGCTCGGGCAGCCCGCCCCGTGGCGATCATTTCGTCGGCGGCTCGCTGCCGCACTCCTTCAGGATCTCCATCGCCCCACACCGAGTCAGGCAAAATACCCTGGTGCCGCTCATCGATTTTGTCACACACCGCCTGCCCCACCAGATGGTTACTGATGGCGAAGCAAGACAAGCCGTGCCGCTGCAGCAGCTCCCACACCCCGGCGCAAT